>NZ_JBHXUW010000006.1:0-175696 GCF_042672475.1 Streptomyces sp. NPDC127177
GGACAGCAGTCCGTACCGGCCGAACGTATATGCGGGGCAGTCCTCAGCCGTCCAGGCCGATGGCGAAGGCCGCCTCCAGATCGTGCTGCGAGTACGTACGGAACGCCACATGGGTGTCGGTCCCCTCGACGCCCGGGATCTTGCTGATCCGGCCGGGGATGACATCAGCGAGATCGTCGTGCTTGGCCACCCGGACCATGGCGATCAGGTCGTAGGTACCGGTGACCGAGAAGACCTCGCTGACGCTGTCCAGCGCCGCGACGGCCTCGGCGATCTCGGGAATCCGGTCCACGCTGGTTTTGATGAGCACGATCGCGGTGATCACGGCTGGCTTTCTCCCTCGGTGGCCGTGGCTGGAGACTTCACTCTAGGGCCTTGCGCCCGGATCATGCCGGGCTCGCGGGGTCCGGTGCGGGCATCTGCGGCGTTGTCGTCGCTCACCAATGCTCCGCGGTGACTCCCTCCTCCGCCTTGCAGCTGCCCGCACCGGACCCCGCTCCCTTATCCGGATCCGGCCTGATCCGGACGCAAGGCCCGAGCCTCACGCCGGAAGCGCCCCCATGCGTAGAGGAAGCCGACCGCGAAGCCGACCACATGGGCCAGGTAGGCCACGCCCGGCCCGCTGCCCGCACCCTCGGCGGCGAGCCACTGCAGGACGAACCAGAAGATCAGCACGATCCAGGCGGGGAAGCGCAGCGGCAGGAAGAGCAGGAACGGGAACACGCTGGTGACCCGCGCTCGTGGGAACAGGTAGAGGAAGGCGCCCAGCACCGCCGAGATCGCCCCCGACGCGCCGACGAGCGTCTGGTCGGAAGTGGCGTGCGCGGCCGCGTAGGCGAGCAGGGCGAGGTAGCCGCAGCCGAGGTAGAAGAACGCGAACTCGGCGTGGCCCATGCGTTCCTCGGTCATCGCCCCGAACACGTACAGGAACAGTATGTTGCCGAGCAGATGCAGCCAGCTGCCGTGCACGAAGAGCGCGGTGAGCGGGGTGAGCAGGGCGTGCGCGGAGCCGTCCCACAGTTCGCTGGGGATCACGCCCCAGCGCTCGAAGTACCCGGCCTGGGCGGAGAGCAGCGCGTCCGCGCTGCCGTACACCGGGGCGAGGCCGGAGAGCGGGCTGATCGCGAAGACCACACAGCACAGCGCGATGAGGGCGTAGGTCACCGGCGGCCCGCCCGAGGTGGCCGCCCGCAGGAGTCTGCCGGCCGCAGCCCGCCGATCGATCATGATCAGAGCATGACGCAAGCGGAGAGAACCGGACAGACCGCCTCGCCGTGCCGGTGGCAAGCGGTGAGGCCGTAGGGTTACGGGAGGACATCCGCAGTTCGACGGCGCACCGCGAGATCCTTATGTGGCAGCACGAGGTTCGAGACAAGAGGACGCAACGATGACGACTGTTCCCCAGCCGACAGAGGCGACCCGCTGGCGCTGCACGCTCTGCGGAAACCTCACGCGTTTCGACGTGACGCGCTCCTCCAAAGTGGTCGAGTACGTCCATCTCGACCTGGCCGGGGAGTCGAGCGTCGAGGAACGCGAGGTGGTCAGTGAGACCATCGAGTCGGTGCGCTGCCGTTGGTGCAACGCGGTGGACCAGATCGAGCTAGTCGACAGGCCGGGTGCCGACTCCTGACGGGGCCGTGCGGACATACAGTTTGAGGTGACGGATGGTGGAGCAGCCCGCTGGCGGCGCCGCGTCGGCCGATGCGGCCGACGACGCCGTGGAGGCGCTCGACCGCCCGCTGCCCGAAGGCGTACGGCGTCGGGTCGTCGCGCTGGTTTCGGACGCGTTCGGTGGCCTCACGGTCACCGAACTCCCGGCCCAGCTCAGACAGTACGCCCGTTTCACGCCCAGTCGGCGTGCCAAGTTCGCCGGGAACGCGATGGCGGCCGCCCTGGAGGGCGACGCGCCGTTCCGCCGGCGGATCGGTGAACGGCTGAGGGAGACCCAGCCGGAGCTGAGTGCCGCCCTGGAGGCCGGTTCGCCGCCCGCCGCCGCCGACCCCGTCGATGTGGCCGCCGCCGCCTATGTGCTGCGTCCGGCCGGCTGGGTGAAGCTGCTCGCCGCCGCCGGCGAGGAGGCCGAGCGGGCCGACGCGGAGCGGGCCGACGACGAGAGCCGTCGTGAACTGGAACGGCTGCGCGAGGAACTGGCCCAGGCCCGTGCGCAGACGAAGAGCGAGACCGAACGGCTCCGGGCCGACCTCGACGCCGCCCGCAAGGAGACCGAGTCTCTCCAGCGCAAACTGCGCAGCGCGGCCAACGAGGTGAAGCGCGGCGAGGCCGCGCTGCGCCGGGGCAGGGCCGAGAGCGACGCCGTCCGGGCCGAGGCCGCCGCCCAGGTGTCCGCGGCGGAGAGCGAGACCCGGAGGCTGCGGGCGCGGCTCGGTGAGGCGGAGGCGTCCGTCGAGGCGGGGCGCCGGGCCGCCCGTGAGGGGCGCTCGGTCGAGGACATGCGGCTGCGGCTGCTGCTGGACACGGTGCTCGAAGCGGCCGGCGGGCTGCGGCGCGAACTGGCGCTGCCCCCTTCCTCGATGCGTCCCGCGGACAGCGTCGACGCCGTCGAGCCTGGCCGGATGTCACCCAAGGACATTGCCGCCAGGGCCCTTTCGGAGACCGATCCGGCGCTGCTGGACCAACTGCTCGCGCTGCCCCAGGCGCATCTGATCGTGGACGGCTACAACGTCACCAAGACCGGCTATCCGCAGATGCCCCTGGAGAAGCAGCGGCTGCGGCTGTTGGGCGGCCTGTCGATGCTCGCCGCCCAGACGGGCGCCGAGATGACCTGCGTCTTCGACGGGGCCGAGCTGGCCGCCCCGGTGCTGCTCGCGCCGCCGCGCGGGGTACGGGTCCTGTTCAGCAAGGCGGGCGTCACGGCGGACGAGCTCATCCGCCAACTGGCGCGTGCCGAACCGTCCGGACGGCCCGTCGTGGTGGTCTCCACCGACCGCGAGGTGGCCGACGGAGTGGCGAAGGCGGGAGCCAGGCCCGTTGCGTCCGCCTTGCTCCTGAAGCGGCTTTCGCGTGTTTAGTGGTACTTGTTGCGGCATGCCGGAGTTCTTGGAACGGTCCGTCAAATCACCACTACACGCAGTGTGATGTGGGTAAAGAAGTACCCGCTGTGACGAGATATTTCTCGTGAGGATTTGAACTGATCACAAGATGGTCACTAGGGTCAGGCCTCGAACCTTCGCACGGTTGATCACCCATCCGGGGTGGCAGTGAAGGAACCGCCGAGTCCGTGACGTACACGGAGCCGGGGATCTTGTCCCCCACAGCCCGGTAGGCGGCTCGAGGAAGAAGGAGCTCGCCTCCGTGGCGTCCCACCGTCGTCCCAAGCAGCCGAGCCGCGCCCGTGTGACCGTGCTCACCGCGACTGCTGCCGCAGCCGTGGCCCTGACCTCCCAGGCCGCCCACGCCGACCCCAAGCCGACCAAGAGCGAGGTCAAGGCGAAGGTCGACAAGCTCTACCACGAGGCCGAGGTGGCCACCGAGCAGTACAGCGGGGCCAAGGAGCAGCAGACCAAGCTCCAGAAGCAGGTCGACGCGATCCAGGACAAGGTCGCCCGCGGTCAGGAGGAGCTCAACACGCTGCGCTCCGGGCTCGGTTCGCTCGCCGCCGCGCAGTACCGCTCCGGAGGAATCGACCCCTCCGTGCAGCTCTTCCTCGCCTCGGACCCGGACAGCTTCCTCGACCAGGCCTCGTCCCTGGACCAGCTGACGGCCAAGCAGGCCGAATCGCTGGCGAAGATCCAGGAGAAGCAGCGGTCCCTCGCGCAGGAGCGCAAGGAGGCCCAGGACAAGCTGAGCGACCTCGCCGACGTCCGCAAGACGCTCGGTGAGAAGAAGAAGAAGCAGCAGGGCAAGCTCGCCGAGGCACAGAAGGTGCTCAACACCCTCACCGCCGCCGAGCAGGAGCAGATGCGCCAGGACGACCTGCGCGCCAGCCGTGACGCCGGAGACCGCATCGACCTCGGCAACGAGGCCCCGGCCTCCAACGTCGGTGGCGCCGCCCTCCAGGCCGCCTCCACGCAGGTCGGCAAGCCGTACGTCTCCGGAGGCACCGGCCCCAGCTCCTACGACTGCTCGGGCCTGACCCAGTGGGCCTACGCCCAGGCCGGTGCCCAGATCACCCGCACCACCTACACCCAGATCAACCAGGGCACCCAGATCGCACGCAGCCAGCTCAAGCCGGGCGACCTGGTCTTCTTCAGCAACACCTCGCACGTGGCGCTCTACGCGGGCAACAACACCGTGCTGCACGCCCCGAAGCCGGGCGCCGTGGTCCGCTACGAGTCGATGAACACGGTCGGCGCCTACCAGACCGCCGTACGCATCTGATCACGCCCGAACGGGCGAATTCCCGCGCCCCGTACTGACTGCCCGCCCTGCCGGAGACCACAGGTCACCGGCGGGGCGCAGCTGTTTCCGCACCCCTTCGGCCCGGCGCGGTCTTTGTCCGCTCCGTGATCGCGCGACTACTGTCTGCCTGCTGTGCAGCTCCCGTTCGTCGGTCCGCCCGCCCCGGGCGGCAGGGGTTGCGCACATCTGCGTACAGCGGAAGGGAGTGCGGCGTCCTGTGGTGTCCCATCGCCGTTCCACACAGCCCGGCGTGAGCCGGAGCGTCCGGGTCACTGTCCTGTCGGCCGCGGCGGCGACCGCCGCCGCGACACTCGGCGCGGCCACCGCGAACGCCGAGCCGCACGACACCCCGCAGGCCGCCGGGGCCCGGGTCGACCGCCTCTACACCGAGGCCGAGCGCGCCACCGAGCAGTACAACAAGGCCGGTGAGAACGCCGGACGGCTGCGCGGTGAGGTGCGCAGGGCCCAGGACCGGGCGGCCCGGGGCCAGGAGCGGGTCAACGGGATGCGTACGGAGCTGGGCTCCACCGCCCGCGCGCAGTACCGCTCGGGCGGTATCGACCCCTCGCTCGCCCTGCTGCTCTCCTCCGACCCGGACAACTACCTGGAGCGGGCCGCCGTGCTGGGCCGGGCGAACGACAGCCGGGCCCTCGCCCTGACCGAACTCCGCAAGGCCCAGCGGGCCCTCGCCCAGACCCGGGCCGAGGCGGCCCGCTCGCTGGCCGGCCTGGAGCGCAACCGCGCGGCCCTCAGCCGCCACAAGCGCACCGTCGTACGCAAGCTCACCGAGGCCAGGCAGCTGCTGAAGGCGCTGCCCGGCGCCGACCGGGCCGCCTTCGAACGGGCCTCGCGCGGCGGCCGGGACGGCATGATGGCGATGGCGGCCGGGCTCCCGGCGGGCTCGGGGCGGGCGGCGGCCGCCGTCATGGCCGTCCAGGGGGCACTGGGCCGCCCGTACGTCTGGGGTGCGAACGGACCCTCCGGATTCGACTGCTCCGGGCTGATGCAGTGGGCGTACGCCCAGGCCGGGGTCAGCCTGCCCCGCACCTCGCAGGCCCAGCGGTACGCCGGCCGTATGGTGCCGCTCTCCGAGGCCCGCCCGGGCGACCTGGTCGCCTACCGTGCGGACGCGAGCCATATCGGGATGTACGTGGGGAACGGCCAGGTCATCCACGCCCCGTACCCCGGCGCCCCGGTCCGCTATGACCCCGTCGGCATGATGCCCGTCTCCTCGGTGACCAGGGTCTGACCCCACGGACAGCCCGTACCCTCGGTCATGTGGCTGATCAGGGGCGCACCGCGGAGCGGGCGCGCGGTACGGACGGGCGGCGGCGCGCGGCGGGTGCCGTGCTCGCCGCACTGCTGTGCGCCACGGCCTGCTCGGCCCCGGCCGCCGACGTCCCGGACACCACGGCCCGCGACATCCGCGCCACCCTGGACCGCCGGGCCGAGGCGGTGCTGCACCACGACGCGGACGGCTATGCCGCCGTCGTCGCCCCGGACGCCACCGACCTGCGGACCGCGCAGCGCAAGGAACTCGGCCACCTCGCGGACATGCCGATCGGCTCCTGGACGTACCGGCTGACGGACGTCACGCCGCACGGCGCGGACCGGGCCACCGCCGACGTCCGGCTCGGCTACCGGATCAAGGGCTACGACAGCGCACCGGTCTCCGTGGACCGGGTGCTCGACCTGGAGCGGGCGGACGGCCGCTGGTACATCACCGCCGACCGGCCGGCCGAGGGCGGCGGCCGGCAGCTCTGGCAGCAGGGCGACGTCGAGGTGGTGCGCGGCACGCACAGCCTGGTGCTGGGCGTCGGCCGCTCCCGCGACGAGCTGACCCGGATCGCGGCCACCGCGGACCGGGCGGTGCCCGCCGTCTCCGACGCCTGGCCGGAGAAGTGGGCCGGGCGCGTCGTCGTGCTGGTCCCGGACACCGTGAAGGACATGGCGGAGCTGCTCGGCTCGCCCGCCGCGAACTACCGGGGCATAGCGGCCGTCACCACCGGCGAGACCGGCGGCTCGGGCACCGCGCCCGCCGACCGGGTGATCGTCAACCCGCAGGCGTACGCACTGCTCGGCGACTTCGGGCAGCGCGTCGTCCTCACCCACGAGACCACCCATGTGGCCACCCGCACCCGTACCTCGGCCGCCACCCCGACCTGGCTCTCCGAGGGCTTCGCGGACTGGGCGGCCTACCGGGCCGAGCAGCGCACCGCCGCCGAGATAGCGCCGGAGCTGGCCGACGCCGTCGGGGGCGGCGATCTGCCCGCCGTCCTGCCCACCGACGAGGACTTCGGCTTCGACGGCGACGCGGACCGGCTGGCGAGGGCCTACGAGGGCGGCTGGCTGGCCTGTGAGCTCATCGCCGGACATTGGGGCGAGGAGAAGCTGTTCGCCTTCTACCGGGCCGTCGGAGGGCACTCAGGGCGGGACGGGGCGGTGGAGCAGGCCCTGCACGAGGTGCTCGGCACCACTCCGCAGGACTTCACCGCGCGCTGGCGGGAGTACCTGACCGACCGGCTCGGCTGACCGCGGGGCCCGGCAGGGGCTCAGCCCGCGACCGGCTCCCGCTCCTCCGCGGACGCGGGCTCGGCCCGGTCCCGCGGCGGTACCGTCTCCCGCCACAGCCGCCCGCCCGCGATCAGCGTCGCGGCGACCAGCAGACCGTTGCGCAGGAACATCAGGGTCACGCCCGTCGCGTCGCTCGTCACCACATGGCCGAAGCCGAGCGGGAACTCCAGCTGGGTCACGCCCGTCGCCGCCAGCACCAGGCAGGCCGGCAGAGTCATCCGGCTCTCCCGGAAGACCAGGCACACCGCCGCCAGACCGACCAGCCACAGCATGTACTGGGGGCTGATCACCCGGCTCGTGGTGGTGAAGAGCAGCACCGCGGTGAACGCCGCGTCCGCCGGCGTGCTCACCCCGAACGTGCGAGCCCGCAGCCGCCACACCAGCAGCCAGCCGAACGCGAGCACGCTCAGCCCCAGCGCCAGCGTGCTCACCAGCGGCACGTGCGGGCCCAGGAACTCCAGCGAGCCGTAGTTCAGCTCCACCCGGCCCTGCCAGCCGAACTGCCGCGCCACATGGAAGACCAGCGCCCCCAGCGACTCGACCTCGGTGCCCCGGTCGCGCTGGAACCCGAGGAAGGCGAGCGAGCCGGGCGCCACCGCCGCGCACAGACCCAGCAGCCCGAGCATCACCCCGGCCGCCGTCGTCCACGCCAGCCGCGTACGCCGCCCGCGCGCGGTGCCGGCCAGGATCAGCACGGGCCACACCTTCAGCAGCGCCCCGAAGGCCGCCAGCGCCCCCAGCACGCGTGGATGCCGTACCCCGGCCAGCAGCGCCGCCACCGCGACGGCCGTCACCATCACGTCGTAGCGGGCGTACGCGGTCGTGCCGAGCAGCGGAACCCCCGCCACCCACACCCAGGCCCCGGCCGTCCGCCGGGCGGTGCCACGGCCCGCGTGGAGCAGCAGCCCCAGCACCAGCGCGTCGCAGAGGAACGCCAGGACGAAGAAGGCCGAGGCGTAGTCAAGGAACGGCAGCAGCCCGGGGGAGAGGATCGCGAGCGCCGCGGCCGGCGGGTACTGCCAGGTGACGTCGGACCGCGGGTAGCTGCCCGAGCTCAGCACCTCGTACCAGCCGTGGTAGATCACCGACACGTCGCTCGTCACGTCCGGGCCCGGCAGCGTGAGGACCTTGACGACACAGAGCAGCAGCAGGGATCTGGTGAGCGCCCACACCGCGAAGGCCGTCGGACGTGTGCCGTTCGAACCCGTCATGACCGCCCTCGTCCGTTCCATCGGTAGTACGAAGCAGCCATGATGCCCGCCCGGTCTGTGCGGGAGTCATCAGGCGGGGCCGCCCGGTACTGTCGGCGGCGATGGACAAGACCTTGATCGTGACCAACGACTTCCCGCCCCGCCCCGGTGGCATCCAGGCGTTCCTGCACAACATGGCGCTCCGCCTGGACCCGGACCGGATCGTCGTCTACGCCTCCACCTGGAAGCGCGGGCCCGAGGGCGCGGCCGCCACCGCCGCCTTCGACGCCGAGCAGCCCTTCACCGTGGTCCGCGACCGTACGACGATGCTGCTGCCGACCCCGCGGGTCACCCGGAGCGCCGCCCAGCTGCTGCGCACCCACGGCTGCTCGTCCGTCTGGTTCGGCGCCGCCGCCCCGCTCGGGCTGATGGCACCGGCGCTGCGCAGAGCCGGTGCGCGCCGGCTGGTCGCCACCACGCACGGGCACGAGGCCGGCTGGGCCCAGCTGCCCGCCTCCCGGCAGCTGCTGCGGCGGATCGGCGAGGGCACGGACACGATCACCTATCTCGGCGAGTACACCCGCTCCCGGATCGCCGCGGCGCTCACCCCGGAGGCCGCCGACCGCATGGTGCAGCTGCCGCCCGGCGTGGACGAGAAGACCTTCCACCCGGACTCCGGCGGCGATCTGGTCCGGGCCGGGCTCGGGCTCACCGACCGGCCGGTCGTCGTCTGCGTCTCCCGGCTGGTGCCCCGCAAGGGCCAGGACACCCTGATCCTCGCGATGCCCGCGATCCTGGCCCAGGTGCCCGAGGCCGTGCTCCTGATCGTCGGCGGCGGGCCGTACGCCGGCGAGCTGCGGAAGCTGGCAGCCCGGACCGGGGTGCAGGACTCGGTGCGGTTCACCGGTCCGGTTCCCTGGGAGGAGCTGCCCGCGCACTACGGGGCAGGCGACGTCTTCGCGATGCCGTGCCGCACCCGGCGCGGCGGCCTCGACGTGGAGGGCCTCGGCATCGTCTACCTGGAGGCGTCCGCGACCGGACTGCCCGTCGTGGCGGGCGACTCCGGCGGCGCCCCGGACGCTGTGCTCGACGGCGAGACCGGGTGGGTGGTGCGCGGCGGCTCGGCCGAGGAGACGGCGGAGCGGATCGTCGCACTGCTCGGCGACGCGGAGCTGCGCCGGCGGATGGGGGAGCGGGGCCGGGCCTGGGTCGAGGAGAAGTGGCGCTGGGACCTGCTGGCCCAGAAGCTCAGGGCGCTGCTCTGAGTCCGGGCAGGCGGAAGGGGCCCGCACACCGGGGCCCCGTCCGCCCATGCCCGGGTCAGGCGCGGTAGATCGACTCCACCTCGTCCGCGAAGTCCTTCGCCACCACGTTCCGCTTCAGCTTCAGGGACGGTGTGATGTGACCCGCCTCCTCGGTGAACTGGGCGGCCAGCACGCGGAACTTGCGTACGGACTCCGCCTTGGACACCGCGGCGTTGCCGTCGTCGATCGCGCGCTGTACCTCGGCCAGCAGCTCCGGGTCCTCGCGCAGCGACAGGGCGGTCGAGCCGACGGGCTTGCCGTGCTCCTCGGCCCAGTGGCCCAGGAACTCCTCGTCGAGCGTCACCAGCGCGCCCACGAACGGGCGTCCGTCACCGACCACCATGCACTCAGCCACTAGGGCGTGCCCGCGGATGCGGTCCTCGATGACGGCGGGGGCGACGTTCTTGCCGCCGGCCGTGACGATGATCTCCTTCTTGCGGCCGGTGATCGCGAGGTAGCCGTCCTCGTCGAGGGTGCCGATGTCGCCGGTGTGGAACCAGCCGTCGGCCAGCGCCTCGGCCGTCGCCGACTCGTTGTTCCAGTATCCGGAGAACAGGTGCTCGCCGTGCAGCAGCACCTCGCCGTCGTCGGCGATCCGCACCACCGAGCCGGGCAGCGGCTGGCCGACCGTGCCGATCTTCTGCCGGTCCCACGGGTTGAAGGCGGTCGCCGCGCACGTCTCGGTCAGGCCGTAGCCCTCCAGGACGGTGAAGCCGATCCCGCGGTAGAAGTGGCCGAGCCGCTCACCGAGCGGCGCGCCGCCGGAGATCGCGTACTCGCCGCGTCCGCCGAGCACGGCCCGCAGCTTGCTGTAGACCAGCCGGTCGAACACCTTGTGCTTGAACTTCAGGCCCACGGAAGGGCCCTGAGACGTGCCCAGCGCGCGGCTGTAGGCGATCGCCGTGTTCGCGGCCTTGTCGAAGATCTTGCCCTTGCCGTCGGCCTGCGCCTTGGCGCGCGCCGAGTTGTACACCTTCTCGAAGACCCGCGGCACCCCGAGGATCAGGGTCGGCCGGAACGCGGCCAGTTCATCGGTGAGGTTCTTGATGTCCGGTACGCAGCCGAGCTTGATCGGGGCCATCACCGAGGCGACCTCGACCAGCCGTCCGAAGACGTGCGCGGCCGGCAGGAAGAGCAGCACCGAGCACTCGCCGGTACGGAAGAGGGGCTTGAGCCGCTCCACCACGTTGCCGCACTCCGCGAAGAAGCTCCGGTGCGTCAGCACACATCCCTTGGGACGGCCGGTGGTACCGGAGGTGTAGACGATGGTGGCCGGGTCGTCGGCCTTGGCGCTCGTGCTGCGCAGGTCCACGGTCTCCTCGGAGACCTCCGCACCCGACGCGGTGAGCGTGTCGACCGCGCCCTTGTCGATCTGCCATACGTGGCGCAGCTCCGGCAGCCGGTCGCGCACGGAGGCAACGGCCTCGGCGTGCGCGTCGCTCTCCACCAGTACCGCGACGGCCCCCGAGTCACCGAGGATCCACTGGACCTGCTCGGCGGAACTGGTCTCGTACACCGGCACGGTGACGGCGCCCGCGCTCCAGATCGCGAAGTCCAGCTGCACCCACTCGTAGCGGGTGCGGGACATCAGGGCGACCCGGTCACCGGGCTGGACACCGGCGGCGATCAGCCCCTTGGCGGCGGCCCTGACCTCGGCCAGGAACCGGGTGGCGGTGACGTCCGTCCAGACGCCCGCCACTTTGCGGCTCATCACCGCGACATCGGGATGCTGAGCGGCATTGCGGCGGATGAGATCCGTCAGGTTGCCGTCCGAGGGGACCTCGTACAGGGCCGGAAGGCTGAACTCGCGCAAGACTGCTGCTCCTCATCGGGCTCCGGTGCCACGGCTCTGTGTGACGCACCGGCGCGGTCCAAGATGGCGGGTGCTCAGTGGGGTGAGCACGACTGGACTGCCCGGACGTTACCCACCGGTACGCGGTTCCGGATAGGGGGTTCCGGCCAGATGTCTTATGCGTCACACATGTCGGCCGTCCTTTCGCGCACAGTAGTCCACCCCGCCGGGGCCCCGGAAGTAACCGCAGGTCCGGGGCCTCTACCCAGGTGGACGCCGGAGTCCTAGGGTGATCTTCATGGGAGCCGCACCGAACAGCCGGGGGGTCGCCGACGGGCGGCGCACCCGAATCCACGTGGTCAGCGACGTGCACGGCAACACCGAGGCGCTGGCCCGCGCGGGGGACGGCGCCGACGCCCTCGTCTGCCTGGGTGACCTGGTGCTCTTCCTCGACTACGCCGACCACTCGCGCGGCATCTTCCCCGAGCTCTTCGGTGTGGAGAACGCCGACCGGATCGTCGCCCTGCGCACCGAGCGCCGCTTCGACGAGGCCCGGGAGTTCGGCCGGGGCCTGTGGGCGGGCGTCGACCGCAACGCCGCCATCGTCTCGGCGGTGCGCAAGCAGTACGCCGAGATGTTCGCGGCGCTGCCCACGCCGACGTACGCCACCTACGGCAACGTCGACATCCCCGGCCTGTGGCCCGAGTACGCCGGCCCCGGGACCACCGTCCTGGACGGCGAACGCGTCGAGATCGGCGGCCGGGTCCTCGGCTTCGTGGGCGGCGGCCTGCAGACCCCGATGCGCACCCCGTACGAGATCAGCGACGAGGAGTACGCCGCCAAGATCGAGGCGGTCGGTGAGGTGGACGTGCTCTGCACACACATCCCGCCCGATGTCCCGGAGCTGACGTACGACACCGTGGCGCGCCGCTTCGAACGTGGCAGCCGGGCCCTCCTCGACGCCATCCGCCGCACCCGCCCCCGGTACGCGGTTTTCGGCCATGTCCACCAGCCGCTGGTGCGCCGGATGCGGATCGGCGTCACCGAATGTGTGAACGTCGGCCACTTCGCCTCGACCGGAAGGCCGTGGGCGCTGGAGTGGTGACCGGGTGCGGCCGGGGGCTCCCGGCACCCCGGTCCCAGCGGGCATCCCGGCAGGCCCTGGGCCGAGGCGCATCGCCCACGCGATAGCCTTCTGGCGGCAGGCCTCTGCCGACCGACCGGTACACCGCACTGGAGGGCCACAGCGATGGCTGAACACACCAGCTCGAGCATCACCATCGAGGCGGCACCGGCCGACGTCATGGGCGTGATCGCCGACTTCGACCGCTATCCGGAATGGACCGGCGAGGTCAAGGAGGCCGAGGTGCTCGGCACCGACGACCACGGCCGCGCCGAGAAGGTCCGTCTGGTCCTGGACGCCGGGGCGATCAAGGACGACCACACCCTCGCCTACACCTGGATCGGCGACTACGAGGTCAGCTGGACCCTGGTCAAGTCGCAGATGCTGCGCGCCATCGACGGTTCCTACGCGCTGGCCCCGCTCGGCGACGGCGACCGCACCGAGGTCACCTACCGGCTGACCGTCGACGTCAAGATCCCGATGCTCGGCATGATCAAGCGCAAGGCGGAGAAGGTCATCATCGACCGCGCCCTGGCCGGGCTGAAGAAGCGCGTCGAGTCCGTCCCGAAGGCCTGATCCGGTGCGTACGGTCCTGGTCACCGGGCCCGGCGGTGCCGGCCGTACCACCGTCGCGGCTGCGACCGCGCTGGCCGGCTCCCGGCGGGGCGCCCGCACCCTGCTGATCTCCGCCGACGTCATACCCGGCTTCCCGTCCGGCACCGAACCCGCGCAGGTCACCGACGCCCTGTGGTCCGTGCGGACCGACTCCGCGGAGCACTTCCGCAGCGAACTCCTGGGCCTCCAGGACCAGCTGTCCGGTGTGCTCGGCCTCCTCGGCGGCAACCAGCTGGACGGCGAGGAGCTCACCGAACTCCCCGGCAGCGACCAGCTCGCCCTCCTGCACTCCCTGCGCCGCGCCGTGCAGGGCGACTGGTCCCGCGACGGCTACGACCTCCTCGTCGTCGACCTGCCACCGCTGCGCGAAGCCCTCGCCGTACTGGCCCTGCCCGAACAGCTGCGCCGCTACCTGCGCCGGCTGCTGCCCCAGGAGCGCCAGGCCGCACGCGCCCTGCGCCCGATGCTCGCCCAGCTGGCCGGCGTACCCATGCCGGCCCAGTGGCTGTACGAGGCCGCCGCCCGCCGCGACGCCGAACTGGCCGCCGTCCAGGCGCTCATCGAGGACCGCGCCACCACCCTGCGGATCGTCGCCGAACCGGGGCCCGCCGCCGAGGACGCGCTGCGCGCCGCCCGGACCGGACTCGCCCTGCACGGGCTGCGCACCGACTCCCTGGTGGCCAACCGGGTGCTGCCCCGGCACTCCCCGGACCCCTGGTTCGCGGCGCTCGCCGCACAGCAGGAGAAGTGCCTCGACCACTGGCGCGAGGAATGGGCCGCCGAGGCCCCGCCGGTCGAGGTGGCGCACCTGGGCCGTGACCCGCAGGGCCCCGCCGACCTGGCCGCCCTGACCGGCGGGGACGCCCCGCTCGCCCTGGCCCCGGACGGCAGGGAGACCGGCCGCGCCGAGGACCCCTGGTGGATCGAGGAGTCCGGCGCGCCGGACGGCCCGGACGGTGACGGCCCGGACGGCATACTCGTCTGGTGCCTGCGGCTGCCGGGAGCGGTCAAGAAGGACCTCCAGCTGGTCCGCCGCGGCAGTGAACTCCTGCTGACCGTCGGCCCGTTCCACCGCATCGTGCCCCTGGAGTCGGCGCTGCGCCGCTGCACCGTCTCCGGCGCCGCGCTCACCGACGGCGTGCTGCGCGTCCGGTTCACACCCGATCCTGACCTGTGGCCGAGGACGAGCTGAACGGCGTGTCACCGTTCGGGTAACGTCGTAGGTACGGGTCCCGTGTGCCGGGCCGCCGGCCACCCACGTCGCAGGAGTCCGCCATGAGCGAAGCCACCGATCGTCCCGTCGACGACGACGCGTGGGCGCAGGCCTGCGCCGAGGACCTCGCCGCCGAGAAGGCCCGCCGCCGCGCCGAGTACGGCCCGCCGCCCGGCTCCGCCGCCGAGGAGCTGCGCAAGCTGATGGACGCCGTGGCCGACAAGGTCGCGTCCCTCCAGTCGCCGCTGTTGGGCGTCGCGGCCCAGGGTGCGGTGCAGCAGGTCATCAGGCAGGCGAAGTCCGCCGTCGAGCCCGTCATCGAGCGCAATCCAGACGTTTTCGACCACATCGCCGCGGCCGGCGGTGAACTGCTGGCCGCCTACCGCTCCGCCGTCGAGGGACAGGAACGCCGCTGGACCCAGGGTGCCGGGGACCCCGCAGGCTCCGAAAAGAAGGCGGACGACGCCACCGACCCCCGCGAAGAGGGGCCCGGCACCGGCGAACACATCGACCTGGACTGACCGGCGCCGACAGGGCGGAGCCCGGCCTCGGGTACGGTTGCCCCAGCGGGGCTCGACCGAAACTGAGGGATTCATGGGACTCACCATCGGCGTCGATATCGGCGGCACGAAGATCGCAGCTGGAGTGGTCGACGAAGAGGGCCACATCCTCTCGACCTTCAAGGTGTCGACCCCGCCGACGGCCGAAGGCATCGTGGACGCGATCGCGGCGGCGGTGTCCGGCGCGAGCGAGGGGCACCCGGTCGAGGCGGTCGGCATCGGCGCGGCAGGGTATGTCGACGACAAGCGGGCCACGGTGCTGTTCGCACCGAACATCAACTGGCGGCACGAACCGCTCAAGGACAAGGTCGAGCAGCGCGTCGGCCTTCCCGTGGTCGTCGAGAACGACGCCAACGCGGCGGCCTGGGGCGAGTACCGCTTCGGCGCCGGTCAGGGCCACGAGGACGTCATCTGCATCACCCTCGGCACCGGCCTCGGCGGCGGCATCATCATCGGCAACAAGCTGCGCCGCGGACGCTTCGGCGTGGCCGCCGAGTTCGGCCACATCCGGGTCGTCCCGGACGGTCTGCTCTGCGGCTGCGGCAGTCAGGGCTGCTGGGAGCAGTACGCCTCCGGGCGGGCGCTCGTCCGGTACGCGAAGCAGCGCGCCAACGCCACCCCGGAGAACGCCCCGATCCTGCTGGGTCTCGGCGACGGCACGGTCGAGGGCATCGAGGGCAAGCACATCAGCGAGGCCGCCCGGCAGGGCTGCCCGGTGGCCGTCGACTCGTTCCGTGAGCTGGCCCGCTGGGCCGGCGCGGGACTCGCCGACCTCGCCTCGCTCTTCGACCCGTCCGCCTTCATCGTCGGCGGCGGTGTCTCGGACGAGGGCGAGCTCGTCCTCGACCCGATCCGCAAGTCGTTCCGGCGCTGGCTGATCGGCGGCGAATGGCGCCCGCACGCCCAGGTGCTCGCGGCCCAACTGGGCGGCAAGGCCGGGCTCGTGGGCGCGGCGGACCTGGCCCGGCAGGGCTGATCCGACCCGGCACCACGGACATGACGGACGCCCGTCGCGCCCCTCTCGGGACGCGGCGGGCGTCCGTCGTATCGTGACCGGCATGGCCATGATGTCGCTGCCAGAATCCCGTACCGAGCAGGACGGCTCGGCCGTCATCAGAGTGCTCTGCTACAACGTCCGGTCGATGCGCGACGACCCCGCGGCACTGGCCCGCGTGATCCGCGCCTGCGCGCCCGATCTGGTGCTGATCCAGGAGGCACCGCGCTTCTTCCGCTGGCGCAAGCGCGCCGCCCGGCTCGCCGCCGCCACCGATCTGGTGGTCCTCGGCGGCGGGGCCACCGCGGCCGGACCCCTGCTGCTCTGCTCACTGCGCGCCACGGTGGAGCGGACCGAGGACGTCCTGCTGCCGCTCACCCCCGGACTGCACCGCAGGGGCTTCGCCACCGCCGTCGTCCGGATCGCGGGCACCCGGATCGGCGTGCTGAGCTGCCATCTGAGCCTTCAGCGGGAGGAGCGCCTCGCCCAGGCGGAGCTGCTGCTCGGACAGCTGGACGCGATGGGCGTGGAGCACGCCGTCGTGGGCGGCGACCTCAACGACGTACCGAGCGGGCAGGCGTTCCGGCTGCTGGCCGGGCGGCTCCAGGACTGCTGGACGGTCCGGCCCCGGGGCGGCGAGCACACCTTCCCGCCGGGCGACCCGCGCAAGCGGATCGACGCGCTCTTCGCGACCGGGGGCATCGAAGTGCTCGGCTGCGGCGTCCCGGCCGGGCTGCCCGGCGTGGCCGAGGGCGACCTGCTGGCCGCCACCGACCATCTGCCGGTGCTGGCCGCGCTCAGGGTGCCGGCCGACGCGGTGTAGGACGGCTGCTCAGACCACCGCGCCGCGGCCGGGGTCGTCGCCGTCCTCGTCGTCGTGCTCCATCCGCGCCACCAGCGTCACGAAGCCGCCCAGGAAGCCGCCGACGCAGACCGTCGTCAGCCACCAGGTCATCTCCCACTGGAGCAGCACCGCGAGCAGCAGCAGGATCGGTCCGCCGACCACCGCGAGCCAGGCGAACTTGGCGGTGACATCGGCCTCGGGCAGCGGCGGCGGCTCCGGCGGCACGAAGTGGCCCTCGCCGCTGTCGTCCTCGTCGTCCGTGTCGCCCGCGGTGGGTTCCGCCGGCTCGTAGTCGCGCGGGCCGCCGACACCGGGGGCGAACACCACCGAGCTGCCGAGCGGCTTCTCCGGCGGTTTGGGCGGCCGCTTGCCGATGCCCTTGTCCGGGTCGAGGGCGGTCAGCGGACCGTCGTCCGGGAGCGCGAGGTCCTCGATGGACCGGAACGGCCTGGCACCCGGCGGGTCCGGCGGCTCGTCCCCGTACCCCGCGACGATCGCCTGCCAGACGGCGTCCTCGTCGACCGGGCGTTCCCCGTCCCCGCCCTGGGCGATGCCGGGACCCTCCGACGGGGGCGCACCGCCGTCATCGGGGACGGCCGCTCCCTCGACGGGGAGCGGCTCGCGCTCCTCCTCGCTGCCCGCGCGTTCCGCGTCGTGCTCAGCCACCGGACGTGCTCCCCTTCTTCCCGACGCTCGGAGCGAGGCGGCCGATGAACGAGTAGCTCTCGTCGAAGATCCGCTCCGCATCGTGGTCCAACGTCGCCACGTGGTAGCTCTGTTCCAGCAGGATCTCCTCGACGTCCGTGGACGACACCCGGCTCAGGACGCGGGCCGAGTCGGCGGGCGGCACGACGTGGTCCTGCGGGCTGTGCAGCAGCAGGAGCGGCTGGGTCACCTGGGGCAGCTCGGCATCGACCAGCCGGAAGAACTTCCGCACCGAGTGGGCCGCGTGCAGCGGCACCCGCTCGTAGCCGACCTCCGCCGAGCCCTCCAGGGCGATATCGCTCACCAGCCCCTTCGTCGTCGGCACCAGGTGGCGGGCCACCGGCAGCGCGTGCGCCGCGAGACCGTGCACCTTGTTGGCCGGGTTGACGAGCACCAGACCCCGGACCGCGTCGCCGTGCTTCGCCGCGAGCCGCAGCGCGAGCGCGCCGCCCATGGAGAGGCCGAAGACGAAGACCTGGGAGCACCGCTCCAGCAGCGACCGCAGCTCCCGGTCCACCTCCGCGTACCAGTCCTGCCAGCCGGTGACCTGCATGTCCTCCCAGCGGGTGCCGTGCCCGGGGAGCAGCGGCAGCGAGACCGTGAGCCCGCGCTCCGCCAGGTAGCCGGCCCAGGGGCGCAGCGACTGCGGGGAACCGGTGAATCCGTGGCAGAGAAGGACGCCGACCTCTCCGCCCTCGTGGCGGAACGGCTCGGCTCCAGGAAGGACCGGCACCGGGGTCTCCTGTTCGTGAGGCTCGAAGGGGAGCGAAAGGGGGGAGTGCGGACGGATTACTTCACCGTACGCGACCGGGCCGACACCGACCAGGGCCGTCACGGGAGCACGGGTTGCCGGATGCTCTAAGGTCTGTCGGACAGCACACAGGAGGCACCCGAGTTGATCTACGGCGCTATGAAGTTCTCCATCGGCGGGTCTCTGAAGCTCGCTTTCAGGCCGTGGGTGGAGGGCCTGGAGAACATCCCCGCGCAGGGACCCGCGATCCTGGCGAGCAACCATCTGTCGTTCTCCGACTCCTTCTTCCTGCCCGCCGTCCTGGACCGCAAGGTCACCTTCATCGCCAAGTCCGAGTACTTCACCGCGCCCGGCGTCAAGGGCAAGCTCACCGCCGCCTTCTTCAAGGGCGTCGGCCAGCTCCCGGTGGACCGCTCGGGCGCCCGGGGGGCCGGCGAGGCGGCGATCAAGGCCGGTATCGAGGTGATCGAGAGCGGCGGCCTCTTCGGTATCTACCCGGAGGGCACCCGCTCGCCCGACGGCCGTCTCTACCGCGGCAAGCCCGGTGGTCTCGCCCGGGTGGCGCTCGCGACCGGGGCGCCGGTGATCCCCGTCGCGATGATCGACACGGAGAAGATCCAGCCGCCCGGACAGGTGATGCCCAAGCTGATGCGTCCGGGGATCAGGATCGGCGAGCCGCTCGACTTCAGCCGCTACCACGGAATGGAGGGCGACCGCTTCATCCTGCGCTCGGTCACCGACGAGGTGATGTACGAGATCATGAAGCTCTCCGGGCAGGAGTACGTCGACGTGTACGCGACCGCCGCCAAGCGGCAGCTCGCGGACGACGCCAAGCGGCAGGCGGAGGCCGCCAAGCAGGCCGCGTCCGGCGGCCGGGACGAGCAGCCGGGTACGGACGGGGACCGCGGCGGCGCCTGAGCGCGCGCGGTCCGCCGGGGGCGGGGGAGAAGAAGATGGCCAAGCGCGTGCGGGTCGTGCGGATGTCGGTCGAGCAGCCGCTGTGGCGTGCGCTGACGGCGTACCGCATCCTGACGATGCTCTACGCGATCCTGCTCGCCGTCTTCGGACGCGACAAGTACGAGCGGCCGTGGGTGGCCGTCGTCTTCCTGACCGTCATGGCCCTCTGGACGCTCGTCACCCTGCCGAAGGTGTCCGGCGCGGTGGCCTGCACCAAGCGCTTCCTCGGCGCGGACCTCACCCTCGCCCTCGCCGGCATCCTGGTGACCCCGCTCGCCGACTTCCAGGCCCAGCACGTCGACGGGCCGACCCTGCCGTCCATCTGGACCGCGGGTTCCGTGCTGGCCTTCGCGATCAAGGGCGGCTGGCGCTGGGCGGCCTTCGCCTCCAGCTTCGTCGCCGCCGCCAACATCGTCGAGCGCGCCGAACCCAGCCGCGACACCCTGCACAACGTCCTGCTGGTCTGGGTCGCCTCCATCGCGATCGGGTACGTCGTCGAGGTCGCCCGCGCCAGTGAGCGCACCCTCGCCCGCGCCCTGGAGATCGAGGCCGCCACCCGGGAGCGGGAACGGCTGGCCCGCGACATCCACGACAGCGTGCTCCAGGTCCTCGCGATGGTGCAGCGACGCGGTACGGCGATCGGCGGCGAGGCGGCCGAGCTGGGCCGGATGGCCGGGGAGCAGGAGGTCGCCCTGCGCACCCTGGTCTCCAGCGGCCTGGTGCCGCCCACCCGGGTCTCCGAGGACGCCGCAGACGGCGCCGTCGTGCGGACCGTCGATACGGACGACGACGAGCCGGACGGGCCGGGCGAGACCGATCTGCGCGCCCTGCTCGCCCCGCACGCCGGTTCCCGGGTCAGCTTCGCCGAGCCCGGCGCCCCGGTACTGCTCCCGCCCGCCGCCGCCGGCCAGCTGGCTGCCGCCGTCAGTGCCGCCCTGGACAACGTCCGGGTGCACGCGGGCGATGACGCCCAGGCCTGGATCCTGGTCGAGGACTGGCCCGACGAGGTGATCGTGACCGTCCGGGACGACGGACCGGGCATCCCGGAGGGGCGGCTCGCCCAGGCCGAGGGGGAGGGGCGGCTCGGCGTCGCCCTGTCGATACGCGGCCGGCTGAACGAGCTGGGCGGCACGGCAGAGCTGATCTCGGTGCCCGGCCAGGGCACCGAGGTCGAACTGAAGGTTCCGAAGGTTTCACGGGGGAAGGCGGGTTCGGTCCGATGAGCGCAGAGCACGATCAGGACGCGGCGGGGCAGCAGCGGGCGATCAGGGTGATGGTGGTCGACGACCACCCGATGTGGCGCGACGCCGTCGCCCGCGACCTCGCCGAGTCCGGGTTCGACGTGGTGGCGACCGCGGGCGACGGCCCGCAGGCCGTCCGCAGGGCCGGGGCCGTCAGCCCCGACGTCCTCGTCCTCGACCTCAATCTGCCCGGGATGCCCGGCGTCCAGGTCTGCAAGGAACTCGTCGGCTCGCACCCGGGGCTGCGCGTCCTGGTGCTCTCCGCGAGCGGTGAGCACGCCGATGTGCTGGAGGCGGTCAAGTCCGGCGCCACCGGCTATCTGCTCAAGTCGGCGAGCACCCAGGAGCTGACCGAGGCGGTCACCCGCACCGCGGCCGGCGACCCGGTCTTCACCCCCGGCCTCGCCGGGCTCGTACTCGGCGAGTACCGCAGGCTGGCCTCCGAGCCGGCCCCCGTCGCATCCGACGAGCCGAAGGCCCCGGAGCTCACCGACCGGGAGACCGAGGTGCTGCGGCTGGTCGCCAAGGGACTCTCGTACAAGCAGATCGCCGAACGGCTGGTCATCTCGCACCGCACCGTCCAGAACCACGTCCAGAACACCCTGGGCAAGCTCCAGTTGCACAACCGGGTGGAGCTCGTGCGGTACGCCATCGAGCGCGGCCTGGACGACATCTGAGATCAAGACCCGCACATTGCGCTGGACTTGACCATCCGCCCCATCCCGAAGTGACCTGCATCACCCTTACCGTGGAGCTGAGTGAGCTCACTTCGGCGAAGGGATGCTTCCATGCGGGTCGGAGTACTGACCGGGGGCGGCGACTGCCCCGGGCTCAACGCGGTCATCCGTGCCGTCGTCCGCAAGGGCGTGCAGGAGTACGACTACGACTTCATCGGTTTCCGGGACGGCTGGCGCGGGCCGCTGGAAGGGGTGACGGTCCCGCTCTCCATCCCGGCGGTGCGCGGCATCCTGCCGCGCGGCGGCACCATCCTCGGTTCCTCGCGCACCAACCCGCTCAAGGCGGATCACGGCGTCCGCCGGATCAGGGACAGCCTCGAACGGCACGAGGTCGACGCACTCGTCACCATCGGCGGCGAGGACACCCTCGGGGTGGCGGCGACCCTGTCCGAGGAGCACGGCATCCCCTGCGTCGGCGTACCGAAGACCATCGACAACGACCTCTCCGCCACCGACTACACCTTCGGATTCGACACCGCCGTCGGCATCGCGACCGAGGCCATCGACCGGCTGCACACCACGGCCGAGTCCCATATGCGGGTCCTGGTCGTCGAGGTGATGGGCCGTCACGCCGGCTGGATCGCGCTCCACTCCGGTCTCGCCGGAGGAGCCAACGTCATTCTCATCCCGGAACAGCCCTTCGACACCGAGCAGGTCTGCGCCTGGGTGACCTCCCGGTTCCGGGCCAGCTACGCCCCGATCGTGGTGGTCGCCGAAGGGGCCGTGCCCGCGCAGGGCGAGATGGTCCTCAAGGACGGCTCGCACGACTCCTTCGGCCATGTCCGGCTCTCCGGCGTCGGCGAGTGGCTGGCCAAGGAGATCGAGCGCCGCACCGGCAAGGAGGCCAGGACCACCGTCCTCGGACACGTCCAGCGCGGCGGCACCCCCAGCGCCTTCGACCGCTGGCTCGCCACCCGCTTCGGCCTGCACGCCATCGAGGCCGTGCGCGACGGCGACTTCGGGAAGATGGTCGCCCTGAGCGGTACGGACATCGTGCGGGTGCCCATCGCCGAGGCGACCGCCCGGCTCAAGACCGTCGACCCGGCGCTCTACGCGGAGGCGGGTGTCTTCTTCGGCTGAGCGGCGCACCGGGACCCCCGGCCTTATATTCGCGATGACCGGACCGGCCGGGTCCGCACGCACCCCGGTGCGTACGGACCCGGCGCCCCGCCCGCATCAGTCACGGAGACGTCGTGGAAATCCTGGCCTTCGGTGTGCAGTCCGACGAGAAGCCGCTGATCGAGAAAGCCTTCGCCGGGAAGCACGAGGTCCGCTGCCTGGACGTCTTCCTGAACCGGGACACCGCCCCCATCGCGGCCGGTTACGAGGTCATCTCCACCAGCGTCAACGCCGACCTGGGAAGCGGCGTCCTGCAGACCCTCGCGGCCGGCGGCACCCAGATGATCGCCCAGCGCTCCACCGGCTTCAACAACATCGACCTCGACGTCGCCGAGCGCCTCGCCATGCGCGTCGCCCGGGTCTCCTACTACTCGCCCCACTCGGTCGCCGAATTCGCCTGGACCCTCGCCATGGCGGTCAACCGCCGGGTCATCCGGGCCGCGAGCCGCACCCGTGACTTCGACTTCCGCCTCGACGGACTCCTCGGCCGGGACATGCACGGCCGCACCGCCGGAGTCATCGGCACCGGCAAGATCGGCGAGGCCTTCACCCGTATCGCCCACGGCTTCGGCATGAATCTGCTCGGCTGGGACGTCGCGGAGAACCCGGCCTGCGTCGAACTGGGCATGCGCTACGTCGACAAGGAACAGCTCCTCGCCGATTCCGACCTGATCAGCCTGCACGTCCCGCTGCTGCCCTCCACCCACCACGTCATCGGCAGGGACGCCCTGGCCCGGATGAAGGACGACGCGATCCTGATCAACTCCAGCCGCGGCGGACTCGTCGACACCACGGCCCTGGTCGGCCAGTTGCGGGCCGGCCGGTTCCTCGGCGTCGGACTCGACGTGTACGAGGCCGAGGCCGGGCTCTTCTTCCTCGACAAGTCCCTGGAAGGCATCGACGACGACACCCTGGCCCGGCTCGTCACGTTCCCGAACGTCATCGTCACCTCGCACCAGGCGTACTACACCGAGGACGCGGTGGGCCAGATCATCGACGCCACCGTCCGGAACGTCGACGACTACCTGGCCCGCCGCCGCAGCGACAACGTCCTGGTCCCGGCGGCGGCGCCGGCCCCCTGAGCCCGCCTCAGCCGCGCACCGGAAGCCCCGCCAGCAGCTCGCCCACGATCGCCGCGCCGCGCAGTGTCAGCACCGACTCCGGGTGGAACTGCACCGAGGCGAAACCGCCCCCGCGCAGTGCGTGCAGCTCCCCGGTCGCCCCGTCCACGCTCGCCTCGATGCCGTGCGCAGCCAGCTCGGTGACCACGGCGTCGTCGCAGCGCGCGGTGAAACTGTTGTAGAAGCCGACGGTCTCCGGCCGCCCGAACAGCTCGATCCGGGTCTGCGCGCCCTGGTACGGCACCGCCTTGCGGACGATCTCGAGCCCCAGCTCCGCAGCGATCAGCTCATGGCCGAGGCACACCCCGAGCAGCCCGTACCGGTGATCGCGGACCAGTTCGGCGGTCAGCGCCCGCAGCAGCCGCATCTTCGGATCGGCCGCGTCGCCCGGGTTACCGGGGCCGGGACCCAGCACGACGGGGCCCTCGTGCGCCCGCACGGCCTCGCGCAGCCTCGGCTCGTCGTAGCGGCGCACCGACACGTCGAGCCCCGACGCGCGCAGCAGGTGCCCCAGCATCGCGGTGAAGGTGTCCTCGCCGTCGACCACCAGCGCATGGCCGGACAGCTCATCGGTGCGCTCCTGCATCCGCAGCCAGAACGGGGCGAGCCCGTCCCGCCTGGAGTCCAGCGCCGCACGCACCCGCGGGTCCGCGGCCAGCCGGGGCAGCGCCCGCTCCGACTTCGGCCGCCCCGGCAGCACCCCCAGCGCGGTCAGTACACCGGCCGCTTTGGCGTGGGTCTCGGCGACCTCGCTCTCCGGGTCGGAGTGGCGCACCAGCGTCGCCCCGACCGGCACCCGCAGCTCACCGTCCGCCGAGATGTCGGCGGTCCTGATCAGGATCGGCGAGTCCAGGCTCTGGGCCCCGTCCGGCCCCTGCCGCAGGAGGGCCAGCGCGCCCGCGTAGTAGCCGCGCCCGCCGGGCTCGTACCGCTCGATGACCCGGCAGGCGTTCTGCACGGGCGAACCGGTGACCGTAGCGGCGAACATGGTCTCCTTCAGCACATCGCGCACATCCAGCGAGGAGCGCCCGCGCAACTCGTACTCCGTGTGGGCGAGATGGGCCATCTCCTTGAGCCGTGGGCCGATCACCACCCCGCCCATGTCGCCGACGGTGCACATCATCTTGAGTTCCTCGTCGACCACCATGGAGAGCTCCTCGGTCTCCTTGCGGTCGCCGAGGAAGGTCAGCAGGCTCTCGGCGGTCGGCCCTTCGGCGGGGTAGCGGTAGGTGCCGCTGATCGGGTTCATCACGACCGTTCCGCCGGACATCCGCACATGCACCTCCGGGCTGGCGCCGACCAGCGTGCGCCCACCCGTCGCCCGCCGCCCCGAAGCCGAGAGCCCTTCGGGCCCGCTGCCACCGGTGTGGACGACGAACGTCCAGTACGCCCCGCGCTCCCCGGCCAGCAGCCGCCGGAACAGGGCCAGCGCGTCCGCCCGCCCGAAGCCCGGGATCTCGCCCCGGAAGGTCCGCCGGATCACGAAGTTCGCGCCCTCGCCCCGGCCGATCTCGTCCTCGATGACCCGCCGCACGGTCCCCGCGTACTCCTCGTCGCCCACGTCGAAGGCCCCGTCGCGGACGTCCACCTCATGGGCCGGGAGCAGCTTCAGCGCCTCGTCCACGCGGAGTTCGTACGTCTCGTCCGCGACCAGCACGGACAGCGGGGTCCCGTCGTCCCGTACGTCGAAGCCGCGCTCGGCGATCTGGCGGAACGGCACCATGGCCAGTGAGGGCCGTTCGCCGACGGGGAGATCGGCCAGCCGCTCCACCTCGCGCACCTCGCCGATCAGCACCTCGACGGTGTCGTGGTCATGGCCGGGGGTGCGCCTGCGGAGCAGGGCGAAGGGCGGGCAGTCGTCGGAGAGCAGTCGGTCGATCGTCATGCGGGGTGTTCCTTCCAGGAAGATCAGCTGGGAGGAACGGCCCCGGACACGGAAAAGGCCGCCCCTCGGGCGGCCTCTGCGTCGGTGTACGCGCGATCAGTGGGCCGCCGGATGAGCGGTCCACCACCAGTTACGGGTCGAGTGCGCGAACATGCCCCGAACCCTAACCCACGCCGCACGGCGACGGGGCCTGTTCCCACCCGGCCGGGTGGGAACAGGCCCCGCGCTCACTGTCCTGCCCGCCGGGCTAGAACAGCGTGTCGTAGATCTGCCAGCCGGTCCCGACCTGCACCTTCTTGGCGAAGGGCGCCGCCGTGTCACCGGTTGAGTGGTAGAACCAGAAATTCCCTGAACCGTCCACGCCGACCAGGTCGCCCCGGCCGTCGCGGTCCAGGTCGCTCGGTCCGAGCAGCAGCTTGTACGCGCCCCAGCCCGTGCCGATCCTGACCCTCGCCGCGTACGGGGAGGCCGCCGAGCCGGTGCCCGTGTAGATCCACAGCACCCCCGACTTGTCCCGGGCCAGGAAGTCGGCCCTGCCGTCACCGTTCAGATCACCGGTGGAGACCAGGGTGTCGTAGATCTGCCAGCCGGTGCCGATCTGCGCCTTGGCCGCGAAGGGCTTCGCCGGGTCGCCCGTCCCCTTGTAGAAGTAGATGACGCCGGAGCCGTTGCGGGCGATCAGATCCGCCTTGCCGTCACCGTCGAGGTCACGCATGCCGGACAGGATGTCGTACTGGTTCCAGCCGCTGCCCACCTTGAGCCGCGCCAGGTACGGCTTGTCCGGGTTGCCGCTGCCGCGGTAGTACCAGAGCACGCCGTCCTTGTCGCGGGCCACGATGTCGCCCGTGCCGTCGGCCCGCATCGCGGTCATGGCGGTGATGGCGGTGTAGTTCTGCCAGCCGTAGCCCATGAGGTAGCGCTTGTAGTACGGGGACGAGGCGCTGCCGGTGCCCTGGTACTGCCAGACGTCACCCGCGCCGTCCCGGCCGATCATGTTGTAGCGGTCCGTCCCGGCGTCCGGGACGGTGCTGCTCGCCTGCTGGACGTCGCTCGCCTTCACCCACGCTATGCGGTGGTTGTAGCGGATCGGGTAGAAGGAGGTGCTCCCCTTCACCATCGTGCGGTCGTTCTCGGCCGTGCCGGCGAACGTACCCGCGAACCAGTAGTCACCGGCCTGCGCCGGACCGGCCTGCGGGTAGGCCTGCCCCGCGGGGACGGTGTACTTCGACAGCGACTCGCCGTTCTTGTCCTGCACCGGCACACCCGTGCCGGAGTACGCGGCGTCGTCCGGGTAGGCGCGTCCGTACACCGGGATGGACGTCGCGCCCGCCTTGGGCTTCAGCACCGGCTGGGCCGTCTTGGCGACCGCCTTGGTGAACTGGCCGCCCGGGTTCTGGAACCAGGCCTTCTTGCCGCCGTACCAGATGGCCGTCCAGTCACCCTTGGCCTCGGCGACGACGTACGTGCCGCCGGCGACGACCTTGTTGCCCCAGTTCGGGCCGTCGGTGGCCTTCACGTCGGGGATGTACGGGTCGGTGATCATCGCCGACGTGGTGGAGCCGGAGGTGTAGAGGTAGCCGAAGTTCGCCGGCTGTTTGGCGACCGTAGCGCCGTCGTAGGTCACCGCCGGCTGGTTGGCCGTGGTGAACGGCGGCACGACCCGCACCACCTGGCCGGCCTTGACCGGGCCGCCCGCGCCGCCGGCGCCGGTCGGGGCGCCGATCAGGGACATGTAGTGGTTCCAGTCCCAGAAGGGGCCCGGGTCCCAGTGCTGCGTCGCGACATTGGCGTCCAGGACGCCCGGCACCTCGTCGTGGCCGATGATGTGCTCACGGTCGAGCGGAATGCCGAACCTGTCGGCCAGGTACTTCACGAGCGTCGCGGAGGACTCGTACTGCGGCTCGGTGTACCAGCTGCCCGACTTGATCGCGTAGCCCTCGTGCTCGATCCCGACCGAGTGCATGTTCACGGTCTTGTTCGCCGCGTGCCACGCCTCGTCCTTGGTCTTGACCAGCTGGGTGACCAGACCGTCCTTGGCCCGGATCAGATAGTGCGCGCTGGTGTAGGAGGCCGGGTTCTGGAACGTGGCCAGCGAACCGTCGTAACCGCCCTCGGTGTCATGGATGACGATGTAGCGGATGTCCTCGCCACCGGCCGGGCGGTCGGCCTCGTTGTAGTTGCCGAAATCGTCCGGGGTGGAGCTGTTCTGCTTGTACCCGGCCGGCTTGAAGTCGCAGTTCAGACCGGATGGGCACTCCGGTGCGGGGGCCGCGGTGGTGCTCGCGTCGGTCGCCGCCAGCCGCATCTTCGCGGGCTTCACCGGGGTCACCGAAGGATCGGCGGGCAGCGACAGCCGCTGGCCGTCCGCCGTCAGCCGGCTCTCGCCGCCGCGGACGGACTCGAAGACCCGGTCGGCGAAGAGCGTGGCGCCCTTGGTGTCCGACGCCTGGCTGTAGCGGGCGACGGCCGGGTACCACCGGCCGGCGTCGTCGGGCAGTGAGTCGGTGGCCTCGCGCTGGTACTTCGCGAGCAGCGCAGCGCCCGCCCGGATGCTCTGCGCGGTGTCGTCCTGGACCGAGCCGGCCGGCTTGTCGATGAGCTTCGCGGCCTCGTCCAGCGTGTGCAGCTCGGCCGCGGTGGTGTCCACCCGCTTCGGCAGGCTACGCAGCGCGCGCTCCGCGTCGAAGTGCTTCGTGACGGCCGGGTCGCCGCTCATGTCGAGGTGCGAGAGCCGCTCCGCGTCCGTCGGCTGCGCGACGTCGCCCGCGGTCACCCGGGTCAGCCCCATGACGTTGTACGCGCCGCTGGTGCTCGGCTCCCCGTCGTGGCTCTCCCACAGCGTCTGGCGGTACGAGACGGCCATCAGCACGCTCTGCGGGACGTCGAACTCACGAGCCGCGTCCCTGAACTGCGTCTGCAGGGTGGCGGCCGCGGAGCCCGGCTTGCTGTCCGTGGTCGCGGAGTTCTGCGAGGCCATGGCGAGGGTGCCGATCGTCGCGGTGGCGACCACCGCCGCACCGGCCCCGAACAGCAGCCGCCGTCTCCTGAGGTCCCTACGGTGATTCCGCTTCAAGTCCCCACCCCTGTTGTCCACTTGTTCAACGCTGAAAAACGTGAGGCTAGCAGCCGGGGCGTGACCCCCGTCACTCGACGTGCCGAGACGTCCGTCTCAGCCACTGAGCAGCAGGAAAAGCAGTCGACACGACCCCGTAATGTGGGCACCGTGACCGTGAACGCCAATACCTCCGTCGCCGGTGGCAACACCTGGCGAGACCTTCCCGCGGCGCAGCAGCCCGAGTACCCCGACTCCGAGGCGCTGCGCGATGTACTCGCGGACCTCGCGTCGTATCCGCCGCTCGTCTTCGCCGGCGAGTGCGACCAGCTGCGCGCCCGCATGGGAGCCGTCGCCAAGGGCGAGGCGTTCCTGCTTCAGGGCGGTGACTGCGCCGAGGCCTTCGACGCCGTGTCGGCCGAGCACATCCGCGCCAAGCTGAAGACGCTGCTCCAGATGAGCGCCGTCCTCACCTACGCGGCCTCCGTGCCCGTCGTCAAGGTGGGCCGGATCGCCGGCCAGTACTCCAAGCCGCGCTCCAAGTCGACCGAGACCCGCGACGGCGTGACCCTGCCGACCTACCGCGGTGACTCCGTCAACGGCTTCGCCTTCACCGAGGCCGAACGCGTCCCGGACCCGGACCGGCTGAAGCAGATGTACCACGCATCCGCTTCCACGCTGAACCTCGTCCGCGCCTTCACCACCGGTGGTTACGCCGACCTGCGCCAGGTGCACGCCTGGAACCAGGACTTCGTGAAGTCGTCCCCCTCCGGCCAGCGCTACGAGGCCCTGGCCCGCGAGATCGACAACGCGCTGAACTTCATGAAGGCGTGCGGCACCGACCCCGCCGAGTTCAAGGCCGTCGAGTTCTACTCCTCGCACGAGGGCCTGCTGCTGGACTACGAGTCGGCGCTGACCCGCACCGACTCGCGCACCGGCCAGCTGTACGACACCTCGGGCCACATGGTGTGGATCGGTGAGCGCACCCGGCAGATGGACGGCGCGCACATCGAGTTCGCGTCGAGGATCCGCAACCCCATCGGCATCAAGCTCGGCCCGACGACCACCGTCGACGAGGCGCTCGGCTACGTCGACCGCCTCGACCCCGAGCGCGAGCCCGGCCGGCTGACCTTCATCGTCCGGATGGGCGCCGACAAGGTCCGCGACAAGCTTCCCGAGCTGGTCGAGAAGGTCACCGCGTCCGGAGCCACCGTTGCCTGGGTGACCGACCCGATGCACGGCAACACCTTCGAGGCCGCGTCCGGCCACAAGACCCGCCGCTTCGACGACGTCCTGGACGAGGTCAAGGGCTTCTTCGAGGTGCACAAGGGCCTCGGCACCCACCCCGGTGGCATCCACGTCGAGCTCACCGGTGACGACGTCACCGAGTGCGTCGGCGGCGGCCACGAGATCTTCGTGGACGATCTGCACCAGCGTTACGAGACGGCCTGCGACCCGCGGCTCAACCGCAGCCAGTCGCTGGACCTCGCGTTCCTGGTCGCCGAGATGTACCGGGATCAGTAGGCATCACCGCAGGTAGTGCGCGTACGACTGTGGGGCACGGATCGATGTGATCCGTGCCCCACAGGGCGTTCCGGGGCTTTTACCGCCCTTGAGCGGCGGGTAAGGTTAGGTTAGCCTCACCGATTATCGGGACGGCCACCACGACCCACCCCGCCGGGAGGTGAAACCGCATGTACGTCTGCTCGTGCTTCGGCGTTACGGAGCAGCAGGTCAAGAAGCATGCGGAAGCCGGCGCCTGCACGCCCCGCCAGATAGCCTCCGCCTGCAAGGCGGGGACCGACTGCGGCGGCTGTGTCCGCACCATCCAGGCGATGCTCGGCCGCGGCGCCTGTCCGCGCCGCGAACTGCTCGACCAGAAGCAGTCGCCCGCCACCGCCGAACCTCTCGCGGCCCCTGCCGCCGCCGACGCCGAACCGGGCATCACGCCGGCCGCCGGGCCCGCCTTCGCGCCGGTGGTCACGCTTCCCGAAGCCGCCTGAGCGCAGCCGCGCCCCCGAGCCGGTCAGCTGTCCGGCTGCTCGATCAGCTGCGCGATGTAGAGCGGCTCGCCGAGCTTCTCGACCAGTTCCAGCTGGGTGTCGAGATAGTCGATGTGGTGTTCCTCGTCGGCCAGGATCGACTCGAAGATGTTCGCGGACGTGATGTCGCCCTTGCCGCGCATCAGCTCGATGCCGCGCTTGAGGCGGTCGATCGCCTCGACCTCGACCTGGCGGTCCGCCTGGAACATCTCGGTGACCGTCTGGCCCACGCGGACATGGAACAGCCGCTGATAGTTGGGCAGTCCGTCGAGGAAGAGAATCCGGTCGGTAAGGATCTCCGCGTGCTTCATCTCGTCGAACGACTCGGAGCGCGTGTACTTCGCGAGCTTCGTCCAGCCGAAGTTGTCCTGCATCTTTGCATGCAGGAAATACTGATTGATGGCAGTCAATTCGGCGGTCAGCTGTTCGTTCAGGAACTCGAGGACCTCGGGGTCGCCCTGCATCGCAGAGGCTCCTTCCAACCGGTGAACTGGGCAAGTTGGCCGCATCTTCGCATCGCGCCCGGTGGCCGTCCAGTAAGTACATGCTTAGTAGTGGTTGCCCGAAACGTCTCTGTGCTGGTCATGACCACCCCTGCCTGTCTGTCACCATGGAGACATGGGTCAGCCGGAAAGCCGGGAAAACCGCGCATCAGAGCAGTCCGAGCTTCCGCCGGGACAGCGACTGCAGCGCGGCTGGCCCGTAACCCATTACGGTCCGGTGCCGAAGTTCAAACCCGACCGCTGGGAATTCCGGGTTTTCGGGGCCACGGCCGACGGGGACAAGCACTGCTGGAACCACCAGGAATTCTCCGCGCTGCCGTTCTCCTCGGTCGTCGCGGATCTGCACTGTGTGACCAAATTCAGCATGCTCGGCGCTGAGTGGGGCGGAGTCCTCGTCCGTGATGTCATGGCACTCGCACCGCCCGCGCCCCAAGTCACCCATGTGATGGTCTGGGCCGAGTACGGATTCAGCTCCAACCTCAGACTCGACGACTTCACCGCCGAGCGGGCCCTTTTCGCCACCCACAAGGCCGGCGAGCTGCTCACCGCCGAGCACGGCTTCCCGCTCCGGCTGGTCGTTCCTCATCTGTACGCCTGGAAGGGCCCCAAATGGGTCCGGGGCATCGAGTACATGACCGCCGATCGCCGCGGCTTCTGGGAGGAGCGCGGCTATCACAACGTCGGTGACCCCTGGAAGGAACAGCGCTACTCCTACCAGGAGGAGCCGGGGGACGGCCCCGAACTCTGAGGAGCTCCGGGAGAGCGGCGTTCCACGCCCGCGGCGAGGGTGCCGCGACCCCGGTCAGCCCAGGTCGCGCAGCCCCTTGAGCCGGGCCACGTCCGCCGCGTGCCCCTCCTTGCCGCCCGGTGTCTCGATGATCAGCGGCACGCCCTCGGTGGCCGGATGGCAGAACAGCTCACGGAACGGCTCCTCGCCGATGTGGCCCGCGCCGATGTTCTCGTGCCGGTCCTTGTGGGCCCCGGACACGTCCTTGGAGTCATTGGCGTGGATCAGCTTCAGCCGCCCCTCACCGACCGTCTCCACCAGCAGGTCCAGCGTCTCCTTCATCCCGCCGGGACCGGCCAGATCGTGTCCGGCCGCGAAGACGTGGCAGGTGTCGAGGCAGATGCCGAGCTTCGGATGGGCGTCGAGTGCGTCGAAGTACGGTCCGAAGTCCCAGGTCCGCGAGCAGAGCGAAAACCCCTGACCCGCGGTGGACTCCAGCAGCAGGAAGGGATCGTCCTCGTGCGTCAGCTCGTCGAGCAGCGGCCTCATGTGGGTGCGCACCTGGGCCAGTGCCTCCTCGCGGGGCCGGCCGTTGGTGGCCGAGCCGGTGTGCACCACGACGCCCAGGGCCCCGATCTCCCGGGCCCGGCGCAGGGAGTGGCGCAGTGAGTCCACGGACTTCTGCACGGTCGCCCCGGTGTGCGAGCCGAAGTTGATCAGATACGGCGCGTGGACGTAGGCCGGTACGGACGCGGCGGCGCACTCGGCGCGGAACTGCTCGTCCTGCGCCGGGTTCCCGGCGGGCGTCGCCCAGCCGCGCGGATTGGCGACGAAGACCTGGACGGCCTCCGCGCCCATCTCCCGGGCGTACGGGAGGCCGACCTTGGCGAGGCCGCCGGCCACCGGCACATGGCCACCGACAGGATTGCGCATACGGTTCTAGAGCCCCTTGGTCTTGATGGTGATGGTGCTGCCCTCGGGGGCCTGATCGCCGCCGTCGACGGACTGGCTCGCGATCGTGTCGCTGAAGGACAGGAACGGGCGGTCGACCTTGACCTCGAAGCCCGCCTCCTCCAGCTCGCTCCGGGCGTCGTCCACGTTCTCACCGGTGACGTCCGGCACATCGATCATCCGCGGGCCCTTGGAGACCGTCAGCGTGATGGTGTCGCCCTCGGCGGCCTGCCGGCCCTCGGCCGGTGACTGCTGGGCGATGTCGCCCGCGTCCTGGGGGGAGTTCACCCTCTTCGGCAGCACCTTGGCCTTCAGTCCCTCGTCGTCCAGCGCGTCGGTGGCGTCCTCGACGGAGAGGCCGGTGACATCGGGGACGTCGACCGGGCTGCCCTTGGAGACCACGATCGCGACCGCGGTGTCCGGGTGGCGCTCGGTGCCTGCCTCGGGATCGGTGCGCACCACCTCACCGGCCGCCGCGTCCTCGCTGAACTCCTTCGTGGTCATGCCGGGCACCAGACCCGCCTTCACCAGCTTCCGCTTGGCCTCGCCCAGCGCGACGCCCTCGACGTCGGGCACCTTCACGATCTCCGGCCCGCGCGAGACGACGAGTGTCACCGAGCCGTTGCCCCGGATCCGGGCGCCCGACTTCGGGTCGCTGCGGAGGATCCTGCCGCGGGCGACCGTGTCGCTGTAGGCCCGCTTGACCTCCTTCAGCTCCAGACCGGCGTCCGAGAGCCGCCCCTCGGCGGCCTTCTCGCTCTGGCCGAGCAGCAAGGGGACATGGGTGAACTGTCCGGAGTTGATGTACCAGACCCCGCCGCCGATCCCCAGGACCAGCAGCACGGCGACGACCGCCGCGAGGATGCCGCGCCGCGGGCCGCCCAGGGGCCCGCGCCGGCGGGCCGGCGGCTGCGGTGGCGGCTGCGGGGGCATCTCCAGCCGGCTGGTGTGGTGGGCGGTGCCCTGGCCCGGCGGCAGCACCCGCGGGATCACGCTGGTGCGGTCCTCGGCGTCGTCGTGCACCTCGGCCAGGGCCTGCGGCGGTACGGCGTCCAGCTGGGCCTCGCTGAGACCGGCGCGGGCCCGGCGGGACCCGGCGAGCAGCGCCACCGCGTCGAACGGCCGGACCTCGGGGTCCCGGGCGGTGGCGCTCGCGACCAGCTCGTCCAGCTCGGCCGCGAGCCCCGGCACCGCGGCCGATGGGGCCGGGACGTCCTCGTTGAGGTGCTGGTAGATGATCTGGGCGGGGGAGTCGCCACCGTGCGGCTTGGTGCCCGTGAGCATCTCGTAGAGCACCACCCCGCACGCGTAGACGTCGGCGCGGGTGTCCGCCGTGCCGTGCTCGATCTGCTCGGGGGCGAGATAGGAGACGGTGCCCAGGATGGATCCGGTGGTGTTGGTGACCGTGCCCACGGCCCGTACCAGGCCGAAGTCGGCGACCTTGACCCGGCCGTCGTCGCCTATCAGCACGTTCTCCGGCTTCATGTCCCGGTGCACGAAACCCGCCCGGTGCGCCGCACCGAGCGCGGCGAGCACCGGCTCCAGGATGTCCAGCGCCGCCCGGGGCTGCAGCGCGCCGCGCTCGCGCAGCACATCACGCAGCGTGCATCCCGCGACGTACTCCATCGCCAGGTAGACGTACTGCCCCTGGGCTCCCTGGTCGAAGACCGCGACCACATTGGGGTGCGCGAGCCCCGCCACGGACTTGGCCTCACGGATGAAGCGCTCGACGAACGAGGCGTCGGTCGCGAGCGCCGGGTGCATCACCTTGAGGGCGAGCACCCGGTCGAGCCGGGTGTCCATGGCCCGGTAGACCGTGGCCATGCCGCCCACGGCGATGCGGGCATCGACGCGGTAGCGGCCGTCGAGCAGCTGCCCGACGAGAGGGTCCTGGAGGGTCGTATCCACGCAGCGAGTCTACGAGCCGCCACGGACACCCCCGACGGGCCGGGGCGATCCTGGGCCCGTACTGCAGCCGAGCCGTGACAGGGACATGCGATCCGGCGCCGCGGGGCCCGGTGTCAGAAGGCCGGGCGCTCCGGATCCAGCGCCGCACGCCCTGCCACCGGCGACGACGCCTCGGCGAAGTGGCGGCGGGGGATCCGGCCGGCACGGTACGCCAGCCGGCCGCCCTCCACCGCGTGCCGCATCGCCGAGGCCATCAGCTCGGGCTCCTGGGCCCGGGTCACCGCCGAGGCGAGCATCACAGCCGCGCACCCGAGCTCCATCGCCAGCGCCGCGTCCGAGGCCGTCCCCGCGCCCGCGTCCAGGATCACCGGGACCCCCGCCTGCTCGGTGATCAGCTGGAAGTTGTGCGGATTGCGGATGCCCAGACCCGAGCCGATGGGGGAGCCGAGCGGCATGATCGCCGCGCATCCCACATCCTCCAGCTTCCGGGCCAGCACCGGGTCGTCGTTGGTGTACGGCAGGACGGTGAACCCGTCGTCCACCAGGATCTCCGCGGCGTCCAGCAGCTCGATCGGGTCGGGCAGCAGTGTCCGCTCGTCGGCCACCACCTCCAGCTTGACCCAGTCGGTGCCGAGCGCCTCGCGGGCCAGGCGCGCGGTGAGCACGGCCTCACCCGCCGTGAAGCAGCCCGCGGTGTTCGGCAGGACGCGGATGGAGAGCCGCTCCAGGACGGAGAGCACGGAGCCCTGCACGGTCGGGTCGAGCCGGCGCATCGCGACCGTGGTCAGCTCGGTGCCGGAGGCGATCAGGGAGCGTTCCAGCACATCGAGGCTGGGCGCCCCGCCCGTCCCCATGATCAGCCGGGAGCCGAAAACGCTGTCCCCGAGGGTGAAGAGGTCGTCGGACACGGTCAGCCTCCCTGGACCGCGGTCAGGACCTCGACGCGGTCGCCCTCGGCGAGCTCCGCGGCCGACCACCGGCCACGCGGGACGACGGTCTCGTTCAGCGCGGCCGCGACCCCCGAGGGGGCCCGGGTCAGGGTCGCGACGAGGGCGTCCAGGGTGGTGCCCGCGGCGACGGCGACGACCTCGCCGTTCACGGACACGGAGAGGGAGACGGGCGCGGTCATGCGGGCTGCTCCTGACGTACGGGTGCGGCGGCCGGGAAACGGCCGGGGGAGAAGGGGCGGGCCACCTCGGGCAGCTCGCCGTCGGCCAGCAGCTGCGCCATGGCGTCACCGGTGACGGGCGTGAGCAGCACCCCGTTGCGGTGGTGACCGGTGGCGAGGTGGAGGCCGGGCAGCGCGGTGCGGCCGAGCAGCGGCGCGTTGTCGGGAGAGGCGGGGCGCAGACCGGCCCGGGTCTCGGTGAGCGGCAGCTCGGTGATGCCGGGCACCAGCTCGTGGGCGTCGCGCAGCAGCTCGTACACACCGCCCGCCGTGACGGTGGTGTCCCAGCCCATCTCCTCGCTGGTGGCGCCGATGACCAGCTCGCCGTTCTCGCGCGGCACGAGATAGACGTGGCTGCCCCGGACCACGGCCCGCACGGTGCGGCTGAGGAAGGGGGCGTACGCGGTGGGCACGGTCAGCCGGAGCACCTGGCCCTTGACGGGGCGGACGGGCGGCACGACGTGGTCCGGCACCCCCGCGAGCCGGCCGCTGAGGCTCCCGGCGGCGAGCACCACCTGATCGGCCCGGGCCTCCGTACCGTCGTCCAGTACGGCCCCGGCAGCCCGGTCCTGCACCACCGAGAGCCGCTCGGCCCGCCGGCGGTGGAGGACGACCCCGGCCCGCTCGCACGCCGTCAGCAGCGCGGTCGCAAGCCGGCGCGGATCGACCTGGTGGTCGCCGTCGACCCGCAGACCCCCGCGTACGCCCGGCGCGAGCATCGGCTCCAGCCGGCGGCAGTCCCGCCCGGTGAGCCACTCCGACTCCAGCCCCGACCGGCGCTGGAGCTCGTGCAGTTCCCGCAGATGGGCGCGGTCGTCGGCGTCCAGCGCGACGGCCAGGGTGCCGCAGGCGCGGAAGCCGATGTCCTGTCCGCTCGCCGCCTCCAGCTCGGCCGCGAACGCAGGATAGAGCGCGGCGGAGGCGACGTTGAGCCCCAGCAGCATCTCTTCGCCGTAGTGCAGTTCGGTGACGGCGGCCAGCATGCCGGCCGCGACGCGGGCGGCCCCGCCACCGGGATCGGGGTCGACGACAGCGGCGCTCAGACCGCGCTGCGCGGCCCGCCAGGCTGTCACGAGCCCGATGATCCCGCCCCCGATGACGAGGACGTCGGACCCGCTCGTACGGTGTGTACGCATGGGCGTCCAGCCCCTCCCTTCGCCGGCATGACCCGGATCAGGTTCGTACGGTCGGAGGCCGCCCAGCCTCCCTCTCAGCCCGGTTCGTCCGGGCTCCCGCGAGTGTTTTACCTGGGCCACCCTAGACCCCGGCCCCGGGGCCGGGTGAAGCGAGCCGCCCGCACGGCCCGGAACCCCTTTCCTGACGGGCCGTCAGTTGATTAGGGTGGTCGGGTGAACGAGCAGCAGCGGGCAGAGCGGCCGGAACGGCAGTCGGAGCGGGCGGGGCGCGGGGTGGTCGTCGCCGGCGCGGGCATGGCGGGGGTGCAGACGGCGGTGGCCCTGCGCGAGCAGGGATTCACCGGCGCCGTCACCCTGATCGGCGCCGAACCCCACCAGCCCTACGACCGCCCCCCGCTGTCCAAGGCGGTCCTGCTCGGCAAGGCCGAGGAATCCGCCTTCGACATCGACTTCGAGGCGCTCGGCATCGAACTGCGCCTGGGCTGCGAGGTCACCGGCGTCCGCGGCGGCGACCACGAACTGGACACATCCGAGGGGCCCGTCCCCTACGACGCCCTGGTCATCGCCACCGGCGCCGAACCCGTCGTGCTGCCCGGCTCCGAAGGCGTGCCCGGCGTCCATCTGCTGCGCACCCTCGACGACGCGGCCCGGCTGCGCCCGGTCCTGGAGGCCCGGCACGCCGTCGTGGTCGTCGGCGCGGGCTGGATCGGCGCCGAGTTCGCGACCGCGGCCCGCGCCGCCGGCTGCGAGGTCACCGTCGTCGAGGCCGCCGACCGGCCCCTCGCGGGTGCGCTCCCCGCCGAGGTCGCGGCCCCGATGGCCGCCTGGTACGCGGAGAGCGGCGCCGAACTCCTCACCGGGGCCCGGGTGGCCCGCATCGAGTCCGGCCGTGTGGTCCTCGCGGACGGCCGCACCGTCCCGGCCGACGCGGTCGTCGTCGGGATCGGCGCCCGCCCCGCCACCGGCTGGCTGGCCGGCTCCGGCGTCGCGCTCGGCCCCGACGGATCGGTGACCGCCGACACGGCCCTGCGCACCTCGCTGCCCGATGTGTACGCCGTCGGCGACTGCGCGTCGTTCCCCTCCGCCCGCTACGGGGCGCGTCTGCTGGTCCACCACTGGGACAACGCACTGCAGGGGCCGCGCACCGCCGCCGCCCACATCATCGGATCGGCCGGCGGGGGCGGGGCACGGCCGCCGGCCTACGACCCCGTGCCGTACTTCTGGTCCGAGCAGTTCGGCCGGTTCGTGCAGTACGCGGGCCACCACGCAGGCGCGGACACCCTGCTGCGGCGCGGCGACCCGGCCGGCCCCGCCTGGTCGGTGTGCTGGCTGCGGGACGGCGCCCTGGTCGCGGTCCTCGCCGTCGGCCGGCCGCGCGATCTGATCCAGGGCCGCAAGCTCATCGAAGCGGGCACCCGGCTCGATCCCGGGCGGGTCGCCGACGCGTCCGTGCCGCTGAAGTCGGCGGCCCCGCAGTAGGCGCGCGGACGGGTGGCGGGACCCTGAAGGGCTGAGTCCGGGTATCGGCTGTCAGTCCGGGATGGCAGGCTTGTCCTGTGACCGAGATTGACGCAAAGATCGATGCTCTCGTCCCTGCCTGGCTCCACCTCCCCGACATCGCCGAATTGTTCGATGTCGAGGTGACGCGTGTACGGCAGCTGGTCAAGGAGGGCCAGCTCATCGCCGTACGGCGTGGTGAGAACCGGGCACTCCAGGTGCCTGCCGCTTTCATCGACGGAAACAAGGTGGTCAAGGGCCTCTCGGGGACCCTGACGCTCCTGAGGGACGACGGCTACTCCGACGAGGAGATGCTGGAATGGCTCTTCACTCCCGACCCGAGCCTGCCGGGTACGCCCGCGCAGGCGCTGAGTGAGAATCGTGGCACGGAGGTGAAGCGCCGCGCCCAGGCGCTCGCCGTCTGACCGACAGCCGTACAGGGGATGCGGGCCGCACGGCGCGGCCCGCATCCCCTCCGCACCACCGCCTGCCCCATCGCACCGCCTACCGACGTCATCGTTTTCCCCGGGGGGAACCGCACCATGTCCACGCCTCGCGCGCTGCTGTCCGACGCCCGGCTCTACCTGTGCACGGACGCCCGCAGGCGCCAGGGAGACCTTCCCGAATTCGTCGACGCCGTCCTCTCCGGCGGGGTGGACGTCATCCAGCTCCGCGACAAGGGCATGGAGGCGGCCGAGGAGCTCGAACACCTCGCGGTCCTCGCCGACGCGTGCAGGCGCCACGGCAAGCTCCTCGCGGTCAACGACCGGGCGGACGTGGCCCACGCCATCGGCTCGGACGTGCTGCACCTGGGCCAGGGAGACCTGCCGGTGCCGGCCGCCCGCGCGATCATCGGCCAGGACGTGGTCATCGGCCGTTCCACCCACGCCGAGTCCGAGGTCGACGCGGCCGTCGCCGAGGCCGGCGTGGACTACTTCTGCACCGGCCCCTGCTGGCCCACCCCGACCAAGCCGGGCCGCCACGCACCCGGTCTGGACCTCGTCCGCTACGCAGCCTCGCTCGCCCCCGCGCGTCCGTGGTTCGCCATCGGCGGCATCGATGCCGGCAATCTCGACGAGGTGCTGGACGCCGGAGCGCGCCGGGTCGTCGTCGTACGGGCCCTCACCGAGGCGTCCGATCCTGCGGCCGCCGCCGCTGAGCTGGCCAAAAGGGTCCGGGCGCGCGCCGACGCGTGATCCCGGCGGGGCGCCCGGGACGACGTGTTTGGGACATCGGCGTCCGAAGCGTGGACAAGTACCGGTCAATTCGGGCAAATCTCGCCGGTTCGGTTGGGTGGCCGCCACGCCCTGGTTAACCTGCCGTTATGGCCCTTGGCACATCCTCCACCTGGACAGATCACGCACGCACCGTGCGTGAGATGCTCGCGACCGGCAAGACGTCGTACTCGTTCGAATTCTGGGCGCCCAAGACCGAGAAGGGCGAGCGGAACCTCTGGAACGCGTTGCGCCGGATCGAGGCGGTCCGGCCGAGCTTCGTCTCGGTGACGTACGGAGCCGGTGGGTCCACCCGGGCCGGGACGGTGAAGGCGACGCAGGACATCGCGGCCGAGTCCACCCTCACCCCGGTCGCGCACCTCACGGCGGTCAACCACTCCGTCGCCGAGCTGCGCAACATGGTCGGCCAGTACGCCGACGCCGGGATCAGGAACATCCTCGCCGTGCGCGGGGACCCGCCGGGCGATCCGATGGGCCCGTGGGTAGAACACCCCCAGGGTGTGCGGTACGCGGCCGACCTCGTCCGGCTGATCAAGGAGTCCGGCGATTTCTGTGTCGGCGTCGCGGCTTTTCCCGAGATGCACCCGCGCTCAGCCGACTGGGACACCGACATCCGGCATTTCGTGGACAAGTGCCGCGCCGGTGCGGACTACGCGATCACGCAGATGTTCTTCGACCCGGAGGATTATCTGCGTATGCGTGACCGGGTCGTCGCTGCGGGTTGCGACACCCCGGTCATTCCCGAGGTGATGCCCCTGACGAGCGTCCGCCAATTGGAGAGATTCGCGCAGCTCAGCAACGCGACCCTGCCCGCGTCCCTGAAAGAACGCATCCTCGCCGCCAAGGACGATCCCGCCGCTGTACGCTCCATTGGCATCGACTTCGCAACGCAGTTCTGCGCGAAGCTGCTTTCCGAGGGTGTCCCCGGACTGCACTTCATCACGTTGAACAACTCGACGGCGACGCTCGAAATCTACGAGAATCTCGGACTGCACAAGCAGTCGTGACCGGCCGTACCCGCCGCGATCCGGGGCGGTGGCCGTAGAAGGGGGCGGGCATGGGCTGGACGGTCCTCTACATCGCGTTCGGCATCGTTGCGCTGTGGCTGCTCGGTGAGGTGCTGCTCCAGTACAAGGCACGCCTGCGCTGGCGCCTGCTCGCCTTCACTGGATTCGTCGGTGTGGTCATCGGTGTCCTCATGCCCTCCGTGCTCGTCATCACGATCGGCGCGATCGCCTTCGCGACCGGCCAGACGTACGTCACGCTCTCGTTCCGGCGCGGTTTCTCGACCGGCTGGGCCATAGGAGGCAGCCCCGGTGCGAGCCGCCGCCGCCGTGGCGGTGCCGATCGCGGACCCCATCTCCAGGTCTCGGACCTGGAGATGGAACAGGCGCCAGCCGCACCCCCGGAGCCGTCGCACGCGCCCCTCGCCCCGCAGAATCCGGCGGAGGTCTACGAGCCGGAGCCGCTGCCGGACGACACCGGGCAGTACGGCGTCTACACCGACGCCCGGTCGCAGCAGGGACCGCACCAGGAGCCCCAACAGCCCCAGGGCCAGCCGCAGTACGCCGCCTACGAGCCGTACACCGACTACTCCGCGTACCCGGCGCAGGGCCAGGACACGTTCGCGGGCCAGGACAGTTACACGGGCCAGGACACGTACGCGGGCCAGGGCACGTTCGCGGGTCAGGACAGTTACGCGGGTGCCGGGCAGTACGACTACGGCACCGACCAGCAGCAGTACGCCGCGTACTCCGACCCGTACATCGGCACCGGCACGACGGCGGGTGCCCCGCAGTACGGCACGTACGACAGCTACGGGAACCACGACAGTTACGGCGGCGGGCACCAGTACGCGGATCCGTACGCCGACCCCTACGCCCAGTCCGCGCAGTACGGTTCGGAGACCCCGCCGGGCGGCGTCTGGGTCCCGCAGCAGCGCGAGGCCGAGCAGTACCCCCCGATGCCCCCGGAACAGCCCGCCCAGCCGGCCCCGTACCCCAACGGCTACGACACGGGCCACAACGACCAGTACCGCTACTGAGTCCGAGCGCCGGGCCGGTCACGCCCGTCCGGCGATCGACGGCGAAGCCGCCATCGGGACGCACCCCGAAGCGGCGGCGGCCACCGCACCACTACCGCGAGCCGCGGAACCCGTCCCCCTCGACGATGAGCCCCGCGACCAACGCCCCGGACATTCCCGCGTGCGCCGGCCCGCCGCCCGGATGCGACCAGCCGCCCACCAGCAGCAGCCCCGGCACCCGGGTGCGGTTCCCCGCGTGCAGATATCCGCCACCGGCGCCGGCCAGTGCGGGCGGCGGCACGGCGCCGCCTTCCGCCCCGGTCTCCGCCGCCGTCTCCGCGGGCGTCCGCACCTCCGCGTGGAGTATCCGGTCCCGCAGGCCGGGCACGGCCGCACCCGCCACGTCGATCAGGGTGTCCGCGTACCGCGCCCGCACCTCGGCGTCCGTCCAGTCGACCGGCCCGTGCGGGGCGACCGTCGCCGTCAGCGTCACCGCCTCGTGGTCCGTATCGGGCCGGGTCGACTGGTCGTCGGGCCGCAGCACCGTCACCGTCGGGTGCTCGGCGAGCCGGCCCCCGAACACCGCCGCACGCTCGGCCGAGCCGTCCGCCGGATGGACCAGCGTCCGGTGCACGGCGTCCGCCGGGCGGCCTCCGCGCAACGACAGCAGCACCATGAACCGGCCCGTAGCCCCGCCCCCGTCCGGCCGCGGCTGGACCGTCACATCGCCGTCCCGCCAGATCTCCTGACCGGGTATCAGCCCCGTGTGCGGCCGCGCCCCCAGCACCACGTGGCCGGCCTCCGCGACCGTCCCGTCGGCCAGCTCGACGCCAGCCGCCCGGCCGTCCTTCTCCACCACCCGGGCCACATCGGCGCCGAAGACGAACTCCACCCTGCGCGCCAGGCACCGCTCGTACACCGCCTGCGCCAGCGCCCGCATCCCGCCGGACACGTACCAGCTGCCGAACGTCTCCTCCATGTACGGCAGGAGGGCCGCGCCCGCCGGGGCGTGCAGCGGATCCAGGCCGTAGGACAGCGCGTACCCGTCGAGAAGGGCGGCCAGCCGGGGGTCGGCCAGCTCCCAGGAGCCGACCTCCGCCACCGTGCCGGCCCGCAACGCCGGGCGCAGCAGCCGCCGTCGTGCCGGCGCCGGGTACGGGTCGCGGGCCAGCACCTGCCAGTCGGGGCGCAACGGCTCCTCCAGCAGGGGCCGCCTGGACCGGTCCCAGGCATCGCGGGCCCGGTCCAGGAAGGCGCCCCAGCTCTCACCCGCACCGGCCCCGAGCGCGGTGTCCAGCGCTTCGACGACCCCGGCCCGCGAGGCGTTCGGCAGCGAGACCGCGGTGCCGTCCGCGAAGACGTGGCGGCTCGCCGGGTCGACCTGCGTCAGCGTGACGCACCGCTCCAGCGGCTCCTTGCCCGTCTTCACGAACAGATCCCGGTAGACCGCGGGCAGATGCAGCAGGGAGGGGCCGGTGTCGAACGCGAAGCCGTCCCGGACATGACGGCCCAGCGAGCCGCCGAAGCTCTCCGACCGCTCGTACACCGTCACCCGGTGGCCGGCCACGGCCAGCCGGGCCGCCGCCGACATCGCGCCCATCCCGGCGCCGATCACCGCAATACGTGCCATGCGAGCGACCTTAGCGGCCGCCACTGACAGCTCAGCCGTCAGGCCAGTGGGGAGTGGGGGCGGCCAGTCGTTTCTCCTCCCGCCGCTGGGCCCTGCGGCGCAGGAAGCGGCGGATGCGGGAGGCCAGGAAGACCAGTATCACCAGGCCGAGCAGCAGCAGGGCGCCGGCGATCGTGGCCGCGATCCACGGATGGAATATGGCGAACGTGACCACCCCGGCCACGCCCAGGTCCTCGATGGTGCTCATGGCGATGTTGCTGAACGGCTCGGGGGAGGTGTTGACCGCCATCCTGGTGCCCGCCTTCACCAGATGGCTCACCAGCGCCGTGGAACCGCCGATCGCCCCGGCCGCGAGCTCCGGCAGCGAACCGTCCCCGCCGGCCAGCAGTGCAGCGACGACCGCTCCGGCGATCGGCCGGATGACGGTGTGTGCCGTGTCCCAGACCGAGTCCACGTACGGGATCTTGTCGGCCACCACCTCGCACAGGAAGAGCACCGCGGCCACGACGAGCACGTCGGTGCGCTGGAGCGAGGCGGGCACCTCGTCGGTGACACCGGTCGCGCCGAAGACGCCGAGCAGGAGGACCACCGCGTAGGCGTTGATCCCGCTCGCCCAGCCGCTCGTGAACACCAGGGGGAGTACGGACACGGACGAGATCGTAACCAGACGGCGTACCGCCATGCGCCCGATCGGGTGCGCAGGCCTGAGTATCCGTACCTAGGGGGCGAGATGAGTAGGCGCGCGGATGGGCCGCGACCTGCGAAGACGGCAGAGTGGGGACCACGGAAGGGGCGCTGCGCCGGTACCGCCGGCACGGGGCGGCGGAACAGGCGCGGCACCCCGTTCCGAACGGGGGTGCGCGGCGGAGGACTTCGGGACCACGGGGGACACGGGGTCACGGGGGAAGGTCCTCCGGCAGCACGGAAGGCGCCGGTCGGGCGAGGCTCGGGGGGATCGAGCCCCGTCGGACCGGCGTATCCGTGTGTCCGGGGCGGGGGAGGGCGCGGAGCGCGGGGCGCGTCGGCGGACGCCTCGTCCTCAGCCGACGGACCGGTTCGGACGGTCAGCGCCCGCTGACCCGGCCGTGGAGCAGCAGGGACAGTGCGGAGTGCACATCGTCGATCGACCGCTCCGGCTGGAACGCCTGCCAGTCCAGTGCCGCCACCAGCACCATGCCGACCAGCGCCGCCGCCGTCAGCGGGATGTCGATCTCCTCGCTCAGCTCGTCGGCCGCGACACCCTCCCGGAGTACTTCCTCGACCACGGCGACGGCCTCCTGACGCACCACCAGCAGCGTCCCCTGCCAGGCCCGGTTCGTGCGCCACAGCTCGGCCACGTACAACTGGGTGAAGGCCGGGTAGCGGTCGATGAAGGCCAGACCGGCCCGGATCATGGCGTCCAGCGCCTCGACCCGGCTGCCGCCGCGCTCCTCGGTCTCCTCGGCCGCGGAGCGCAGCGAGGCGGTGAGGAGTCCTACGCCGTGGCGCAGCAGCTCCTCGAAGAGTTCGGTCTTGCTCTTGAAGTTGTAGTAGACCGTGCCCTTGGCGACCCCGGCGCGCTCGGCGATCTCGTCCACGGTGGTGGCCGAGAAGCCCTTTTCGGCGATGAGGGTCACGGCAGCCTCGTAGAGCTTCTGCCGGGTGGCCTGGCGGCGCGTGGTGCTACTGCTTTCCATGCCTCTGATTCTCACAGGTCCCGGAGCGCTCACAGGCTCAGCTCCGGGTGCAGCCGGTCCAGCGTCCACATCTGCTTGCGTCGAGCGGAGACGGCGGTCAGCGCCAGGGCCCCCGCGGTGAAGGCCAGCAGCACGGCGCAGCCCTGCCAGACCGGGCCGAGACCGCCGCCCGTGATCAGCCGGCGCAGCCCCTCCACGACGTAGCTCATCGGCAGGTAGGGGTGGATCGCGTTGAAGAAGCCGGGACTGGTCTGCACGGGGTAGGTGCCCCCGGCCGAGGTCAGCTGGAGCATCAGCAACGCGAGGACGAGGATGCGTCCCGCCGCTCCGAAGCGGGCGTTCAGCCACTGCACGATCGCGGCGAAGCAGCACGTCACCAGCGCCAGGAAACCGATCGTCCCGGCGGCCCTGACCATCTGGAGACCGAGCCCCCAGTGCAGTACGGCCATCAGCGCCGCCACCTGGAGCAGGCCTGTCGCGGCCACCGGCAGCCAGCCCGCGAAGGCGATCCGCCAGGCCGGGGCCCCGGTGGCCAGGGCGCGCCGGTTGAGCGGCTGGATCAGCATGTACGCCACCATCGCGCCGACCCAGAGGGAGAGCGGGATGAAGTAGGGCGCGAAACCGGTGCCGTAGTTGGGGGCGGCGTGCAGCGACCGGGAGGCCAGCTGCACGGGGTCGGACATGACTCCGGTACGGGCGTCGCGGTCCTTCTTGTCGTAGTCGGGGATCTTGCCGACGCCGTCGTTGAGGCCCTTGGCGAGCGTGGTCGAACCGTTGCCCAGCCGGATCATTCCGCTGTCCAGGCTCGTCGCGCCCTTCTTGAGGTCACCGACCCCCGTGTTCAGCTCGGCCGATCCCGTCTTGGCCGTGGACAGACCGGTGTGCAGCTGGTCGGCGCCCTTGGCGACCTTGTGCGCGCCGGTGTTGAGCGCGTTGATCTTCTTGACCGCGCTCTCCAGGTCCTCGTCCAGATGCGGGGAGCGCTCGGCGAGGGCGTTGGCCTGCTTCTGCAGGGTGGTCAGCTGACCGCGCAGCGTCTTGAGGTCCCCGTGCTGGTTCTTGACCAGGACGTTCACGTCGTCGGCGACGGCGGCCACATCGGCCGCCGCCGTCACGGCCCGCTTCAGCGGCGCGCAGACGGTGGGGTCGGGGACCGGCTGCTCCTCGCACCGGGTGCGGTGGACGGCGGTGAGGTCGTCGGAGGCCGTGTGCGCGGCGGTGGCCGCGGCGGGTGCCGCCTTCACCAGCACATCGAGGTTGTCCCGTACGGTCTGCGAGGAATCGGCGACCAGCCGGGCCGTGTCACCGATCGACTTGCCGTTGTCCTTCAGGAACGGGCGGATGTCGGCCGCCACCCCGTTGACCTTGTCGGCGAGCAGCTGGGTGCCGTCGGCCACCTGGCGCGAGCCGGTCTCCAGATCGCCCGCTCCGGTGTTGAGTTTGACGATGCCGCCGGCCAGCCGGCTGCTGCCGGCCTTCGCGTCCTTCAGCCCGTCGGCGAGGTCCTTGGAGCCCTTCTTCGCCTTGCCGATCCCGCCCTTGAGATCGTCGGCGCCCTTGGCCGCCTTCTCCGTGGCGTCATGGAGATCGGAGAAGTTGATGAAGATCCGGTCCAGGAAGCCGCGCGAGGCGTTGGCCGATGCGGCGGTGCGGACCTCGGAGAAGACCGTCCGGGATATCTGGCCGACGATGTAGTTGTTCGCGTCGTTGGTGCGCACCTGGAGCGCGCCGGTCTCGGGGGAGTCGCCCGCGCTGGAGGCGATGCGCTTGCTGAGGTCCGACGGCATGGTCAGCGAGAGGTAGTACGTGCCGTCCTCGACGCCCTTGTCGGCCTCGGCGGCGCTCACCTCGTGCCATTCGAAGACCTTGGAGTCGAGCAGCTTGCCGGTGATCTCGTCACCGGCAGCGATGCGCTTTCCCTCGGCGGACGCGCCCTTGTCGTCATTGACCAGGGCGACCGGGATGCGGTCCAGGCGGCCGTACGGGTCCCAGAACGACCACAGGTACAGGGCTCCGTAGAGCAGGGGCAGCAGCAGGAGCGCGGCCAGGGCCGCACGCGGCAGCCTGCCCCGGCCGAAGCGCCTCAGCTCAAGAGTGGCCAGTCTCGGCGAACGCATCGGCCGTCCCTTCGTCTTCCGCGGGGTCCGCTTCGGTGGAGTCCGCCGCTCCCGCGGCGTCGGTGCTGTCGGTGGCGTCCGTCGCCCCGGTGGCAGCCGTGCGTACGGTCATGGCGTCCTCGGGGGCCGGACCGCTGCACACGGCCAGTACGGTCGTGCCGCCGGCGGCCAGTGAGCGCAGCAGCTCCCAGGCCTCGGCGCGTTCGGCGTCGGAGAGTTTCAGGTCGGCGTCGTCCACCGCGATCAGCGCCGGCCGGCCGATCAGGGCGAGGGCGAGGGAGAGCCGCAGGGCCTCCAGCCGTTCCAGATCCCGTACGGAGGTCCGTTCGGCCTTGGGCAGGGTGGCTACGTCGAGCCCCGCGGCGTCCAGTGCCGCGTCGATCCGAGCCCCGGCCGCGGCGACGCGCTCACGGCGCGGGCGCAGCAGGGCACGCAGCGAGCCGTCGTAGCGGCGCTGCAGCAGGGCGTGTTCGCGCAGGTGCTCGGCGACCGTGAGGACCGGATCGAGCTCGTTGACCCCCGGCACCGGGCCCAGCGCGGCGATGCGCCGGACGGCTGCGGCCCGGCGCGGCAGGTGAAGGCCGCCGGTCTCGGCGTGGCCCTCAGTGGAGCGCATCCGGCCGGTGAGGGCGAGGAGCAGGCAGGTGCGGCCGGAGCCGGACGGGCCCTCGACCGCGATCAGGGAGCCGGGCCCGGCGCTGAAGGTCACACCGCGGAAGGCCCAGCCGCGCGGCCCTTTGAGCCCGAGGTTCTCGGCGGCGACAGCTGCCCCGTGCGGGCTGTCCACAGACCTCTCCGTCCTTTTGAACTGACTGGTCAGTTCAAAAAGGTAGCCCGAACTCGCGATCGAAGCAAAAGCCCAGGTCAGGGAGTGATCGAAGTCGATTGTCAGTGGGGGCCGTCACGATGGATACAGACGGCCACGAAGCCGTTACGAGACAGGAGGTTCTGTCATGGCCCACTCGTCCGCAGCAGCCGCCCCGCGACGCCGCGCAGACGGCCCTGCCCCCTCACCGACCGGTCCGGCGTCCGATGTCCACCCCGTTCTCCGGCGTGCCACGGCGCCGCCCGCCGCTCTCGATCTGCTCGCCCAGGCCCGCGCCGGCCTGGAGGAGGCAGCTGTTCTCGACGTGCCCAACGAGCGGTACGCCACCGCCCACCTCGCCGCGCTGCGCGCCGCAGCCGCCGTGCTGGCCGTCCGGGGGCGCCCCGAGACGTCCGGGCGGCGCCGGGAGAGGATCCGCAGCGCCTGGGAGGTGCTGCCGGAGCTCGCCCCCGAGCTGACGGAGTGGAGCGCCCTGTTCGCCTCCGGTGCCCGCAGACGGGCCCGTGCGGAAGCGGGCATACCCGGTGCCGCGGGCCGGCGCGACGCGGACGATCTGCTCCGGGACGCGGCGATGTTCCTGCGCCTGGTGGAGCGGCTGCTGGTCCTCCAGCCGGTGCTCCCGCAGCCCCGCGGGGAGCGGCCCGACGAGTGAGGGCGGTGCGGGCGGCGCGAGGCAATAGGGTGGACGGGACCTATCACCTGCGCTGTTCACGCTCCGCCGCCAGCGGCGGCACCGTGCCGAGGAGTCAACTGCCGTGTCGGACCAGCTGCGCCCCCGCGCCTCCCTCCGTACCGCCGTGGTCTGGGAGGTCCTCAAGGACGCCCTCGACCGTCAGGTCAAGGCGACCGGCAGGGACGCCCTGGATGTGCTGGACACCGGCGGCGGCACGGGCAACTTCGCCGTACCGGTGGCCCGTCTGGGCCACCACGTCACCGTCGTCGACCCCAGCCCCAACGCGCTGTTCGCGCTGGAGCGCCGCGCCGCGGAGGCAGGGGTCGACGACCGGGTCCGCGGGGTCCAGGGCGACATCCTCGGCCTGTTCGACGTGGTCGAGCGCGGTGGCTACGACGCGGCGCTCTGCCACGGCGTCCTGGAGTACGTGGACGACCCCGCCGAGGGCGTACGGAACGCGGTCGACGCGCTCCGTCCGGCGGGTGCGCTCAGTCTGCTCGCCGCCGGCCTGGGCGGTGCGGTCCTGGCCCGCGCGCTCGCCGGCCACTTCACCGAGGCCAGGCAGGCGCTGAGCGACCCGGCGGGCCGCTGGGGCGAGGGCGACCCGATGCCCCGGCGGTACACCGCGGAGCAGCTCACCGAGCTGGTCTCGGCGGCCGGTGTGGAGGTCGGCGCGGTCCACGGCGTACGCGTTTTCGCGGATCTCGTACCGGGCGTTCTGGTGGACACCGAGCCCGGGGCGATGGAAGCCCTGCTCAAGCTGGAAACGGCGGCGGCCGAGCTGCCCGCCTTCCATTCGGTCGCGACCCAGCTGCACGTTCTGGGCGCCAAGCACGCCTGAGGCACCGGCCGGATCACGCCAGTAGCGCGGCTGATCAGCAACGCAGCCGCAGACGGAGTACGCCCCAGCAGCCCCGATAAGGGCCTCGGCCCCGTATGATCGGGGGACACCATCCGGCATGACGGATCGGAGGTTGGGGAATCAACGCCTCAGCAGCTGAGCCGTCGTGGCGGCCCGGACTGGCTGATTGGCATTGAGGGCGGGTTTCACGGGGGCGATTCCCTGCCTATCCTGGAAGGGCCGCATACCGGCCGCCCCCCGCGGCCGACGACGAGGAGGACTCCGTGCCGCTCTCGGAGCACGAGCAGCGAATGCTCGAGCAAATGGAGCGAGCGCTGTACGCCGAAGATCCCAAGTTCGCGACAGCGCTCGAGGGAAGCGGGCTGCGTACGTACACCCGGCGACGGGTCTACCAGGCAGTTGCTGGCTTCCTGGTGGGTATCGCGCTCCTCATGGCCGGAATGGTCGCCCAGCAGATCTGGATCAGCGTGGTGGGGTTCCTCGTCATGCTGGGCTGCGCGGTGCTCGCGGTCACGGGGTGGCGCAAAGCGCCCAAACCCGGTGAGCAACAGCCGGCCGGGGCCGGAGGCGGGGGCGAGCGTCGACAGCCCAAGCAGCGCCGGACCGTGATGAACCGGATCGAGCAGCGGTGGCAGCGTCGCCGTGATGAGCAGGGGCAGTAAGCGCTTCGGACACTTATGGGTGAGGGGCGGTCGCATTTCTGCGGCCGCCCCTCACGTGTGCTCGTGCGTCCGGGTACGCGTGTGTCACGAGCGGGCTTTCGGTGGCCGGGGCCGTGCGACTGCCCTCAGGCGCCGGGCGGGGTGGAAATGCTGCCTTCCAGCGCCGGGCGGGGTGGAAATGCTGCCTTCCAGCGCCGGGCGGGGTGGGAAAGCCGGGCGGGCTGGAAAGCTGCCCTCCAGCGCCGGGCCGGGCGGGGTGGAAGCGGTCGGGCGGGCCGTGAAGGTGCGGTCGATCGCGAGGCATCCGGGACGTGCCCTCAAGCGCCGGTCGAGCGCCGGGCGGGCTGGGGTGTGGTTCCGCCCGCCCGGCGGCCGGGTGGTCAGCTCTGTTGCCGGGACGGGCGGCGTAGCCAGGTGGGGCGTTGGGGGACGGTCCACCTGGCGGTCAGTGCCGATCGGCGTTCCGAGGCGGCCCACACCACCCGTACGGCCGATCGAGGCGCCACGACCGCGCGGAGCCGGGTGAACCGGCCGGCCGAGGCCTGCAGCGCGGCCCGTGCCGTCCCCACGTCCTGCGACAGGCCCGCCGCGGGCTGCGGCTCCGGCGCGTAGAGCACCTGTTCCACCGCGCTCGCCACCCGGTGCACCGCCGCCGCCCCGTCCGTATCGAGCTGTCCGAGCCGCACCACCCGGGCCGCGGCCTTGCGCGGTGTCAGGGACTCGTCCGGGACGATGCCGTGGTCCCAGGCCGTGTCGATGACCTCCTGCCAGGCCGCCAGGGTCCTGGCGGTGGCGTCGACCGGCGTACGGCCGGCTGAGAAGCCCAGCCTGCGGGCACGGGCCCGGACCCGCCAGAGCATCGGCAGGAACGGCAGCAGCAGGACGAGCACCACCAGCACGGCCACGCCGACCACCGTGCTCGTCGGCCGCCCCGAGTCCGTCGGTCCCACGGCCCCCGGAGCCACCGTGCTGCCGCACTCGCCCTGCTTGCGCAGCTGCGGCGAGCAGCTGTCCGAAGCGGAGGGCGCGACCGGTGTCGCGGCCGAGGCGCTGGCCTCCGGGCGGGCCGGATCGGCCGTGTCACCGGAGGGAGTGTCCGACACGGTGTACGACGGGGCGGTGCCACGCGTCGGCGTCGGCTCGAAGCGGGTCCAGCCGATGCCCTCGAAGTACAGCTCCGGCCAGGCGTGCGCATCCCGCAGCCCGACCGACACCGAACCGTCCGACTGGGTGGTGCCCGGGGTGAAGCCCACGGCGACCCTGGCCGGGATCCCGAGCGTCCGGGCCATCGCGGCCATCGTGAAGGAGAAGTGGACGCAGAAGCCCTGCTTGTCCTTGAGGAAGCGGCCGATCGCCGCGCTTCCGGTGCCTGAGTTCACCGAGGTGTCGTAGGTGAAGCCGCCCTCCGAAGCGAAGTAGTCCTGGAGCTTCACCGCCTGCTCGTAGGCGTTGGCGGCGCCCTTCGTCACCTGGTCGGCGGTCTCCTTGACCACCTTCGGCAGCGAGTCGGGCACCTGGGTGTACTCACGCTGGATGGCACGCGGGACCTGTCCGGCGGCGGCGAGCTGGTCGGCGGTCGGCTGCACGACCAGGCTCGACACCTGGTACTGCGCGCCGCTGGTCGTCTCCCCGTCGTCACCGACGAGGGTGCGGCCCTCCGGCTCGTACCGCCAGTGGCCGCCGACCCTGACCTCCGTCGCCGGATAGGGGAGCGGCAGATAGGTCTGGTGGTACGAGGCGGAGGCGGAGATGTTCGAGCTGATCTCGGTGACGGCGACGTCCGGGTTCAGGCCATCGGGGTTCGGGAGTCGCTTCGGCACGTCCTTCAGCCGGCGGGTCGAGGCCCGCCACTCGTTCCCGTTGAACTGGTCCAGCGCCAGGATCCGCAGGTAGAAGTCCTGCGGGTTGTTCGAGTTGGTGCGGTACGACATGACCTGCCGGTTCTCCGGCTGGTTCAGATTGTTCTGCAGGGAGACCAGCGGATTCACCGCGGAGATGGTGCCGCCACCGCCCCCCTTGCCGTTGCCGCTCCCCGAGCCGGACAGCAGGCCGCTGTCCAGGGCGGGCAGCGCCGCGGGTACGACGAGTGCGATCCCCAGTGCCAGCGCGCCGATGCGGCGCCCCGTGCGCACCGGGGCGAGCGCCCCGCCGCCCGCGAGGTCGCCACCGACCGGGCCGCCCCTGGACGACCGGGCCGCGCCGGCGAAGACCCGCCCCCACTGGGAGAGCCGGTCGCGTCCCTCGGCCAGCAGCAGAAGCAGGTAGCCGCAGGCGGCGAGGATGAACCACAGCCAGTCCGTGCCGCCGTCCGAGAGACCGGCCGCGACGGAGTACAGCGCCAGCAGGGGCAGCCCGGCAGGGGCGGCGCTGCGGAACGTCACCGCCAGTACGTCCACCGCAAGGCCGACCAGCAGCACACCGCCCACCATCATCAGCCGGATGCCGGACGTGGCCGGCGCCGGAATCGCGTACCGGCCGACGTCGTCACCACCCGCCGTCAGCAGATCCACGAGCTGCTGCACGGCCTGCGGTCCGGGCAGGAACCCCGCCAGTGCCTGCTCCCGCGCGAACGCCACGGTCAGCAGCACCACCATGGCCACCAGCTGCGCGGCGACGGTCAGCAGACGGGGCAGCGGCACCCGGCGGCCGAGCACGCCCACGCCGAACTGGAGAGCCAGCAGGAACGCGGCCTGCACCATCCAGCTGACCGGGTCCACCAACGGCAGCATCGAACACGCCGCCATCAGCGTCGCCGCGAAGGCGCACAGCGCCAGCCGACCACGACCGCTCATGACCGTCCCCCCATGACCACGACCGCCCCGCGTCCCCTCATGACCAACCACCCGAGAAACCTGTCGAACCGGAACCGCCCGCGCCCGTCGACTGCGTCAGCGAACCCAGCCGGCTCGCCTGCTGCCACAGGCGGGCGAGATCCGTACCGGGCTTCACCGGCACCGCCGTCCACCCGGACTCGCGCAGCAGCCGCAGCCGCTGCTCGGACGCCGCCTCGGTGGCGGGCGATTCACCGTGCACCCAGGCGGCGCTGTCCAGCACGAACGCGACGGCGCCCCCGCTGCGCTGCCGCATCCGGGCGGCCACCGCCGCCTGCTCCTCGTCCAGATCGCCGAGGAAGGCGACCAGCAGTCCCGCTTCGCCGCCGCGCAGCACGTCGTACGCACGGGAGAGGCCGCCTCCGTCGGAGTGGTCGACGACGGCCAGGGTGTCCATCATCATTCCGGCCGCGTCCGCGGAGTCCTGGCCGGAGCCGGCGAAGCCGCCCGATCCCTCGACCGGCAGCGCGCTGCCCTCGTCCGTCAGCAGCCGGACCGCGAAGCCCCGTTCCAGCATGTGCACCAGCGCGGACGCGGCCCCCGAAACGGCCCACTCGAACGCGGAGTCGGGCCCCGTCCCCTGGTACGCGATCCCGCGGGTGTCCAGCAGCACCGTGCACCTGGCCCGCTGCGGCTGCTCCTCGCGGCGCACCATCAGCTCGCCGTAGCGCGCGGTGGAACGCCAGTGGACGCGGCGCAGATCGTCGCCGTGCCGGTAGCCGCGCGGGATCACGTCGTCCTCGCCGGCCAGTGCCAGTGAGCGCTGCCGCCCCTCGCCGTACCCGGAGGCCTCGCCCGCCAGCCGCACCGGCGGCAGCGGCTCGGTCCGCGGGACGACGACGAGGGTGTCGTACGCGCTGAACGAACGGGTCAGTTCGCACATCCCGAACGGATCGCTCAGCCGCAGCTGCAGCGGCCCCAGCGGGTAACGCCCCCGCAGATCGGACCGCACCCGGTAGGACACCTCGCGCCGGCCGCCCGCCTCCACCCGGTCCAGTACGAAACGGGGCCGTGGCCCGAGCACGTACGGCACCCGGTCCTGGAGCATCAGCAGACCCGTGGGCAGCCGCGAGATGTTCTCCATCCGCAGGTGGACCCGCGCCTCGGTGCCCGCCGGCACCCGTGACGGCGAGAGCCGCCGGGTCCCCGCGACCCGGTAGCGGGTCCGGTAGAGCACCGCGACGCAGACCAGCGGCAGCACGGCGAGCAGCAGCCCGACGCGCAGCAGATCCGCCTGGCCCAGTACGTAGGCGCAGACCGCGGCGGCGATTCCGGCCGCGAGGAAGGACCGTCCGCGCGTGGTCAGCCCGCTCAGAGCGGCCCTGAGACCGCCCTTGTCGTCGCTGTCGTCCATCGCGGTCGGCCCCCCGGCGGACATCAGAGCCGCCGTACGCCGGGCTGCTGCCGGCTGCCGTACGCCGCGCCCGGCTGATGCTGCGGCGCCGGTACGGACGCACCGCCCGCGGCTGTCGGCACCGGGGTCTGCTGGAGGATCTCCAGCACGACCTGCTCGGCCGTACGGCGGTTCAGCTGGGCCTGGGCGGTCGGCAGCAGCCGGTGCGCGAGCACCGCGACCGCCAGCGCCTGTACGTCGTCGGGCAGGCAGTAGTCGCGGCCGCTCAGCGCCGCGGAGGCCTTCGCCGCGCGCAGCAGGTGCAGGGTGGCGCGCGGTGAGGCGCCGAGCCTGAGGTCGGCGTGGCTGCGGGTGGCCCCGACGAGCTGCACCGCGTACCGCCGGACGGCGTCGGCGACGTGGACCGTCCGCACCGCCTCGATCAGCTTCACGATGTCGTGCGCGTGCGCTACCGGCTGCAGGTCGTCCAGGGGCGAGACACCACCGTGCACATCGAGCATCTGCAGCTCGGCCTCCGGGCTCGGATAGCCGATCGACACCCGCGCCATGAACCGGTCGCGCTGGGCCTCGGGCAGCGGGTACGTGCCCTCCATCTCCACCGGGTTCTGGGTGGCCACGACCATGAAGGGGTCGGGCAGCTCGTAGCTGTGCCCGTCGATCGTGACCTGGCGCTCCTCCATCGACTCCAGCAGCGCCGACTGGGTCTTCGGCGAGGCGCGGTTGATCTCGTCACCGATCACGATCTGGGCGAAGATCGCGCCCGGTTTGAACTCGAACTCGCGCCGCTGCTGGTCGAAGATGGACACTCCGGTGATGTCCGACGGCAGCAGGTCCGGTGTGAACTGGATGCGCCGTACGGAGCAGTCGATGGAGCGCGCCAGCGCCTTGGCCAGCATCGTCTTGCCGACGCCGGGGACATCCTCGATCAGGAGATGCCCCTCCGCGAGCAGCACGGTCAGCGAAAGCCGTACGACCTCAGGCTTGCCCTCGATCACGTTCTCCACCGACCTGCGCACCCGCTCCGCTGTGGTCGTCAGATCTGTGAGGCTCGCTCGATCGTCATAGGTCGTCACCCGGCCCTCCTCGGCCCTGCCCCACGCTCACCAGGAGCACGGGATTCCCCAGTCACGGGCCGGTGCCCATGTGCGGCCCGGCCCTCCCCGAAATACCGACACCTCGCCGGACGGCGTCCGACGGGGTGTCACCCACGCATTCTTGTTGCCGTTGCCGCTTCGTGTCACTCGCCTGTGGACAACTGGGTCCGATATGTCGGGTTGGGCGGTTTTTTCGATGCCCGAAGGGGTCTTTCCTGAGGTCAGGAGAGACGTTCCTGACCTCAGGAAACCGGAAGGATCTCGCGCAGCAGGCCGGTGGTCACGTCGAAGACGAACCCGCGCACATCGTCCTTGTGCAGCAGGAACGGCGACGTGCGGACCCGCTGCATCGACTGACGCACATCCTGGTCCGCGTCGGTGTAGGCCTCCACGGCCCAGACGGGACGCTGGCCGACCTCGCCCTCCAGGTCCTGCCGGAACTCCTCGGTGATCGACTCCATGCCGCAGTTCGTGTGGTGGATCAGGATCACGCTGCGGGTGCCGAGGGCGCGCTGGCTGATGGTCAGCGAGCGGATCACGTCGTCGGTGACCACGCCGCCCGCGTTGCGGATGGTGTGGCAGTCGCCGAGCGCCAGACCGAGCGCCTTGTGCAGGTCGAGCCGGGCGTCCATGCAGGCGACGACGGCGACGCGCAGCACCGGCTTCGCGTCCATGCCGGGATCGCTGAACTCGGACGCGTAGTGGCCGTTGGCCTCCACGAGGCGGTCGGTGACCGTGCCCGCGGTGCCGCGGTCCTCGACGGCGACGGAAGCGGTGGGATCGGCGGGGGAGTGCGCGGATGTCGACATGGACAAGACGTTAGTCCTCGTGAGCCCTCCTGGCGTGGCGTGGAAGCGGACAAAGAACGCCAACGACCGTTGTTGTGAGGTAACCCACAAGTCTCACACTCGGTCACCCGAACGGGTGAGCAAAAGGGAGGGCCGACGCGCTGCCGGGTTGATTGATCGGGAATCGATCGAATGGCAGGGTGGACTAAAGTGACGGGAAGTTACCGACACCCTGCACATTCCGAAGTTTCCCCGTGTGCGCGGCGTACGTACGGCCCGGCCCTCTCCCGCTCGCCGGTCGGCTGACGCCACTTCCCCGGCGCCGGCGGACCTCCCCTTCGCGAGCGGGCGGGGACCAGGCCGTACGTGCAGCCACCCGGGACCTGAGCCTGAGAGGGCGCATGAGCCAGACCCGACACGTCCCGGTGATGCTCCAGCGGTGCCTGGACCTGTTGGCCCCGGCTCTCGACGCACCGGGCCCGCAGCCGCCCGTGGTCGTCGACTGCACCCTGGGCCTCGGCGGACACAGCGAGGCGCTGCTCTCCGCCTTCCCCACCGCCCGGCTGATCGCGCTGGACCGGGACAAGGAGGCGCTGCGCCTCTCGGGTGAGCGCCTCGCCGCCTACGGCGACCGCGCCACCCTCGTGCACGCCGTCTACGACGAACTGCCCGAGGTGCTCGCCAATCTCGGCGTCCCCGAGGTCCAGGGAATCCTGTTCGACCTCGGCGTCTCCTCCATGCAGCTGGACGAGGCCGACCGGGGGTTCGCGTACGCCCAGGACGCCCCGCTCGACATGCGCATGGACCAGACGACCGGCATGGGCGCCGCCGAGGTGCTCAACACCTATCCGCCGGGCGAACTGGTGCGGATCCTGCGGGCGTACGGCGAGGAGAAGCAGGCCAAGCGGATCGTTTCCGCGGTCGTCCGCGAACGCGAGAAGGAACCCTTCAGCAACAGCGCCAGACTCGTCGAACTGATCCGTGACTCGTTGCCGCAGGCCGCCAAGCGCACCGGCGGCAACCCCGCCAAGCGCACCTTCCAGGCACTGCGCATCGAGGTCAACGGCGAGCTGACCGTGCTGGAACGCGCGATCCCGGCCGCCGTGCGGAGCCTCGCCGTCGGCGGGCGCATCGCCGTCCTCTCGTACCACTCGCTGGAGGACCGGCTGGTGAAGCAGGTGTTCGCGGCGGGCGCCGCCAACACCGCTCCGGCCGGGCTGCCGGTCGTCCCCGAGCGCTACCAGCCCCGGCTGAAGCTGCTCACCCGCGGCGCCGAGCTGCCCACTGAGGAGGAGGTCGCCGAGAACCGGCGCGCCGCCCCCGCCCGGCTGCGAGGGGTCCAGCGGATCCGGGCGGAGGAGCGATGAGCCCCCGGAGCCCGGCCGTCCACGCGGCGGCGAGGGACGGGGCGCAGCGGTGAGCAAACCGGCCGGGCAGTTGAAAGGGCGCGCCGCACGGCTCTCCCGGCTGATGCCGGCCGGGCCGAGCAACGCCGCCCGGGCCCCCTTCGTCCTGCTGGTCGTCCTGCTGCTGGGCGGCGGCCTGATCACCCTGCTCCTGCTGAACTCCGCGCTCAACGAAGGATCGTTCAGGCTGAGCGAGCTGAAGAAGCGGACCACGGACCTCACCGACGAGCAGCAGGCGCTCCAGCGCGACGTCGACAGTTCCGCCGAGCCCGACGCCCTGGCCCGGCGCGCCCGGGAACTGGGCATGGTCCCCGGCGGCAGCCCGGTCTTCCTCCGCCCCGACGGCACGGTCCGGGGCGTCCCGTCGGAGGCCACCGCCGCGCCCTCCACCGCCCCGCCGCCGGTCACCGCCGCGCCGCCCCAGCCCCCCGTCGGCCCGGCGTCCTCCTCCGGTTCGCCGGGCCCCACGCCTTCGGGCACCACCCCCGCGGCCGGGCCGGGCTCCTCCGCGGCCGCGCCAGGCACCTCAGCACCCGGGCCGACCGGCTCGGTCGCCCCCCGCACTCCCGCAGACCCGTCCTCCACGAGCCCCGGCAGGTGACGCAGTGCCTTCCCAGGAACCACCGCGACGCCGGGTCCCCGGTCCGGCGCGCCCCCGCAAGGCGGCGCCCCGTTCCGGCCGCCCCCGCCCCGAGGCCCGCCGGCGGCCCTCGTCGGCCGCTGCGCGCGGGCGGACCCAGCGCAGCCGGTCCGGCCGCCCGCTGCGACTCGGCAGTCCGCGGCCGCGACTGCGGCTGGTCAGCCTCGCGCTGACGCTCGTCATGATCGCGTTCGTCGTCCGGCTCCTACAGGTCCAGGCGGTCGACGCCAACGCCTACGCCGCGAAGGCCGACAAGAACCGCTACCTCAGCTACACGGTCGCCGCCGAGCGAGGCGAGATCACCGACCGCAGCGGCATCGCGCTGGCCACCAGCGTCGACGCGTACGACATCACGGCCGACCCCAAGATGTTCACCCCGGCCGACAGCAAGGCCCCGGACGCCCCCCAGCAGGCGGCCGCGCTGCTCGCGCCGATCCTCGGCGCCGACGCCGCCGAACTGACGAAGAAGCTGGCGAAGCCGAAGAGCCGGTACGCGGTGCTGGCCCGCCGGCAGACCCCGCAGGTCTGGAAGCAGATCAAGGACCTCAAGTCGGTCTTCGCCGAGAAGGCCGCCAAGGACAAGGCGGCCGGCGGCCCCGGAGCCAACGTGCTGGCCGGTGTCTTCCAGGAGGCGACCACCAAGCGCGTCTACCCCAACGGGGGGCTCGCCGCCGGGATACTGGGTTACGTCAACGCGGAGGGCAAGGGCGCGGGCGGCCTCGAATCGCAGCTCGACAAGGAGCTCGCGGGCGAGGACGGCACGATCAAGTACGCCCAGTCCGGTGGCCGCCGGGTGCCCACGGCCGGCACCAAGGAGGTCCCGGCCGTCGCGGGCTCCGACATCGAGCTGACCATCGACCGCGACATCCAGTGGGCGGCCCAGAAGGCCATCGCCGACCAGGTGAAGAAGTCCAAGGCGGACCGCGGCTACGTCATCGTGCAGAACACCCGCACCGGCGAGGTGCTCGCCATGGCCAACGCCCCCGGCTTCGACCCGAACGACCTCTCGCAGGCCGACGCGGCGTCGCTGGGCAACGCGGCGCTCCAGGACGTGTACGAGCCCGGCTCCACCAGCAAGGTCATGTCCATGGCCGCGGTGCTGGAGGAGGGGGCCGCCACCCCCGGCACCCACGTCACCGTCCCCAACCGGCTGCACCGCGGCGACCGGCTCTTCAAGGACGACATCGACCACCCCACCTGGTACCTGACGCTCAACGGCGTACTCGCCAAGTCCAGCAACATCGGCACCATCCTGGCCGCCGGACAGCTCGGGAAGACCCAGGCGCAGGCCAACAAGACGCTCTACTCCTACCTGCGCAAGTTCGGCATCGGCTCGGCGACCGGCCTCGGCTACCCGGGCGAGACCCCCGGCATCCTCGCCAAACCGCAGGACTGGTCGACCTCGCAGCAGTACACGATCCCGTTCGGCCAGGGGCTCTCGCTCAACGCCATGCAGGCCGCCTCGATCTACTCCACGATCGCCAACGGCGGGGTCCGGATCGAACCGAGTCTGGTCCGCGGCACCAAGGGCGCCGACGGCCGCTTCACCGCGGCCGAGGCACCCGAGCAGTCCCGGGTGGTCAGCACGAAGACCGCCAAGACCCTCGCGAGCATGCTGGAGTCGGTGGTCGGCGACGAGGAGGGCACCGGGACGAAGGCCAAGATCCCCGGCTACCGCGTCGCGGGCAAGACCGGTACGGCCAACCGGGTCGATCCGGTGCGCGGCGGCTACCACGGCTACACCGCGTCCTTCGCCGGTTTCGCCCCCGCCGACGACCCCCAGATCACCGTCTACTGCGCGATCCAGAACCCGACCAAGGGCGGCTACTTCGGCGGCCAGATCTGCGGTCCGATCTACAAGCAGGTCATGGAATTCGCGCTGAAGACGCTTCAGACCGCGCCGTCCGGCAGCGAGCCGGCCAGGCTGCCGGTGTCCTTCAAACCCGGCGAGTGAACTCGGGGAGACCACCCAGTGACAACCATCACCCCTGATCCCGGGAACCGGAAAGGGAACCACCGCGACCCCGGCCCCTCACTTCGCGAGAGGCCGGGTGCTCCCGGTACGCTCACCGCCGTGCCCCACGCTGAACAGTCCCGAACCACCCAGAAGGACGCCCCTGTGAACTACCCGGGAGCGCCCCGCCCGGATCGGCTGCGGCCGACCTCCATCGCTGAGCTGGCCGCCCGGCTGGGAATCGAACCGCCGGGCACCGGCGACGTCACCGGCATCACCCACGACTCCCGGGCCGTACGCCCCGGAGACGTGTACGCGGCCCTGCCGGGTGCCCGCCTCCACGGCGCCGACTTCACCGCCCAGGCGGCCGGCCTCGGCGCGGCCGCCATCCTCACCGACCCGGCGGGCGCCGAACGCGCCGCCGCCACCGGACTTCCGGTGCTGGTCACCGAGGACCCGCGCGGCCGGATGGGCGAACTCGCCACCGAGATCTACGGTCACCCCGGCGCCGACCTGCTCCAGATCGGCATCACCGGAACCTCCGGCAAGACCACCACCGCCTACCTCATCGAGGGCGGCTTCCGCGGCGCCGGACGCGGCACCGGCCTGATCGGCACCGTGGAGATGCGGATCGGCGACGAGCGCATCAAGTCCGAGCGGACCACCCCCGAGGCCACCGATCTGCAGGCCCTGTTCGCCGTGATGCGCGAACGCGGCGTGAACGCGGTGACCATGGAGGTCTCCAGCCACGCCCTGGTGCTCGGCCGGGTCGACGGCTGCGTCTTCGACGTCGCCGTCTTCAACAACCTCAGCCCGGAGCACATGGAGTTCCACTCCGGCATGGAGGACTACTTCCAGGCCAAGGCGCGGCTGTTCACCCCGCGGCTCAGCAGGCAGGGCGTCGTCAACTTCGACGACGAGTACGGCCGCAGGCTGATCACCGAGGCGACCGTCCCCATCACCACCTTCTCCGCCGAGGGCCACCCGGACGCCGACTGGCGGGCCGAGGACGTCGAGGTCGGCCAGCTCGGCTCCACCTTCACCGTCGTCGGCCCCAAGGACGAACGGGCCACCGCCAAGGCGCCGCTGCCCGGCCCGTTCAACGTGGCCAACACCCTGGCCGCGATCGTCACCCTCGCGGTCGCGGGCATCGACCCGCAGACCGCCGCCGACGGCATCGCCGTGGTGCCGGGGGTGCCCGGCCGGCTGGAGCGGGTCGACGCCGGACAGCCGTATCTCGCGCTCGTCGACTACGCCCACAAGACCGACGCCGTCGAATCGGTGCTCCGCTCCCTCCAGAAGGTGACCGAGGGCAAGGTCCACATCGTCCTCGGCTGCGGCGGCGACCGCGACATCACCAAACGCGGCCCGATGGGCGCCGCGGCGGCCCGGCTCTCCGACACCGCCGTGCTGACCTCGGACAACCCCCGCTCCGAGGACCCCCTGGGCATCCTCGCCGCCATGCTCGCGGGCGCCGCCGAAGTGCCCGTGCACGAACGGGGCGACGTCCTGGTCGAAGCCGACCGGGCCGCCGCCATCGCTGCGGCGGTCGGCCGAGCGGAGCCCGGCGACACCGTGATCGTCGCGGGCAAGGGCCACGAGCAGGGCCAGGACATCCACGGCGTGGTCCGCCCCTTCGACGACCGGGTGGTCCTGCGCGAGGCCATCGAGCGGTCCCTGGGCCACGAGAGCACCACCCACCGTGCGCCCACCCACGAGAACAACAGTCAGGGATGACCAAGTGATCGCCCTTTCACTCGCCGAGATCGCCGAAATCGTCGGCGGGCAGTCGTACGACATACCGGATCCGGCAGCAACCGTCAGCGGGCCAGTCGTCATCGACTCCCGGGAGGTGAAGCAAGGCAGCCTCTTCGTCGCCTTCGCCGGCGAACGGGTCGACGGCCACGACTACGCGCGGCGCGCCGTCGAGGCGGGCGCGGCAGTCGTCCTGGCCGCCCGTCCCGTCGGGGTTCCCGCGATCGTCGTGGAGGACGTCGTGGCGGCGCTCGGCGCGCTCTCCCGCGCCGTCGTCGGGCGCCTGGGCACCACCGTGGTCGCCCTCACCGGATCCGCCGGCAAGACGTCCACCAAGGACCTGATCGCCCAGCTCCTGGAGCGCAAGGGCCCCACGGTGTACCCGGCGGGCAACCTCAACAACGAGATCGGTCTGCCGCTGACCGCTCTGCGCGCCACCGAGGAGACCCAGCACCTGGTCCTGGAAATGGGTGCCCGCTACATCGGCGACATCTGTTACCTCACCGGCCTCGTCCCGCCCCGGATCGGCCTCGTACTCAACGTCGGCACCGCCCACATCGGCGAGTTCGGCGGCCGCGAGCAGATCGCCCAGGCCAAGGGCGAGATGGTCGAGTCCCTCCCCGCGGAGGGTCTCGCCGTACTCAACGCCGACGATCCGCTCGTGCGCGCCATGACGTCCCGCACCAAGGCCCGGGTGCTGCTCTTCGGCGAAGCCGCGGATGCGGACGTACGGGGAGAGAACGTCCGGCTGACCGAGGACGGACGCCCCGCGTTCCGCCTCCACACACCCACCGGGTGCAGCGATGTGACCATGCGCCTGTACGGTGAGCACCACGTGTCGAACGCGCTCGCCGCGGCCGCCGTCGCCCATGAGTTGGGCCTGTCCGCAGACGAGATCGCCGAGGCGCTCTCCGAGGCGGGCACCCTCTCCCGCTGGCGCATGGAGGTCACCGAGCGTCCGGACGGCGTGACGTTCGTCAATGACGCCTACAACGCCAACCCCGAATCCATGAAGGCCGCGCTGCGCGCGCTGGCCGCCATGGGGAAGGGGCGTCGTACGTGGGCGGTGCTCGGCCAGATGGCCGAGCTCGGCGACGCCTCGCTCACCGAGCACGACGCGGTCGGACGGCTCGCCGTCCGGCTCAACGTCAGCAAGCTCGTCGCGGTCGGGGGCAGAGAAGCCTCCTGGCTGCAACTGGGCGCATACAACGAGGGTTCGTGGGGTGAGGAGTCGGTGCATGTGTCCGACGCACAGGCTGCCGTCGACCTGTTGCGCAGTGAACTGCGCCCGGGAGACGTCGTGCTGGTGAAGGCGTCCCGGTCGGTCGGCCTGGAGCAGGTCGTTACGGCACTGCTGGAGAACGCGACCGAGGGCGAGGTCGCCGGCCGATGAGGCAGATCCTCTTCGCGGGGGCCATCGGGCTCTTCCTGACCCTGGTCGGAACCCCGCTGCTGATCAAGCTGCTGGCCCGCAAGGGATACGGGCAGTTCATCCGGGACGACGGCCCGCGCAGCCACGGATCGAAGAAGGGCACGCCCACCATGGGCGGCATCGCCTTCATCCTGGCGACGATCATCGCGTACGTCCTGGCGAAGGTCATCACCGGCGAGGACATGCGCTTCTCCGGCGTGCTGGTCCTCTTCCTGATGGCGGGGATGGGACTCGTCGGGTTCCTCGACGACTACATCAAGATCGTCAAGCAGCGCTCACTGGGCCTGCGCGCCAAGGCGAAGATGGCAGGCCAGCTGATCGTGGGCATCGCCTTCGCGGTGCTCTCGCTCCAGTTCGCCGACGCCCGCGGCAACACCCCCGCCTCCACCAAGCTCTCGTTCGTCGAGGACTTCGGCTGGTCGATCGGCCCGGTGCTGTTCGTGGTCTGGGCGCTCTTCATGATTCTCGCCATGTCCAACGGCGTGAACCTGACGGACGGTCTGGACGGCCTCGCCACCGGTGCTTCGGTGATGGTCTTCGGCGCGTACACCTTCATCGGCCTCTGGCAGTTCCAGGAGTCCTGCGCCAACGCGGCCACCCTCACCAACCCGAGCGCCTGTTTCGAGGTACGAGATCCACTCGACCTCGCGGTCGTGGCCTCCGCGCTGATGGGCTCCTGCTTCGGCTTCCTGTGGTGGAACACCTCGCCCGCCAAGATCTTCATGGGCGACACCGGTTCGCTGGCCCTCGGCGGAGCCCTCGCCGGCCTGGCGATCTGCTCCCGCACCGAGTTCCTGATGGCGGTGCTCGGCGGCCTCTTCGTGATGATCACGATGTCCGTCGTCATCCAGGTCGGCTCGTTCAAGATGACCGGCAAGCGGGTGTTCCGGATGGCGCCGCTCCAGCACCACTTCGAACTCAAGGGGTGGTCCGAAGTCCTTGTCGTGGTCCGCTTCTGGATCATCCAGGGCATGTGCGTGATCGTCGGTCTCGGCCTCTTCTACGCAGGATGGGCAGCCAAGAAGTGAGCAACGTGGACTGGCAGGGCAAGCACGTCACGGTCGCCGGACTCGGGGTCTCCGGGATCCCGGCGGCCCGGGTGCTGCACGGTCTCGGCGCCGTCGTCACCGTCGTCAACGACGGCGACGACGAGCGCTCCCGCGCCCAGGCCGCGGAGCTGGAGGCGCAGGGCATCACCGTGCGCCTCGGCGACGGGGCCACCCTGCCGGATTCCACCGAGCTCATCGTCACCACCCCGGGCTGGCAGCCCGGCAAGCCACTGTTCGCCGCGGCCGCCGAGGCGGGCGTCCCCATCTGGGGTGACGTCGAACTCGCCTGGCGGCTGCGCGGACGGGACGGCAGGGAGCCGGCCCCCTGGCTCGCGGTCACCGGCACCAACGGCAAGACCACGACCGTACGGATGCTCGCCTCGATCCTGGAGGCGGCCGGACTGCGCACCGCCGCCGTCGGCAACATCGGCGTCTCCCTGCTGGACGCGGTCCTCGGCGACCAGGAGTACGACGTCCTCGCCGTCGAGCTCTCCAGCTACCAGCTGCACTGGTCGCCCTCGCTGCGGGCCCACTCCGCCGCCGTACTCAACCTGGCCCCCGACCACCTCGACTGGCACGGCTCCATGGAGGCGTACGTCGCCGACAAGGGCCGGATCTACGAGGGCAACACCGTCGCCTGCGTCTACAACGCCGCGGACGGTGCCACCGAGGACCTGGTGCGTGCGGCGGACGTCGAGGAGGGCTGCCGGGCGATCGGCTTCACCCTCTCCACTCCCGGGCCCTCGCAGCTCGGCGTCGTCGACGGAATCCTCGTCGACCGCGCCTTCGTGACGAACCGGCAGAAGCAGGCCCAGGAACTCGCCGAGGTCGCGGACGTCAACCCGCCCGCGCCGCACAACATCGCCAACGCGCTGGCGGCCGCCGCGCTGGCCCGCGCCTTCGGCGTCGAGCCCGCCGCCGTGCGGGACGGGCTGCGGGCCTTCCGCCCGGACCCCCACCGCATCGAGCACGTCGCGGACATCGACGAAGTCGCCTACATCGACGACTCCAAGGCCACCAACACCCACGCCGCCGAGGCCTCCCTGGCCTCCTACGAGCCGATCGTCTGGATCGCCGGGGGCCTGGCCAAGGGCGCCACCTTCGACGAGCTGGTGACCGGGTGCGCGAAGCGCCTGCGGGGTGTCGTACTGATGGGCGCGGACCGGGCCCTGATCCACGAAGCCCTCACGCGACACGCGCCCGAGGTCCCGGTGGTCGACCTCGACCGGACCGACACTGGGGCGATGTCCGAGGCGGTCCGCGAGGCGGCACGGCTCGCCAGGCCGGGAGACACCGTACTGATGGCCCCGGCCTGCGCCTCGATGGACATGTTCGTCAACTACAACAAGCGGGGCGAGGCCTTCGCGGACGCCGTCCGCGCACTCGCCGCCGAGAGCGCCTGACGGGCCCGGCCCCCACGCCGTACCGTCCCGGGGCAACCGGGCACGTACGGCTGTGCCGGGGGCCCGTGCCCTCGGCACCGAGGCCCCGGGCACGAGCAGTGGAGGGGACAGGGACCATGCCGGCCGAAGAGAGCTCTGCCGCACCCGGCAGGGGCCGCTCACGGGCGACCCCGGCGATCAGCCGGACGCTCCGCCCACCCCTTCTCGCGGCCGCGGGAGGCGGCCCCCTGCGATCGGGCCCCGCCCTGCGCGTCAGCTCCGCAGCGGGCTCCCGGCGGCCCCCGGCGGCCCGCTCCAGGACCACGGGCAGCCCCCGCACCCCTCGCGGCGGTGGGGTGCGGCGCCTCTACGAGCAGGCACGCCGGGCCTGGGACCGCCCGCTGACCGCGTACTACCTGATCCTGGGTGCCGGGCTGCTCATCACCGTGCTCGGTCTCGTGATGGTCTACTCCGCCTCGATGATCAAGGCGCTGGAACTCGACAAGCCGGGCACCTACTTCTTCCGCAAGCAGTTCCTGGCCGCCGTCATAGGGGCCGGGCTGATGGCCGTCGCCGCCCGGATGCCGGTCAAACTGCACCGGGCCCTGTCCTACCCGCTGTTGATGGGCGCCGTCTTCCTGATGGTGCTGGTCCAGGTGCCGGGGATAGGGATGTCGGTCAACGGCAACCGGAACTGGCTCTACCTGGGCGGCCCCTTCCAGCTCCAGCCCAGCGAGTTCGGCAAGCTCGCCCTCGTCCTGTGGGGGGCCGATCTGCTGGCCCGCAAACAGGACAAGCGACTGCTGACCCAGTGGAAGCACATGCTCGTGCCGCTCGTCCCGGTCGCCTTCATGCTGCTCGGGCTGATCATGCTCGGCGGTGACATGGGCACTGCGATCATTCTCACGGCCATCCTCTTCGGGCTGCTCTGGCTGGCAGGGGCACCCACCCGGCTGTTCGCCGGAGTGCTCGCCACCGCCGGGCTGATCGGCTTCGTGCTGATCAAGACCAGTCCGAACCGGATGTCCAGGCTCGACTGCATGGGCGCGAGCGAACCCGGACCGGGTGGTTCGTGCTGGCAGGCCGTACACGGTATCTACGCCCTTGCGTCCGGCGGCTGGTTCGGATCCGGACTCGGTGCGAGCGTGGAAAAATGGGGTCAACTCCCCGAGCCGCACACGGACTTCATCTTCGCCATCACCGGGGAGGAACTGGGGTTGGCGGGGACGCTGTCGGTACTCGCCCTCTTCGCGGCTCTAGGCTATGCGGGTATCCGCGTGGCCGGACGCACGGAGGACCCCTTCGTGAGGTATGCCGCGGGAGGTGTGACCACCTGGATCACGGCTCAGGCCGTGATCAACATCGGTGCGGTGCTCGGTCTGCTTCCGATCGCCGGCGTCCCGCTCCCGCTGTTCTCCTACGGAGGGTCGGCCCTGCTGCCGACCATGTTCGCAGTCGGGCTGCTCATCGCGTTCGCGCGGGAGGATCCCGCCGCGAAGGCGGCCCTGGCCATGCGGAGGCCCGGGGTGAGATGGAAGACGATGAGACGGCGCATCAAGAAGCGTCCGTCCGGAGAGCGGTGAATTTCGGTGCATGTCGTACTCGCCGGTGGGGGGACCGCCGGCCACATCGAGCCCGCGCTTGCCCTCGCGGACGCCCTGCGCAGGCAGGACCCGAGCGTGGGAATCACCGCTCTCGGCACGGAGCGCGGACTCGAGACAAGACTCGTACCCGAGCGGGGGTACGAACTCGCCCTGATCCCGGCCGTGCCGCTGCCGCGCAAGCCCACCCCCGAACTCATCACCGTCCCGGGAAGGCTGCGCGGCACCATCAAGGCCGCCGAGCAGATCCTGGAACGCACCAAGGCCGACTGCGTGGTCGGCTTCGGCGGTTACGTCGCGCTCCCCGGCTACCTCGCCGCCAAGCGAGCCGGGGTGCCGATCGTGGTCCACGAGGCCAACGCGAGGCCGGGCCTGGCCAACAAGATCGGTTCGCGGTACGCGCACGGGGTCGCCGTCTCCACCCCCGACAGCAAGCTCCGCGGTGCCCGCTACATCGGCATCCCGCTGCGCCGCACGATCGCCACCCTGGACCGGGCCCGGGTCCGTCCCGAGGCGCGCAACGCCTTCGGCCTCGACCCCAACCTGCCGACGCTGCTGGTCTCCGGCGGCTCGCAGGGCGCCCGCCACCTCAACGAGGTGGTCCAGCGGGTCGCTCCGCTGCTGCAGCGCTCCGGCATCCAGATCCTGCACGTGGTCGGCCCGAAGAACGAAATGCCGCGCGTGGACAACATGCCCGGGATGCCGCCCTACATCCCGGTACCGTACGTGGACCGGATGGACCTCGCGTACGCCGCGGCCGACATGATGCTCTGCCGCGCGGGCGCGATGACCGTCGCCGAACTCTCCGCCGTCGGGCTTCCCGCCGCCTACGTCCCGTTGCCCATCGGCAACGGCGAACAGCGGCTCAACGCCCAGCCGGTGGTCAACGCCGGCGGCGGTCTGCTGGTGGACGACGCGGCGCTCACCCCCGAGTGGGTCCAGGGCAACGTCCTTCCGGTCCTGTCGGATCCGCACCGACTGTACGAAATGTCCCGCGCGGCCGCCGAGTTCGGCCGCCGGGACGCCGACGACCTGCTGGTCGGCATGGTGTACGAGGCGATTGCCGCACGCCGAGGCGCGTGAGGCGGACGGGTCCGGGGGCGGCGCCCCCGGACCCGGCGTAAGGAGCGAGCGTGGCCGGACCGACGACCGCCCAGCGCGGTGCAGGGCAGCAGGAGGAGAAGCCGGACCGCCCGCCGCGCCCGGACGCCGGCGGGCGCCGGATGTCCCGGCGCAGACTGCTGGTCGTGATCGTCGCGGCCGTGCTGGTGCTCGGCTCCGGAGCCGTCTGGGCCCTCTACGGCTCTTCCTGGCTCCGCACCGAGAAGGTCCGGATCACCGGTGTCGACGTACTGTCACCGGCCGAGGTGGAGGCCGCGGCCGGGGTGCCGATGGGCTCCCCGCTGATTTCCGTGGACACGGACGCCATCGCCGGCCGGTTGCGCCAGAAGTTGCCTCGTATCGATTCGGTGGATGTCGTACGGTCATGGCCGCACGGCATCGGACTTAAGGTGACCGAACGGAAGCCGGTCCTTTTGGTGAAAAAGGGCGCAAAGTTCATTGAAGTGGATGCCAAAGGCGTGCGCTTCGCCACGGTGGACAAGGCGCCCGGACGCGTACCTCTGCTGGAATTGACGGCTGATCAGTCAGCGAGTCTGCGTCGTTTCGGCGGTGACCGGCTGGTGCGGGAAGCAGTTCGCGTCGCGGGTGATCTTCCGGGAACCATCTCCAGGGACACCCGGGTCGTGCGGGTCACCTCGTACGATTCGGTCTCGCTGGAACTCACCGGGGACCGTGAGGTGATCTGGGGGAGTGGTGAAGAAGGTGCGGTGAAGGCGAAAGTCCTCACCGCCCTCATGAAAGCCGCTCCCAAAGCGGGACACTTCGACGTGAGTGCACCCACCGCTCCTGCGGTGTCGCGTAGTTGACGCACATTCGGCCTGGCCAGCACCCTGGTTGGTCAGCGCTACGGGTGATCACATAGGGTGAAAAGAAAAACGGGAGGTTCGGCGTGTTCGTTGAACGTGCGCCACTTGTCGACTTAGTGTCCTGTTCGGAAGAGTCCATGAAGCAGACACACTGGTAACCCTAAACTTCAACGTTAGGGTTTGGGTCGGCGTTCGGACCGTCCCAATCGGCATCCGTCGTCGCGGCGGGACTACCGCCAAGCGACGACACGTAACTCGAGGCGAGAGGCCTTCGACGTGGCAGCACCGCAGAACTACCTCGCAGTCATCAAGGTCATCGGTGTCGGCGGCGGTGGTGTCAATGCCATCAACCGAATGATCGAGGTCGGTCTCAAGGGCGTCGAGTTCATCGCGATCAACACTGATGCGCAAGCCCTGTTGATGAGCGACGCCGACGTCAAGCTCGACGTCGGCCGTGAACTCACCCGTGGCCTCGGCGCCGGGGCGAACCCGGCCGTCGGTCGCAAGGCGGCAGAGGACCACCGTGAGGAGATCGAGGAGGTCCTCAAGGGGGCCGACATGGTCTTCGTCACCGCAGGCGAAGGCGGCGGCACCGGCACCGGTGGCGCACCCGTCGTCGCCAACATCGCGCGCTCGCTCGGCGCCCTGACGATCGGCGTGGTCACCCGCCCGTTCACCTTCGAGGGCAGGCGTCGCGCGAACCAGGCGGAGGACGGCATCGCCGAACTCCGCGAAGAGGTCGACACCCTCATCGTCATTCCCAACGACCGACTGCTGTCCATCTCGGACCGCCAGGTCAGCGTGCTCGACGCGTTCAAGTCGGCCGACCAGGTGCTGCTCTCGGGTGTCCAGGGCATCACCGACCTCATCACCACCCCGGGTCTGATCAACCTCGACTTCGCCGACGTCAAGTCGGTCATGTCCGAGGCCGGATCGGCGCTCATGGGTATCGGCTCGGCGCGCGGCGACGACCGCGCGGTGGCCGCCGCGGAGATGGCGATCTCCTCGCCCCTCCTGGAGGCGTCCATCGACGGCGCCCGCGGTGTCCTGCTCTCCATCTCCGGCGGCAGCGACCTCGGTCTCTTCGAGATCAACGAGGCCGCCCAACTGGTCAGTGAGGCGGCGCACCCCGAGGCGAACATCATCTTCGGCGCGGTCATCGACGACGCGCTGGGCGACGAGGTGCGGGTCACCGTGATCGCCGCGGGCTTCGACGGCGGACAGCCGCCGACCCGTCGCGAGAACGTCCTGGGCGCGAACTCCGCCAAGCGCGAGGAGCCGGCCACGCCGGTCCGGACCACCGAGCCCGTGCGCCAGACGAGCGGACTCGGTTCGGTTCCCCCGCGTGAGGAGACCCCGGCCCAGGCCGAGCCGGTGCCGGCGGCCAACGAGAGCCACCTCCCGCCGGTCGCTCCGCCGCACGTCCCGCCGGCCCGTCCCTACCAGGACTCCCAGGCCGAAGAGCTGGATGTTCCGGACTTCTTGAAGTGATAGGTCCGCAACACGCAGTGAGTTCAACGGATTCGGTTTCTTCCGGGGGCGGCGCCCACTTCTCCTTCACCGACAGGTGGGGAGGGGTGAGCGCCGCCCCGTATGCGGAGCTCAACCTCGGCGGCGCGGTCGGTGACGACCCCGCCGCCGTTCTCGCCAACCGTGAGCGCGCCGCCCGCGGCTGTGGACTCGATCCGGCGCAGGTCGTCTGGATGAACCAGGTCCACGGCCGGGACGTCGCCGTGGTCGAAGGCCCCTGGGGCGAAGACCCGGCGATTCCCGCCGTGGACGCGCTGGTGACCGCGCGGCGCGGACTCCCGCTCGCCGTCCTCACCGCGGACTGCACCCCTGTACTGCTCGCCGATCCGGTCGCCGGAATCGTCGCAGCCGCACATGCGGGCCGTCCGGGTCTGGTCGCCGGAGTCGTGCCGGCCGCCGTCGAGGCCATGATCCGGCTCGGCGCGGACACCTCCCGGATCATCGCCCGGACCGGGCCGGCCGTCTGCGGACGGTGTTACGAGGTCCCGGCCCGGATGCGGGACGAGGTCGCCGCGAGCGTCCCCGCCTCCTGGTCCGAGACCAGCTGGGGGACCCCGGCGGTGGATGTCACCGCCGGAGTCCACGCCCAGCTCGATGCCCTCGGGGTCACAGACCGGCACATGTCGCCCGTCTGCACCCTCGAATCGGGCGACCACTTCTCGTACCGACGCGACCGCACCACGGGGCGGCTCGCCGGATATGTCTGGTTGGACTGATAGGGCATGACGGACCGTAAGCATCAACTCGCCGCGAATCTCGCACAGGTGGAGGAACGCATTGCTTCCGCCTGCGCTTCCGCCGGTCGCAAGCGGGAAGAAGTGACCCTCATCGTGGTCACCAAGACCTACCCCGCGAGCGATGTGCGGATCCTGCACGAACTCGGCGTCCGTCAAGTCGCGGAGAATCGCGACCAGGACGCGGCACCCAAAGCCGCCACATGTGCTGATCTGTCCCTTACCTGGCACTTTGTCGGTCAACTGCAGACGAATAAGGTTCGCTCTGTGGTGAGTTATGCCGATGTCGTGCAGTCGGTGGACCGTGTCAAGCTGGTGACCGCACTCTCGGCGGCGGCGAGCCGCGAGGGGCGTGAGCTCGGATGTCTCATCCAGGTCGCGCTCGACGCGGAGAGCGGTGAACGGGGGGAGCGCGGCGGCGTCGCACCGGACGGGGTCGAGGAGTTGGCCGCGGCGGTCGAATCGGCCCCCGGACTGACTCCGGCCGGTCTGATGACCGTCGCTCCGCTCGCCGGACCGTTCGCCGGAAGGCAACGGGCGGCGTTCGACCGGCTGATGGAAATCTCATCCCGGCTGCGCGGGAACCATCCGGCTGCGAACATGGTCTCTGCGGGGATGAGTGCGGACCTCGAGGACGCGGTCGCGGCCGGAGCGACACATGTGCGCGTCGGTACTGCGGTACTCGGAGTCCGACCCGGGCTCGGGTAACGTCGCCAAGCAAGTCGGACCACAGCAGAAAATATGGTCATTACCGCCCATGGCGGGTAGGCCACAGTGGATCGCGGGCACTTGGTGACAGATGCCGATCCACCACAGAGCGGAGGACTCAGAGCATGGCCGGCGCGATGCGCAAGATGGCGGTCTACCTCGGCCTCGTGGAGGACGATGGGTACGACGGCCCGGGGTTCGACCCCGACGACGAATTCGAACCCGAGCCGGAGCCGGAGCGGGACCGCCGCCGGCACCAGCCCGCGCATCAGGTGGAGCGGGAGCGGGACGAACCGGTACGAGTGGTGCAGCCTCCGGCGCAGCGGGAGCCGGTCCAGATCCCGGCGGATCGGGAGCGACCCGCCCGGATCGCCCCCGTGGCATCCATCACACCTGAACGCTCGAACTTGGAGAAGAACGCACCGGTGGTCATGCCCAAGGTTGTGTCCGAGCGGGAGCCCTACCGCATCACCACGTTGCACCCCAGGACCTACAACGAGGCCCGTACCATCGGGGAACACTTCCGTGAGGGCACCCCGGTGATCATGAATCTCACGGAGATGGACGACACGGACGCGAAGCGACTTGTCGACTTTGCCGCGGGACTTGTCTTCGGTCTCCATGGCAGCATTGAACGAGTGACGCAGAAGGTGTTCCTGTTGTCGCCTGCTAACGTCGATGTCACGGCGGAGGACAAGGCCCGCATCGCAGAGGGCGGATTCTTCAACCAGAGCTGAGAACACGACACGGGAACCACCCGGCCGAGAGGCCGGAGCTACGAGAGCCAGGGGAGAGGGAAGCGCGAGAGATGGGCGTCGCACAAAGTGTTGTCTACATCGCGTTGATGTGTTTCCTCATCGTGCTGATCTTCCGGCTGGTCATGGACTACGTCTTCCAGTTCGCACGTTCATGGCAGCCGGGCAAGCCGATGGTGGTCGTACTCGAGACCACTTACACAGTCACCGATCCACCGCTCAAGCTCCTGCGGCGATTCATCCCGCCGCTGCGTCTCGGGGGCGTGGCACTCGACCTGTCCTTCTTCGTTCTGATGATCATCGTTTCCATCCTGATCAGCGTCGTGATCAGGTTGTGAGCGATACGGTCTTGCCGACTGCCGACGACTACGTAGAGGTGAAGAAGAGATGCCGCTGACCCCCGAGGACGTGCGGAACAAGCAGTTCACGACGGTCCGCCTCCGAGAAGGCTATGACGAGGACGAGGTTGACGCCTTCCTCGACGAGGTCGAATCGGAGCTGACCCGCCTGCTCCGTGAGAACGAGGACCTGCGCGCCAAGCTGGCCGCCGCCACGCGTGCCGCCGCGCAGAACCAGCAGCAGCAAGGTATGCGCAAGCCGGAGCAGCAGGACCGGCCCGGCGCACCGGTGCCCGCCGCCATATCTGGTCCGCCGGTCCAGCAGCAGCCCCCGCAGATGGGTCCGCCCCAGCTGCCCGGAGGAGCTCCTCAGCTGCCGGCCGGTCCCAGCGGTCACGGCCCCCAGGGCCCGCACGGCCCCGGTCCGCAGGGCCCGCACGGCCCCGGCCCGATGCAGGGCGGTCCCATGGGCGGCCCGATGGGCGGCCCCATGGGCGGTCACAACCCCCAGCAGCAGCAGATGCAGCAGATGCAGCAGCAGCAGCAGCCGCCGCAGATGCAGCAGCAGGGTCCCGGTGGCGACAGCGCCGCCCGTGTGCTGTCCCTGGCGCAGCAGACCGCCGACCAGGCGATCGCGGAGGCCCGTTCCGAGGCCAACAAGATCGTCGGCGAGGCGCGCAGCCGTGCCGAGGGCCTGGAGCGCGACGCGCGTGCCAAGGCGGACGCGCTCGAGCGGGACGCGCAGGAGAAGCACCGCGTGGCGATGGGCTCGCTGGAGTCGGCCCGCGCGACGCTGGAGCGCAAGGTCGAGGACCTGCGTGGCTTCGAGCGCGAGTACCGGACCCGTCTGAAGTCCTACCTGGAGAGCCAGCTGCGTCAGCTGGAGACCCAGGCGGACGACTCGCTCGCCCCGCCGCGGACCCCGGCGACCGCTTCGCTGCCGCCGTCGCCCTCGCTGGCTCCGGCCGGTGCGGGTGCCATGGGCCACACCATGGGCGGCAACCACGGCGGTCACGGCAACCAGCAGATGGGCGGCAACCCGTCCATGGGCGGTGGCCCCTCGTACGGTGGCCAGCAGCAGATGTCACCGGCGATGACCCAGCCGATGGCGCCGGTGCGGCCGCAGGCGCCGCAGCCGATGCAGCAGGCGCCTTCGCCGATGCGCGGGTTCCTGATCGACGAGGACGACAACTGAGCGGCAGGCGCGCGATGAGCGCGTAGCCGTCGGCAGGCTGAGGGCCGGGCCCCGGGGTTTCCCCGGGGCCCGGCCCTTTGCCGTGGCCGGTGCGTGTGCCCTCTCGGGGCTCCGTCTGCGTCGCATCCCGGGGGCTCCCCCCCCGGACCCCCGTTCCTCAATCGCGTGAGGGGCTGGGTGGGTGGTGCCTTCGCGGGGCTGGGTGGTGCTCCGAGGGGGCTGGATGGTGCCTTGGCGGGGCGGGCCCCGGGTTCGGGAAGGGGCCGGGAGGGCTGTGGAGGGGTGTGGAGGGGCGCAAAGGGGAAGGGCCCGGCCGGAGGGTTCCGGCCGGGCCCTTCAGGGGGCGGGTCAGCTCGTTTTGCGGAGGCGGAACGTCAGGGACAGCCCCTCGTCCTCGAACGGCTCGCCGTAAGCCGCCTCCCCCTCGCCCTGCGCGTAGTCCAGGGCGAGGACCTCGTCCGCGATCAGTGACGCGTGCTCGGTCAGCGCCTCCGCCGTCGCCGGCGACGTGGACGTCCAGCGGACGGCGATGCGGTCCGCCACGTCCAGGCCGCTGTTCTTGCGGGCCTCCTGGATCAGGCGGATCGCGTCACGGGCCAGGCCCGCCCGCCGCAGCTCCGGAGTGATCTCCAGGTCCAGTGCGACCGTGGCGCCCGAGTCGGACGCGACCGACCAGCCCTCGCGCGGGGTCTCGGTGATGATCACCTCGTCGGGGGAGAGGGTGACCGTCTCGCCGTCGACCTCCACCGACGCCGTGCCCTCGCGCAGGGCGAGGGAGAGAGCCGCCGCGTCCGCGTTCGCGACGGCCTTGGCCACCGCCTGGACGCCCTTGCCGAACCGCTTGCCCAGCGCCCGGAAGTTCGCCTTCGCCGTCGTGTCGACCAGCGAACCGCCCACTTCGGACAGCGCGGCCACCGAGGAGACGTTCAGCTCCTCGGTGATCTGGGCGTGCAGCTCGGGGGAGAGGCTCTCGAAGCCCGAGACCGCGACCAGGGCCCGGGACAGCGGCTGACGGGTCTTGACGCCCGACTCGGCACGGGTGGCCCGGCCCAGCTCGACCAGCCGGCGGACCAGCGCCATCTGCGTGGACAGGGCCGGGTCGACCGCCGACAGGTCGGCCTTCGGCCAGGACGACAGGTGAACCGACTCGGGCACGTCCGTGACGACCGGCACGATCAGGTCCTGCCAGACCCGCTCGGTGATGAACGGGGTCAGCGGGGCCAGCAGCCGGGTGACCGTCTCGATCACCTCGTGCAGGGTGCGCAGCGCCGCCTTGTCGCCCTGCCAGAAGCGGCGACGGGAGCGGCGTACGTACCAGTTGGACAGATCGTCGACGAACGCCGAGAGGAGCTTGCCGGCGCGCTGGGTGTCGTAGCCCTCCAGCGCCTGGGTGACCTGGTCGACCAGCGCGTTCAGCTCGCTGAGCAGCCAGCGGTCCAGGACCGTGCGGTCGGCCGGGGCCGGATCGGCCGCCGACGGCGCCCAGTTCGACGTACGGGCGTACAGGGCCTGGAAGGCCACCGTGTTCCAGTACGTGAGGAGCGTCTTGCGGACGACCTCCTGGATCGTGCCGTGGCCGACGCGGCGTGCCGCCCACGGGGAGCCGCCCGCCGCCATGAACCAGCGGACCGCGTCGGCGCCGTGCTGGTCCATGAGCGGGATCGGTTCGAGGGTGTTGCCCAGGTGCTTGGACATCTTCCGGCCGTCCTCGGCGAGGATGTGGCCGAGGCACACGACGTTCTCGTAACTGGACTTGTCGAAGACGAGCGTGCCGATCGCCATCAGCGTGTAGAACCAGCCGCGTGTCTGGTCGATCGCCTCCGAGATGAACTGCGCCGGGTAGCGGCTCTCGAAGATCTCCTTGTTCTTGTGCGGGTAGCCCCACTGCGCGAACGGCATCGAACCCGAGTCGTACCAGGCGTCGATGACCTCCGGGACGCGGTAGGCCTCCAGCTGGCAGCTCTCGTGGGAGCAGGTGAACGTGATCTCGTCGATGAACGGCCGGTGCGGGTCGAGCCCGGAGAGGTCGGTGCCGGTGAGCTCGCTCAGCTCGGCGCGCGAGCCGACGCAGGTGAGGTGGTCGTCCTCGCAGCGCCAGATCGGCAGCGGGGTTCCCCAGTAGCGGTTACGGGACAGCGCCCAGTCGATGTTGTTGTTCAGCCAGTCGCCGTACCGGCCGTTCTTGACCGAGTCGGGGAACCAGTTGGTCTTCTGGTTCTCCTCCAGGAGGCGGTCCTTGACCTCGGTCGTGCGGATGTACCAGGACGGCTGCGCGTAGTACAGCAGGGCGGTGTGGCAGCGCCAGCAGTGCGGGTAGCTGTGCTCGTACGGGACGTGCCGGAAGAGCAGACCGCGGTCCGAGAGGTCCTCGGTGAGCGCCTCGTCGGCCTTCTTGAAGAAGACACCGCCGACCAGCGGGACGTCCTCCTCGAAGGTGCCGTCGGGACGGACCGGGTTCACCACCGGCAGGCCGTAGGCCCTGCAGACCAGGAGGTCGTCGGCGCCGAAGGCGGGGGACTGGTGGACCAGCCCCGTACCGTCCTCGGTCGTCACGTACTCGGCGTTGACGACGTAGTGCGCGGGCGCGGGGAAGTCCACCAGCGCGAACGGGCGCTCGTACGTCCAGCGCTCCATCTCGCGGCCGGTGAACGACTGCCCGGTGAGTTCCCAGCCCTCGCCCAGCGCCTTCTCGACGAGCGGCCTGGCGACGACGAGCTTCTCCTCGCCGTTCGTCGCCACGACGTACTCGACCTCGGGGTGCGCGGCGACGGCCGTGTTGGACACCAGGGTCCAGGGGGTCGTCGTCCAGACCAGGAGCGCGGCCTCACCGGCCAGCGGGCCGGAGGTGAGCGGGAAGCGCACGAAGACCGACGGGTCGACGACCGTCTCGTACCCCTGGGCCAGCTCGTGGTCCGAGAGGCCGGTGCCGCAGCGCGGGCACCAGGGGGCGACGCGGTGGTCCTGGACCAGCAGGTCCTTGTTGAAGATCTCCTTCAGCGACCACCACACGGACTCGACGTACTCGGGGTCCATCGTGCGGTACGCGTCGTCGAGGTCGACCCAGTAGCCCATCCGGGTCGTGAGGTCGGCGAAGGCGTCGGTGTGCCGGGTCACCGACTCCCGGCACTTGGCGTTGAACTCGGCGATGCCGTACGCCTCGATGTCCTTCTTGCCGTTGAAGCCCAGCTCCTTCTCGACCGCGAGCTCGACCGGCAGACCGTGACAGTCCCAGCCGGCCTTGCGGCCGACGTGGTAGCCCTGCATGGTGCGGAAGCGCGGGAAGACGTCCTTGAAGACGCGGGCCTCGATGTGGTGGGCGCCGGGCATGCCGTTGGCGGTCGGCGGGCCCTCGTAGAAGACCCACTCCGGGCGGCCGTCGGACTGTTCGAGGGTCTTGGCGAACACCTTGTTCTCGCGCCAGAAGTCGAGCACTGCGTGCTCCAGCGCGGGCAGGTCGACCTGGGCGGGTACCTGGCGGTACAGCGGCGATGTCATGTGCGGGCTTCCTCCGGCGGACGTGTTCCACTTCCGTCGGAGGGACGAGAACCTCTCGGCTCCCGCGGTACCACCCTCCTTGGCCCCGGGTGTGTGCCCGTGGCCCCCTCATTGGGGTGCGATGCCGGCTCTACTCGCCTTGCGTCCGTGGGCGGACCCCACTGTCCAAGGCTTTCTTCCGGCAGCTCCGGGTGATCTTCACGACGCGCTCGCCCCCGGGCTTCCACCGTCCCCGGGTCGCTCCTGGCTGCGTACGACGCTACTCGTCCCATCCATGCCTCTCGCTGGGCCCAGTGTACGGGCCCGGGGCCGCGTCGGCCGACCGGTTTGGGGGCGGGCCCGGCCTGACCCGAATGGCCAGACGCGGCGTACGGAGTCCCGGCGCGGCCGTGCGGGGGAGCGGAAGGCGGATTACCCGGCGGGGAGCTGGGCACAACGGTTTCAGGCGCACTGTGATCCGGACACGGGGAGGGGCGATTCGGCGGCGTGCCCCGTTGCCGCGCGGCTGGGGTCGACTTATCGTCCCAGCACGACTCGCGAGCAAGATCACAATGTGTGAAGGGGCCGCGGCCATGGTGGCGAAGAAGACCGCCGCAAAGAAGACGGCGTCAGCGCAATCCACGGGCACGGCGGCCGAGGAGAAGACGACGAGGAAGGCTGCCGAGAAGGCGGCGACCAAGAAAACGGCGACCAGTAAGGCGGCGGCCAGGAAGGCCGCCCCGAAGAAGACCGCAGCCGGGAAGTCCACGGCCGAGAAGGCTTCGAAGAAGGCCGCCACGGCGGCCACGGGGGCGGCCGAGGCCGCCGAGCAGACGGGAGACCACACGGTGGTAGCCAAGAAGAGCGCGGCCAGGACCCGGCCGGCCGGCCGGAGCGCGGCACCCGTGCCCCCGGCCCGCGCCGTCGCGACCACGCCCGGGGAGCTGGCCGTACGTCCGGGCGAGGATCCCTGGACGCCGGAGGAGGTCGAGGCCGCGCGGTCCGAGCTGACCGGCGAGATCACCCGGCTGCGCAATGAGCTGGAGACCTCGGGCGCGGCACTGGCCGGTCTGATGCGGGACTCCGGGGACGGGGCGGGTGACGACGAGGCGGACACCGGCACCAAGAACATCACCCGCGAACACGAGATGTCGCTCGCCGCGCACGCCCAGGAGACGCTGGAACAGACCGAGCGGGCGCTCGCCCGCCTCGAAGCGGGGACGTACGGACTCTGCGAGATCTGCGGCAATCCGATCGGCAAGGCGCGGATGCAGGCCTTCCCCCGGGCCACCCTCTGCGTCGAGGACAAACAGAAGCAGGAGCGACGCGGCTGATCGCCACCGGTGTGTCGTACCCTCGTCCTCAGTCGGGAACTAGGTTGAGGGACTCACGTGGCAGAGGCGGAGCGCATCATCGGTACGCCGGACATCCCTGAGGCTGAGGGACACGACGGAGCCGAGCCGGGGCGGAGCGACGGGGCCGGCGACCCGGACCAGCAGGTCGCGGACACCGTCGACCAGGACGGGGAGGCGGCGGTCGACCGGTCGCCGGCCAGGCGCCGGCGCCGGATCATCCTGCTCTTCTGCGTCGCCGTGCTCGCGTACCTGCTCGACCTGGGCAGCAAGATGCTCGTGGTGGCGAAGCTGGAGCACCAGGAGCCGATCGAGATCTTCGGCGACTGGCTCAGGCTCGACGCGATCCGTAACGCGGGGGCCGCGTTCGGCCTGGGCGAGGCCTTCACGATCATCTTCACCATCATCGCGGCGACCGTCATCGTGGTGATCGCCCGGCTGGCGCGCAAGCTCTACAGCCTGCCGTGGGCCATCGCGCTGGGGCTGCTGCTCGGCGGTGCGCTGGGCAACCTCACCGACCGCGTCTTCCGGGCGCCGGGCGTCTTCGAGGGCGCGGTGGTGGACTTCATCGCCCCCGCCCACTTCGCCGTCTTCAACCTGGCCGACTCCGCGATCGTCTGCGGCGGCATCCTGATCGTGATCCTCTCCTTCAAGGGTCTGGACCCCGACGGCACCGTGCACAAGGACTAGGGACGGCAAGGCATACTCGACAGGTGAGTACGCATCCCGAGATCCGAACCCTGCCCGTACCCGATGGCCTGGAAGGCGAGCGTGTGGACGCCGCCATTTCCCGCATGTTCGGTTTCTCCCGCACCAAGGCCGCTGAGCTGGCCGCCGCCGGGAAGGTGCAGGTGGACGGTTCGGTTGTCGGGAAGTCCGAACGGGTGCGGGGCGGCGCCTGGCTGGAAGTGGAGATGCCGCAGGCTCCCGCGCCCGTCCAGATCGTCGCCGAGCCCGTCGAGGGCATGGAGATCGTCCACGACGACGACGACATCGTCGTGATCATGAAACCGGTCGGCGTCGCCGCTCACCCGAGCCCCGGCTGGACCGGCACCACCGTCATCGGCGGCCTCGCGGCAGCCGGGTACCGGATCTCCACCTCGGGCGCCGCCGAGCGCCAGGGCATCGTGCACCGGCTCGACGTCGGCACCTCGGGGCTGATGGTCGTCGCCAAGTCCGAGCGCGCCTACACCCTGCTGAAGGCCCAGTTCCGGGACCGGATCGTCGAGAAGAAGTACCACGCGCTGGTCCAGGGGCACCCGGACCCGATGAGCGGCACCATCGACGCCCCCATCGGCCGCCACCCCACCCACGACTACAAGTGGGCGGTCGTCGCCGAGGGCAAGCCGTCGGTCACGCACTACGACCTCATCGAGGCGTACCGCGCCGCCAGCCTCCTGGACATCAAGCTGGAGACCGGCCGTACGCACCAGATCCGGGTGCACATGTCCGCCCACCGCCACCCCTGCGTCGGCGACCTGACCTACGGTGCCGACCCGACGATGGCCAAGCGGCTCGGCCTGACCCGGCAGTGGCTGCACGCCGTCCGGCTCGGCTTCGAGCACCCCTCCGACGGCCGCTGGGTGGAGTTCTCCAGCACCTACCCCGACGACCTCCAGCAGGCCCTCGACCGGATCGCGGCGGAGAGCGAATGACCGGCACACCTGACTCGTACACCACCCGCACCGTCACCGGCGATGAGGACCGCGCCGCCTGCTTCCAGGTGCGCAAGGACGTCTTCGTCGGTGAGCAGAACGTGCCCGAGGAGATCGAGTACGACGCCTACGACGCGGACGCGGTGCATGTCATCGCCGTCGCGGCGGACGGTACGGCGCTCGGTACCGGACGGCTGCTGCACGGCCCCGGCACGGAGGCGAAGACCGGCGGTGACCTCGGGGTCGGCTCGCTGGGCCGGCTCGCGGTGACCCGGCAGGCGCGCGGCCTCGGGGTCGGCGCGGCGCTGGTGCGGGCCATCGAGGACGCGGGCCGTGACCTCGGCCTGGCCGCCGTCGACCTGCACGCCCAGACGCACGCGCTCGGCTTCTACGAACGGCTCGGCTACGAGGCCTACGGCCCCGAGTTCCCCGACGCGGGCATCCCGCACCGGGCGATGCGCCGCGCGCTGGACACGCCCTCGTAGGTGCCCGCGGGGTGGTCACCGCCGTTGCGGCGGAGGGGGTGTTGTCGGGATTGCGGCCCCTGCATGGCAGGCTGGAGCTCCGTATCGGCCGATCACCGAGGCCGGCTCGCCGCGCTCCGGAAGGCACCTCGTGGACCAAATGGCCCTGTTGCTCCTGCTGTTGCTCGGAGCGGTGGTCACTGTGCCACTCGGGGACAAGCTGGGGCTCCCCGCGCCGGTACTGATGACGCTCGCGGGCGTCGGGATGGCCTTCCTCAGCTTCGTACCGAATGTGGACATCCCGCCGGAGATCATTCTTCCCGCGCTGCTCCCGCCGCTGCTCTACGCCTCCGTGCAACGCACGTCCTGGCGGCAGTTCGCCGCCAACAAGCGGCCGATCTTCCTGCTGGCCGTGGCGCTCGTCTTCCTGACGACGGCGGCCGTGGCCGCGGTCGCCAACGCGATCGTCCCCGGTCTGCCCATCGCCGCCGCCGTCGCGCTGGGCGCGCTCGTCGCACCCCCCGACCCGGTCGCGGCGACCGCCGTCGCGGGTTCGGTCGGGCTGCCCCGCAGGCTCGTCTCCATCCTGGAGGGCGAGGGCCTGTTCAACGACGTGACCGCGATCGTGCTCTACCACGTGGCGATCGCCGCCGCGGTGAGCGGCACCTTCTCGCTCCCGGAGGCGTTCGGACTCCTGATCCTCTCCGCCGTCGTCGCGGTGGCCGTGGGCCTCGCGCTCGGCTGGCTCACCATCAAACTCATGGGCCTGCTCGGTGACGCCACCCTCCAGGTCGGGCTCACCCTGCTGGTGCCGTTCGTCAGCTACGTACTCGCCGAGGAGCTGATGGGCTCCGGCGTGCTCGCCGTCCTGACCACCGCCCTCTTCCTCGCCGAGCACACCGCCGACGCCGACGACGTGCTCGGCCGGCTCACCGGCCGCACCTTCTGGGAGATCGTCGACACCCTCGTCACCGGTGTGGCCTTCGGACTGATCGGCCTCGAACTGCACAACGTCTTCGGCACCGCCGACGGGCGCGAACTGGAGATGGCCGGCTGGGCGCTGGCCGTCGTCGTGGTCGTCGTCGGCGTCCGGCTGCTCTATCTGCTGCCGGCGACCTGGCTGGCCAAGCGGCTGCACACCCGCCGCGACGTCAGCGAGGAGATCCCCACCGGCTGGCGGGAGACCGTCGTCATGTGGTGGGCCGGGATGCGCGGGGTGGCGTCCGTCGCGCTGGCCCTTGCCATTCCGCTGAAGACGGACGACGGAAAACCCTTCCCGGGCCGCGACGAGATCGTCTTCATCGCCTTCGCCGTGATCATGGTCACCCTGGTCTTCCAGGGGCTGACGCTGCCCTGGCTGGTGCGCAAGCTGCGGGTCAAGGCGGACACCGACGCCGAGGAGGCGCTGGAGAAGGACCTCGCTGTCAGGGCCGCGAAGGCCGCCAAACAGCGGCTCAAGGAGATCCAGGAGGTCGAGGAGTTCCCCGAGGACGTCATGGAGCGCCTCCAGCGGATGGCCTACGACGTGGGGGCCAGGATCAGCCCCGACATGGTCGACGACGAGCGGCGCGAGGCGTACGCGAAGCGCACCGAGCGGTTCAAGGCGATCAGCCGCATCCAGCGCGAGATGATGTCGGCCGCCCGCCACGCGGTGCTCGCCGCGCGCAGCGAGGCGGGCGCCGACCCCGAGATCGTCGACCGGGTGCTGCGACAGCTGGACGTACGCAGCCTGCGCTGACCCCGCACCCGGCGGGCCGGTCAGCCGCGGCCCGTGCGCGGCGCCCTGGCCCGGCCCGCCGGCTTCGCGCGCGGGTGGGGCGGGAGGGCCCGGTCGTCGCTGGGCGGCTGCGCAGCGGGCCCCGTCGCGATGCGCGGCAGCGCGTACGGGTGGTGATCGCGCAGCCAGCCGATCAGCTGCTCCCGGACCGCGCAGCGCACCGTCCAGATGTCGTCCGCGTCCTTGGCCGTGACCACCGCGCGCACCACGACCGTGGAGGGCGTCGTGTCCGTGACGGCCAGCGACCAGTCCCGGCCGTCCCACGCGGCACAGTCGCCCAGGATGTCCCGCAGCTGTTCGCGCATCGCGGCCACCGGCGCCGAGTGGTCCAGGTGGAAGAAGACCGAACCGGTCATCTGCGCACCGCCGCGCGACCAGTTCTCGAAGGGCTGGCTGGTGAAGTACGAGACCGGCATCGTGATCCGCCGCTCGTCCCACGTCCGTACCGCGAGGAAGGTCAGCGTGATCTCCTCGATCGTGCCCCACTCCTCGTCCACGACCACGGTGTCGCCGATGCGCACCATGTCGCCGAAGGCGATCTGCAGGCCCGCGAAGAGGTTGCCGAGCGTGGACTGGGCGGCGACACCGGCGACGATGCCGAGGACACCGGCGGAGGCCAGCATCGAGGTGCCCACGGCCTGCATCGTCGGGAACGTCAGCAGCATCGCTGCGGCGGCGACCGTGGTCACGACCGCGATGACCACGCGCTGGATCAGCGTCACCTGCGTCCGTACCCGTCGCACCCGCGCCGGGTCCCGGGTGTTCGCCGCGTAGCGCGCGTACACCGAGTCCACCACCGCGATGGCGATCCGCACCACCAGCCAGGCCGAGGCGCCGATCATCACCAGCGTCAGCAGCTGCCCGATGCCCGCGCGGTGGTCCCTGATCGGATCGAGCCGGGTGTGGGTGTAGCTGGCCCGCAGCAGCGCCGTGCAGAGAATGACCTGGAACGGTATCCGGCAGCGTCGCAGCAGCCCCCACAACGGGGTCTCGTGGTGCCGCCCGTCGGCCCGCCTGAGCAGCAGGTCGGCCAGCCAGCCGACCAGCAGTGTGATCACCACCGAACCGCCGACGACGATCACCGGGCGCAGTACGTTCTCCATCCTGTCGCTCTCCAAGCTCTCGACGGTAACTGGCACCATGGGCCTCATGAACATCATGCTTTTCCACTCGACGTACGGTCTGCGCCCCGCGGTGCACGCGGCCGCCGACCGGCTGCGTGCAGCCGGGCACGAGGTGCGGGTGCCCGATCTCTTCGCGGGGCACACCTTCGAAACCGTCGAGGAAGGACTGGCCTTCCAGCAGGAGACGGGCAAGGAGGAGCTGCTGAAGCGGGCCGTGCTGGCCGCGGCGCCCTACTCCGACTCCGGGCTGGTCTACGCGGGGTTCTCCCTCGGCGCGTCGGTCGCCCAGACACTGGCGCTCGGGGACGCGAAGGCGCGCGGGCTGCTGCTCTTCCACGGCACATCGGACATCGCGGAGAACGCCTCGGTGGACGAGCTGCCCGTACAGCTGCACGTGGCGGACCCGGACCCGTACGAGACGCACGACTGGCTGAGCTCCTGGTACCTCCAGATGCAGCGGACCGGCGCCGACGTCGAGGTCTACCGCTACCCGGGCGCGGGCCACGTGTTCACCGACGCGGAGCTGCCGGACTTCGACCAGGCGTCGGCCGAGCTGGCCTGGAAGGTCGCGATCGGCTTCCTCGCCACGCTGTGACGAGCCCGCCGTGGCGGGTACGTCGTGACGAGCCCGCCGTGAGGAGCGCGTCGTGAGGAGCACGCGAAGGGCCCCGCGCACGGAACGTCGCGCGGGGCCCTTCGCGGGTGGTTACCGGGGGCCGGTCAGCCCTTCAGCGCCGCGGTGATCGCGGTGGTGAAGTCCTCCACCGACATGGGCGCGTTCTTGTTGTCCGAGCCGGTCAGCGTCTTGCCGTCCATCTTGAGCGTCGGGGTGCCCTGCACGCCGCTCTTGTCGAAGGCCTTGGACATCTTCATCGCCCAGCTGTCGAAGGTGCCGTCCTTGACGTTCTTCTGGAACGCGGCGTTGCCCTTCAGGGCCTTCACCGTGTCGGCGACCTTGAGCAGGTACGAGTCGTCCTTGAACTTGTCCTCGGTCTCCGAGGGGTGGTACTTCGCCGAGTAGAGCGCGTACTTGTAGTCGAGGAACGCCTCGGGGCTCACGTCGAGGGCGGCACCCAGCGCGCTCAGCGCGTTCTTCGAGCCCTCGCCGTTGTCGCTGTTGTCGATGAACGTGGCACCGATGTACTTGACCTTGTACTTGCCGGCGTCGATGTCCTTGTGGACCGTCTCGCCGACCGTCTGCTCGAACGTGGCGCAGATCGGGCAGCGGGAGTCCTCGTACAGCTCCAGGGTCTTCTTGGCGGTCGACTTGCCGACGACGACGGTCGTGCCGTCCGTGCCCGAGGTGTTCTTCGGCGCGGTGACGTTCTTCGCGTCGGCGACGTCCTCCCAGTGGCCGGGCTTGTTCAGCTGCATCACGCCGTAGCCGACGACCGCGGCGATCGCGAGGACGCCGACGATCGAGACGCCGACGATGACCTGGCGGCGGGTCTTGTCCTTCTTGGCCTGGCGCTCGCGCTCGGCGCGCAGGCGCTCGCGGGCGGCGGACTTGTTGGCCTGGCTGTTGCGCTTGCTCATGGTTCGGTTCTCCGTGGGGTGTGTGGTCGTACGTGAGGGGGTTCGTCCGCTCAGGCGGTGGCACAGGCCGAGCGCGGCGGTCCCCTCCGTCCCACGGAGTGCACGAGGAGGCGGGCGGGTGCGTGCGCGTGGGGGCCACGGGGTGCGGGCCGGGCCGGGCGGCGCACGCGGTACCGGGCCGTGCCCGCCACCGCGAAGGCGACCAGCAGCGGCCGGAACGCCAGCAGCGCGAAGGCCCCCAGCAGACCGCCGAGCGCCAGCTCGCCCCGGTGCAGCCAGGCCGCGGCGAGCAGCCCGACCGTGACATGGGCGGCCAGCAGCAGCCACGGGACCAGGGGGCCCGGGGAGGCCAGCAGCGCGGCGGCGCCGTGCCCGCCGCCGGCCACCGAGGCCAGCGGGGTGCCCATCTCGCCGACGGCGCCGAACGGGGCAGCCCCCGAGCCGATGTGGCCCCCGCCGCAGAACACGTCGACGCCCACGGAACGCAGCGGGCCGGCGATCGGGCCGCCCGCGGCGCCGTAACAGAGGTGCTGACCGGTGGTGAAGACGGTGTCGGCGGCCAGCTCCAGCGGTACCAGCAGCCCGGCGATCGCCCCGAAGCCGCGCTCCCGGCCGGCCAGCGCGTACGCCACGGCGAAGACCCCGGCGGCCAGTACGGCGACGAGGGGCAGCGGCAGCGGGACCCGGGAGAGCAGCACATGGGACGCAGCGGAGAGCGTCACGACGAGCGCTGTGAAGAGCGCCGCGCGTACGACTCTGAGCTGGGTCCCGGATATGTCCATCGTCGAGGAGTGTCGCATGCGAACCTGTAAGCGACTCCTAAAGCCACCGCCCCTCGCGGTTACAGCCCCGGGATCCGGCCGTTGCGGAACAGGTCGACGAAGATCTGGTGGTCCGCCCGGGCCCGGGCCCCGTAGCTGTGGGCGAAGTCCACCAGCAGCTCCCCGAAGCCCTCCTCGTCCGCCGCGATCGCCGCGTCGATCGCCCGCTCGGTGGAGAACGGCACCAGTGAGTGGCCGCTCTCGTCGTCCGCCGCGGAGTGCATCGTCGCCGTCGCCCGGCCGAGGTCGGCGACGACCGCCGCGATCTCGTCGGGCTCGTCGATGTCGGACCAGTCCAGATCCACCGCGTACGGCGACACCTCGGCGACCAGCTGACCGGAGCCGTCCAGCTCGGTCCAGCCCAGCCACGGGTCGGCGTGCGCCTGCAGGGCGCGCTGCGAGATCACCGTGCGGTGCCCCTCGTGCTGGAAGTAGCTCCGCACGGCCGCGTCCGTGATGTGCCGCGAGACGGCCGGGGTCTGCGCCTGCTTGAGGTAGATCACCACATCGTTCTCCAGGGCGTCGCTGTTGCCCTCGAGCAAGATGTTGTACGAGGGCAGCCCGGCCGATCCGATTCCGATCCCGCGCCGGCCGACGACGTCCTTCACCCGGTAGGAGTCCGGGCGGGTCAGGCTCGAATCCGGCAGCGTCTCCAGATAGCCGTCGAAGGCCGCGAGCACCTTGTAGCGCGTCGCCGCGTCCAGGTCGATCGCCCCGCCGCCGTCCGAGAACCGGCGCTCGAAGTCACGGATCTCCGTCATCGAGTCGAGCAGCGAGAACCGGGTCAGCGACCGGGCGGCGCGCAGGGCGCCCAGCAGCGGCCCATCGGCGGTGTCGAGGGTGAACGGCGGGACCTCGTCGTTCTTCGCGCCCGTCGCCAGCGCGTGGATCCGCTCGCGGTAGGCCGCCGCGTAGATCCGGACGAGCTCGGTGATCTGGTCGTCGCCCAGCGCCTTCGCGTAACCGATCAGGGCGACCGAGGCGGCGAAGCGCTTGAGGTCCCAGGTGAACGGGCCGACGTACGCCTCGTCGAAGTCGTTCACGTTGAAGACCAGCCGGCCTTCGGCGTCCATGTACGTGCCGAAATTCTCCGCGTGGAGATCGCCGTGGATCCACACCCTGCCGGTGCGCTCGTCGAGATACGGGCCGCCGTGCCGCTCCAGCTCCAGGTCGCTGTAGAACAGGCACGCCGTGCCCCGGTAGAAGGCGAAGGCCGAGCCCGCCATCTTGCGGAACTTGACCCGGAAGGCAGCCGGATCGGCGGTCAGCAGCTCCCCGAAAGCGGTGTCGAAGACCTCAAGGATCTGCTCCCCGCGCTGCGCTGCGCCGGTCTGCGTTTCCGACATCTCTGGGTGCCTCCTGGTACCTGGCCTGCGTGACTACGTACATGACAAATGGGACGGGTGTCCCCAGCTCTTCCAACGCGCGACCGTATCCGGGAGTGCCCGCCGATCGTCACCTCGGAGACGTAGACTTCCACGCTGTCCCCCCTCGGGCCCCCGCGGCCCTGATCGGCCGGACACCCCCAGCCGTCATCCTCGTTTTCCCGGAGGCACAGCGCCGTGACCAAGCCGCCTTTCACGCACCTTCACGTCCACACCCAGTACTCGCTGCTGGACGGTGCCGCGCGGCTCAAGGACATGTTCGAGGCGGCGAACACGATGGGCATGTCGCACATCGCGATGACCGACCACGGCAACCTGCACGGCGCCTACGACTTCTTCCACTCGGCCGAGAAGGCGGGTGTGACGCCGATCATCGGGATCGAGGCCTACGTCGCTCCCGAGTCCCGCAAGCACAAGCGCAAGATCCAGTGGGGCCAGCCGCACCAGAAGCGCGACGACGTCTCAGGTTCCGGTGGTTACACCCACAAGACGATCTGGGCGGCCAACAGCACGGGACTGCACAACCTCTTCAAGCTCTCGTCCGACGCCTACGCCGAGGGCTGGCTGCAGAAGTGGCCGCGGATGGACAAGGAGACGATCTCCCAGTGGTCCGAGGGCCTGATCGCCTCCACCGGCTGCCCCTCCGGCGAGGTCCAGACCAGGCTGCGGCTCGGACAGTTCGACGAGGCCGTGCAGGCGGCCTCCGACTACAAGGACATCTTCGGCGAGGGCAAGTACTTCCTGGAGCTGATGGACCACGGCATCGAGATCGAGCGCCGGGTCCGTGACGGCCTCCTCGAAATCGGCAAGAAGCTGGACATCCCGCCGCTGGTGACGAACGACTCGCACTACACGTACGCGAACGAGGCGACGGCCCACGACGCGCTCCTGTGCATCCAGACCGGCAAGAACCTCTCCGACCCGGACCGCTTCCGCTTCGACGGCACCGGCTACTACCTGAAGACGACGGACGAGATGTACGCCGTCGACTCCTCGGACGCCTGGCAGCAGGGCTGCGCCAACACCCTGCTGGTCGCGCAGCAGATCGACACCACCGGGATGTTCGAGAAGCGCGACCTGATGCCGAAGTTCGAGATCCCGGAGGGCTTCACCGAGGTCACCTGGTTCCAGGAGGAGGTCCGGGTCGGCATGGGCCGCCGCTACCCCGGAGGCGTTCCCGAGGACCGGCAGAAGCAGGCCGAGTACGAGATGGACATCATCATCCAGATGGGGTTCCCGGGGTACTTCCTCGTCGTCGCCGACTTCATCATGTGGGCCAAGAACAACGGCATCGCCGTCGGCCCCGGCCGTGGCTCCGCCGCCGGTTCGATCGTCGCGTACGCCATGGGCATCACCGACCTCGACCCGATCACCCACGGGCTGATCTTCGAGCGCTTCCTCAACCCGGAGCGCGTCTCCATGCCCGATGTCGACATCGACTTCGACGAGCGCAGGCGCGTCGAGGTGATCAGGTACGTCACCGAGAAGTACGGCGCCGACAAGGTCGCCATGATCGGCACCTACGGCAAGATCAAGGCCAAGAACGCCATCAAGGACTCCGCGCGCGTCCTCGGCTACCCGTACGCGATGGGTGACCGGCTCACCAAGGCCATGCCCGCCGACGTCCTCGGCAAGGGCATCGACCTCAGCGGCATCACCGACCCCAAGCACCCGCGCTACAGCGAGGCGGGCGAGATCCGGGGGATGTACGAGAACGAGCCGGACGTCCAGAAGGTCATCGACACCGCGAAGGGCGTCGAGGGCCTCGTCCGGCAGATGGGCGTGCACGCCGCAGGCGTGATCATGTCCAGCGAGCCCATCGTCGACCACGCCCCGGTCTGGGTGCGGCACACCGACGGCGTCACCATCACACAGTGGGACTACCCGCAGTGCGAGTCGCTCGGCCTGCTGAAGATGGACTTCCTGGGCCTGCGCAACCTGACGATCATGGACGACGCCATCAAGATGGTGAAGGCCAACAAGGGCATCGACCTGGAGATGCTCGCCCTGCCGCTGGACGACCCCAAGACCTACGAGCTGCTCTGCCGCGGCGACACGCTCGGCGTGTTCCAGTTCGACGGCGGGCCCATGCGTTCGCTGCTGCGCCAGATGCAGCCCGACAACTTCGAGGACATTTCCGCCGTCTCGGCCCTGTACCGGCCGGGCCCGATGGGAATGAACTCGCACACGAACTACGCCGAGCGCAAGAACGCCCGCCAGGAGATCACCCCGATCCACCCGGAGCTGGAGGAGCCCCTCAAGGAGGTCCTCGGGCTCACCTACGGCCTGATCGTCTACCAGGAGCAGGTCCAGAAGGCCGCCCAGATCGTCGCCGGGTACTCGCTCGGCGAGGCCGACATCCTGCGCCGAGTGATGGGCAAGAAGAAGGCCGACGAGCTGGCGAAGAACTTCGTCCTCTTCGAGGCGGGCGCCAAGAAGAACGGCTTCTCCGACGCGGCGATCAAGGCGCTGTGGGACGTCCTGGTCCCCTTCGCCGGCTACGCCTTCAACAAGGCGCACTCCTCCGCGTACGGCCTCGTCACCTACTGGACCGCCTATCTCAAGGCGAACTACCCCGCCGAGTACATGGCCGCGCTGCTCACCTCGGTCAAGGACGACAAGGACAAGTCGGCGGTCTACCTCAACGAGTGCCGCCGCATGGGCATCAAGGTGCTCCCGCCGAACGTCAACGAGTCCGAGTCGAACTTCGCCGCGCAGGGCGACGACGTCATCCTCTTCGGACTGACGGCCGTCCGTAACGTCGGCCAGAACGTCGTCGACTCGATCATCCGGTGCCGCAAGGCGAAGGGGAAGTACAGCAGCTTCCCCGACTTCCTCGACAAGGTCGAGGCGGTCGTCTGCAACAAGCGGACCGTGGAGTCGCTCATCAAGGCCGGTGCCTTCGACGAGATGGGCCACACCCGCAAGGGGCTCGTCGCACACCACGAACCGATGATCGACAACGTGGTGCAGGTCAAGCGCAAGGAGGCCGAGGGACAGTTCGACCTCTTCGGCGGCGGTGAGGAGGACAGCGACGAGCCGGGCTTCGGGCTCGACGTGGAGTTCTCCGACATCGAGTGGGAGAAGTCCTACCTGCTGGCCCAGGAGCGCGAAATGCTCGGGCTGTACGTCTCCGACCACCCGCTCTTCGGTATCGAGCACGTGCTGAGCGACAAGTCCGACGCCGCGATCTCACAGCTCACCGGCGGCGAGCACAGCGACGGCGCGATCGTCACCATCGGCGGCATCATCTCCGGCCTCCAGCGCAAGATGACCAAGCAGGGCAACGCCTGGGCCATCGCCACCGTCGAGGACCTGGCCGGCTCCATCGAGTGCATGTTCTTCCCCGCCACCTACCAGCTGGTCTCCACCCAGCTCGTCGAGGACACCGTCGTCTTCGTCAAGGGACGCCTCGACAAGCGTGAGGACGTGCCCCGGCTCGTCGCCATGGAGATGCAGGTCCCCGACATCTCCAACGCGGGCACCAACGCCCCCGTGGTGCTGACCATCCCCACGGTCAAGATCACCCCGCCCATGGTCAGCCGGCTCGGCGAGGTGCTCAACAGCCACCGCGGCGACACCGAGGTGCGGATCAGGCTCCAGGGCCCCCGCAAGACCACGGTGCTCCGGCTCGACCGGCACCGGGTGAAGGCCGACCCGGCGCTCTTCGGGGACCTGAAGGTGCTGCTCGGCCCGGCCTGCCTGGCCGGCTGAGCCGGGGCCGGTCCGCACGCACGAGAGGGGCGCCCCGCGAAAGCGGGTGCGCCCCTCTCGGTCATCGGCCTGCGGCCGTACCGGAGGTGTCCGGTCAGTTGTGGCCGAAGCGCCGCTGGTGCTTACGCGCAACATCCGACGGGCTGCCCTGGGACTGTGCCTGGGGCTGGTTCTGCGACTCGAAGGCCGTCGACCGTGCCTCCTGGGCACCGCGCTCCGACTCGGTGGCGCGTTCCTGCTGGCTGCCCTGCTTGCGGTTCTTGTTCTTGGCCATGGTCTTCCTCCTATGGGGACTCTCGGGGCCAGGACCGCTGTCAGATTCACATAATCGGATAAACATCGCATGTTGGATCATTACAGCGCGTAGCGAGGGGGTATGATGCGCCGTTTTGCCGATCCGCCACGCCGATGATCGAGTTCCGGCCGTTAACCCCCGCGTGGTCGGGCAGACTCGAAGGAAACTCTGAGTGAGCGGGCCCCCTCCTTCTTCCGAGGACCGGACCCGCTGAACCCGTTCCCGAATTCCTGGAAGAGGGTGGAACGCGTGGACCGTTGCGTCGTCCTGGTGGACGCCGGCTACTTGCTGGGCGCAGCCGCGAGTCTGCTGGCCGGAGAGCCCGCCCGTTCCCGCATCACCGTCGACCATGCCGCCCTGATCCAGGGGCTCAGAGAACGGGCGGAGGCCGATACGGAACAGCCGCTGCTGCGGATCTACTGGTTCGACGGCGCCCCCGACCGCGTACCCCAGCCCGAACACCGCAGACTGCGCGTCATGCCGCGGGTGACGGTGCGGCTGGGGGCCCTCACCCGCAGTGACGGGCGGTGGGCGCAGAAGGGCGTGGACGCGGCGATGCACGCCGAGCTCACCGAGCTCGCGAGGAACCGCGCCTGCTCGGACGTGGTCCTGGTGACCGGCGACGGCGATCTGCTGCCCGGCCTCATGTCGGCCAAGGAACACGGCGTCGCCGTCCACCTCTGGGCGGTCCAGGCCGCCGACGGCGACTACAACCAGTCCGAGGACCTCGTGGCCGAGGCCGACGAGCGCCGGGTGCTGGACCGGGCCTGGATCACCCGAGCGGTCCGGGCCAAGGAGACCGGCGGCCCGTGCGCCCCGCCCCCCGCCGCGCGGAACTCCGAGATCGCCGCGATCCTCTCCGCGCCGCTGCCGGAGGCGGCCCTCGCGGCCTCCGCCGAGCGGGCGTCGGAGGCCCAGGCCGAGGCCGCTCGTGACGGGGCCGCCGCCCCGTCCGACGAGAGCACCGCCCACGCCCCGCACAGCCACCCGGGCCGGGGAGTGCCGACCCCGAAGGACCTCGCTGGCACCCTGCGCGGACCGGGCACCCAGCCCGCCCAGCACCCCACCCAGCCGTCGCCCGCCAACGCCACCCTGCGCTGGTCATCGGACCGGGGCTGGGTGGAGCGCGGCGGACCGCTCGGCGAGCCGCCCGAGACCGCCTCGTTGCCCACCCTCGCCCAGCTCACCAGCGCCGAGCAGCGCTGGGCGGACCGCGAGGAGGACATCACCACGGTCGGCGGCGACCCGTTCGAGGTGGGACAGGTCTTCGCCCGGCGCTGGATGGAACGGCTCCCGGAGACTGTTCACCTCCAGAAGCTGTCCACCATGTACCCCCGTATCCCGCACCGCATCGACGGTGAGCTGCTGCGCTACGCCGCCCGGTTCGGGCTGCTCGCCCACAAGGACGACCAGATCGACGAGCACGACCGCTACGCGATCCGGGCCGGATTCTGGCGCGAGATCGATGTGCGGGCGGCCGCCGAGCACGCCCCGCCGCTGCCCGAGAAGCACGCCCCGCCGGTGGGGCACACGGAGAAACCGGGGCCGGCCGCGAGCTGAGGCCACATCGGGACCGGGGGCGGTCAACCCGGGCGGCGTTCGCCGCGTTGATGTCCGATCGGTGCGGCCCCGGGCGTAATGAGGACGCCCGGACCCCGTACTCTCGTACCTCGTGAGTACGGGCACAGCACAGGCGCAGACGGCGAACGGCACTGTGTGCGCGGTGCGTGACCTGGTCAAGACCTACCCGGCCGCCCGGGGCCGGCGCGGCACACCCGCCACCCCCGAGGTGCGAGCCACCGACGGCATCAGCCTGGACGTCCGGCGCGGCGAGATCTTCGGGCTGCTCGGCCCCAACGGCGCGGGTAAATCCACCCTCGTACGGCAGCTCACCGGGCTGATGCGGCCCGACTCCGGCAGTGTCGACATGCTCGGCCACGACCTCGTGCGCCATCCCGAGCGAGCCTCCCGGCTGATCGGCTACCTCGGCCAGGAGTCGACCGCGCTCGACGAACTGACGGTGGCTCTGGCCGCCGAGACCACCGGACGGCTGCGCGGACTGCCGGTCCGGCAGGCCCGCGCCGAACGAGACGCGGTACTCGACGAACTCGGCCTCGGCGAGCTCGCCGGCCGTCCCCTGAAGAAGCTCTCCGGCGGACAGCGGCGTCTCGCGTGCGTCGCGGCCGCGCTGGTCGGGGAACGCCCGGTGCTCATCCTCGACGAGCCGACGACCGGCATGGACCCCGTCGCCCGGCGTGCCGTCTGGGCCGCCGTCGACCGGCGGCGTGCCGAGCGCGGCGCGACGGTGCTGCTGGTCACCCACAACGTGATCGAGGCCGAGACCGTCCTCGACCGGGTCGCCGTCATCGACCGAGGCAAGGTCATCGCGTGCGACACCCCGGTCGGACTCAAGGACCGGGTCGCGGGCGAGGTCAGGGTGGAGCTGGTGTGGCGCGAGCGGGCACCGCTGGACGTGCCCGAGGTCGCGGCGCTGCGGGCCTGTGCCCAGGAGTCCGGACGCCGCTGGGTGCTGCGGCTCGGGCCGGACGAGGCGCGTGCGGCTGTCGCCGCGGTGACCGGTGGCGCGGCCTTCGCCGCGCTCGACGACTTCAGCCTGGCGACCCCCAGCCTCGAGGATGTCTATCTGGCGCTCGGCGGGGGCGCGACCAAGGGGCTGGTGAAGTCATGAGCGCGGTGCGCGCGACGAGTGGCACGGCCGAAGCGGACCGGTGCGGGCGTGCGGCCGGGCAGGGACCGAAGAGGAGCAGCGCCAGGTGACGAGCATCGTTCCCGCGGAGGCGGTGTCCGGGCAGTCGAGGCAGCCCGGCCAGCCCAGGAAGTCAGCGCACGTGGAGCCTTCCGGCAGCGTCGGACGCGGTGACTGCGCCGACGGCCGGCCCGCGCCGCTCGCACCGCGGGCCCGGCTCTTCCCCTCGCTCGCGGCGGTCTACCGGGCCCAGCTCTCCCGGGCCCGGGTCGCCCGGATCCCGTTGCTCTTCGTGGCGACCTTCCAGTCCGTCGGGATCATGATCCTGATGCGCGGGGTCGTCGACGGCGGCTCCGAGGCGCGGGCCGTCGTCGCCGGGTCGGCCGTCCTGGTCGTCGCCTTCGTCGCGCTGAACCTGCTGGCCCAGTACTTCGGGCAGCTGCGGGCCGGCGGGGGGCTCGACCACTACGCCACCCTGCCGGTGCCGCCGGCCGCCGTGGTGCTCGGAGCGGCCGGGGCGTACGCCTCCTTCACCGTGCCCGGCACGATCGTCACGGCCGTGGCCGGCAGCGTGCTCTTCGGGCTGCCGCTGACCCACCTGTGGGTACTCGTCGCCGTCATCCCGCTCTCCGGGGCGGCGCTCTCCGGGCTCGGCGCCGCGCTCGGGCTGCTCGCGCCCAGGCAGGAGCTGGCCACGCTGCTGGGTCAGCTGGGCATGTCCGCGGCGCTGCTGCTGGGCGTGCTCCCGGCGGACCGGCTGCCCGGACCGATCGGCTGGGCGCGCGACCTGCTGCCCTCCACGTACGGCGTCGAGGCGCTCTCCCGTTCCTTCGACGCCCACCCGGACTGGGCGGTCGTCGCCCTCGACCTCGCCGTCTGCGCTGTCGTGGGCGTGCTCTCGCTGGCCGTGGCGACCTGGGCTTACCGCAGGGCAGCGGTCCGGTGAGGCGCGGCACAGGGACGCCTGGCACGATGGCACGGTGACAGCACCTCTGACGCCGCCGCACCAGCCCTCGCCCAACGACCCGTGGCAGACGCCGCAGAAGGGGGGCGGGCCCAGCGGCTCCCATACCGGGACCTTGCTGGAGTCGCCCGAGGCGAAGGATTCCCGTACGGAACTGCGCCGGGCCGCGATCGTCTGCGCGGCCGTGACGGTCGCCGGGCTCGCGCTCGGCCTGCTGTGGCTCTGGCTGGCCCCCCGGGTGCCGCTGGTCTCCGACAACACGGCCGTCTTCCTCAGTGACAGCGAGGGCGAAGAGGCGATCGGGGCCGACGGAACGTTTGCTCTGCTCGCGCTGGCGTTCGGAGCGGTCTCCGCGGTGCTGGCCTTCGTCTTCCACCGGCGGGGCGGGGTCCCGCTCGTCCTGGGCCTCGCCGTGGGCGGGGTACTCGGCTCGCTCCTCGCATGGCAGCTGGGGACACGGCTCGGACCGACCGACGACGTGGTCGCCCATGCGCGCGCGGTCGGCAAGGGCGTGATCTTCGACGCGCCGCTGGAGCTCCGGGCGAAGGGGGCGTTGCTGGCCTGGTCGTTGGCCGCGATGGTCGTGCATCTGGGGCTGACGGCGGTGTTCGGGCCGCGGGATCCGGAGCCGGAGTGGGGGGTTTACCACGGGGCGGGGGATGCGCCTGTGTACGGACCTGCGCCTGCGCCGTCTGAGCGGTCCTCGTCGCCCGAGTCGTCCTCGTCGTCCGAGCCGCCTTCGTCGTCCGAGCCGTCCTCGTCGCCTTCGTCGTCCGAGCCGCCCGCTCCGCCGTCGGGGTCGTAGCGGGGGCGGGGCGGCCGCGCGGGGCCGTCCCCTCCCCGCCCCTTCCCGAAACCGGGGCTCCGCCCCGGGCCCCGGACCTCAATCGCCGGACGGGCTGGAAGAAAGCAGCGGGGCGGGCCGGGAGTGGCCGGACGGCTGGACGGTGCCGGGCGGATTCAGCCCGTCCGGTGGTTGAGAGCGGAACCGGTTCGCCGGGGGGACGGCCCCGCCGCTCAGCCCCGGCCGATCGCCGCGAACACCGCACCCGTCAGGGACGCCAGATCCTCCGGGGACACCTCGACCTCCAGGCCGCGGCGCCCCGCCGAGACGCAGATCGTCGGGTGCTCCCGCGCCGACGCGTCCAGCACCGTGGGCAGCCGCTTGCGCTGGCCGAGCGGAGAGATGCCGCCGCGGACGTAGCCCGTGGTCCGTTCCGCCGCCGCCGGGTCCGCCATCGTGGCCCGCTTGCCGCCCACCGCCGACGCCAGGGCCTTCAAATCCAGGGAGCCCGCGACGGGGACGACCGCGACGGTGAGGTGGCCGTCCACGTCGGCCACCAGGGTCTTGAACACCCGGTCGGGGGAGACCCCCAGCGCCTCGGCCGCCTCCTCGCCGTAGGAGGCCGACGCCGGGTCGTGCTCGTAGGCGTGCACCGTGAAGGCCGTGCCGGCCGCGGTCAGCGCGACCGTTGCCGGGGTGCCGCCCGACTGGTGCTGCTTCTTCGCCTTCTTCGCCACGGGGGAGTGGCCCTCCGGTCGCTCAGTTGGGGTGGGTCGGGGCGCGGGTCAGCTCCGTCGCGGGCAGTGACGGCAGGTGCCGGATGACGGCGGTCTCGGAGCGCAGCAGGGTCAGCTCCTCACGGAGCCGGGTCGCGGTGTCCGGGGCCTGGAGCAGCCGCTGCTTGGCGGGGGTGTCCAGCATGGCCGCCGCGGCGACCAGGTAGGAGATGACGGACGGTTCGTCGGGCAGGTCGGCGCCGGTGGTGAGGGAGCGTTCGCTCGCACCCGCCAGCCGCTTCTGGTAGCTGCGAAAGGCCCGCAGGACGCCCTCCGCGAGCGCGCCCGCGTCCTCGCCCTGCTCCTCCTCCAGCTCTTCGAGCTCGGCCGTCAGATAGGGGCCGCTCGCGTCCACCGAGAGCAGCCGGACCCGGGTGGTGCCGGTCGCCAGGACCTCGAAGCTGCCGTCCGACCGCTCCCGGATCTTCGCCGCGTCGGCGATACAGCCCACCCGGTGGAACGTCTGGACGGGATCGGGGCCGAAGCCGTCGGCGGGGCCGCGCTCGACGGGAGCGCTCGCCGAGTCCGGCATCCCGGCGGCCGTCGGAGCGGTCTCGCGGCCGTCGCGGATGGCGACCACGGCGAAGCGGCGCGGTTCGTCCTCGTCGGTCTTCAGCAGTTCGCGCATCATGGCGCGATAACGCTCCTCGAAGACGTTCAGCGGCAGCACGAGGCCGGGGAAAAGCACCGCGTTCAGCGGGAACAGAGGCAGGCGAGCGGTGGTCACAACGGTCAAGCGTAATGGCCGCGGGCACGTCCACGGTCGGCCCGGTGTCGCAAGGGCGTCACAGAGGCCACCTGGAGGCGTGCGCCGTCGCGTGCGTCGAGGAACCGGCCGAGCGGATCGTCGGACGCCGAGGACCAAGGGAACGAGGCCGCGTGGGGTCCGATCTGCCGGAACTGTTCCAGCGCCTCGTCCCAGCGGCCCCGCGCCACCAGCACGTAGGCGAGCAGGTTGCGGAACTCGGCAGGCCACGGGTCGCCCGGTGCGAACGTGACGGAGAGCGAGATCGCCAGATCCGCCGCGCGGTCGATGCGTTCCTCCTGGACCGAGGTGGTCCGTGCGTCCGGCCCCTCGGCCAGCACGGCGAAGGCCGCCCGCAGGGGCAGCGCCTGCACCAGGGAGCTGGGCAGCGAGTCCTCGGCGGCCCGCTCGGCGAAGTCGAAGCACTCGCGGTGCGAGCCGTACCAGGCGGCGGAGAGGTACTGGAGGGCGGCGACATGGCAGCCGTAGTGGTGCGTGGAGCGCTGTATGGCCTGTTCCCACAGCGTCTCGAACGTGGTGTGCGTGGCATGCGTGCCGCGGGCGTGGTCGAGCGCGAGGCGCCAGGGCACCGGGTCACGCGGATCGCACTCCGCCGCGGCCGTGATCATCGGTCCCACCTGGCGCAGCTGTTCCGCGCGGGCCGGTGACTCCCAGGCGCGCAACAGCGCGAGCTGGGCCTTGACGAGCAGCGCGTCCGGGTCGTGCGGGGAGGAGGCCAGCCAGTCGCCCAGCCAGCCGTCCCGGCTGCGGGCGAAGGCCACGAGCCGCCGCAGATAGCGGTCCCGGCTCTCCCACTCGGCCGCGTCCCGGGTGGTGGCCAGCAGCTTCGCCGCGGGTTCGTACTCCCCGAGCGCGGCGGCGACCAGCGCGGGTGAGAGCCGCTCGTCGGGGGCGTCGAGCATCACCGCATGGTCCGAGGGCAACCCGGCGGACAGCTCCGGGGTGTGCCGGATCATGCGCGCGGTACGGAGCAGAGCGCGGAGGAAAGGCATGGTGCGGACCATTGAAAAGCGCTGGTCGGGGCGGCGCCAGAGGAGCGCTGTGAAACTTTGGTGCCGAGTGGAGGAGTTGCCCTGGGGTCGGCCAAGAAAGAGTAAAGGAAAGCGTCGATTCTGGCCTGTTCCTGTCGTTCCCGGGGTAGTGGCCGACTGGTGTGCCCGGAGGGAGGACGGCGTCCTCGGATGCCGTTCCGCCCTGTCGGGGACAGGGCGGAAGGGGGTGCGGCACCGCCCGGGGTGTGGTCCGCGGTCAGCTGCGGCGCAGCAGTCTGGAGGCGCCGGCCGCGACGGTGGTGGCCAGTATCCAACCCAGCAGGATCAGAACGGCCGCCACCCACTGCCAGCCGCCCTCCATCAGCCAGTAGCCGTCCTGGCCGAGATTGATCACCGGCACCAGCAGATCCAGCGCGTACAGGGAGGGGTTCCACTCCGGGTGCTCGCTCCCCTTGATCGCGGCCGGCTGGTACCGGGAGAAGGCCACGGCCCCGGCCGCCCACAGCACCGCCATCCACACCGCGGCCCGCCCCGGCCGGTAGCCGTAAGCCACCGTCCAGTCCTGGAGGTACCCCCAGAGCTTCGCGGCGGGTGGCAGCGTCTCGCGGCGCCGCCGCTGCTTGGCGAGCAGTACCTCGCGGGCGTCCGCGTCCTCGCCGCTGCTGCGGAGCACGGTGGCGAGGCGTTCGTAGGGCTCCGGCACGTACTCGGGGGTCGCCGCCGCCACCCATTCCAGGCGCCGGGAGAGCGGGAAGTGCCCGTACGGGACGAGGTTCTCGTACACGAACCCGCCCATCGCCAGACCGCCCGGACCCGGCCAGCTGGAGGACACGTCGATCAGCGTGACGACCTTCGCCCCGTTCAGCACCACCCGGCCCTGGGCCGGGCGCTCCGGGTTGAACCTCAGCTCCGGCGCGACGATCCGCCGCAGCGACAGCTCCTCGTGGCCGACGAGCACGAAGACCGCCTTGTGCAGGTCGACCGCGTCCCCGAACCGCCCGTCGTCCAGCCGCACCCCGCCCCGGCAGCGGAAGACCTGCGCGCGGGTGCCGTGGGCCGGGGTCGGGGACGTGACGATGCCGAACGGGGGAGTGTTGCCCTGGTTCCCGGTGTCCACGCTGACCCATGCCTCGCTCATGTACAGCGTCCGCTCCACGCTCAGCTGCGGGGCGTTCAGCGCGCGCAGCCCCTGCGTGGCGCGGAGCCGGCTGCCGCGCAGGCTCAGCGAACCGCCGACCGTCGCGCCGCGCAGGCTCAGCTCGCCGAGCGTCTCGATCATCTCGGCCTGCAGGTCCTGGGCGACCGTGAGTCCGTCGCCGATGAAGGCCCGGCCCTGCCGGTCGGGGCCGACCTCGATCTGGTTGATCAGCAGATCCGTGCCGATCTGGGCGTCCGTCAGCCGGATGCCCCGCTCGACCCGGCAGCGCGGCAGATGGAGGTCGCCCTCGGTGTGCAGCCGGGCCGCGTCCAGCCGGGGGATCGCGCACCCGACCATCCGCAGTGTCGTGAAGTGGCACTCGGGCAGCACCACTTCCTGTTCGAAGCGGCAGCCGGTCAGTTCCACGTACGGATCGACGCGGCCGCCCGCGAGATCCAGCTTCCCGGTGATCCGCAGACCGCGGAGCTTCAGTGCGGCCACCCGGCCGGGCCTGGCCCGTGGACCGCTCAGCAGCAGCCGGGCCACGACCCGGGCGTCCACGCTGCGTTCGACGCCCCAGTCGAGCGGGGCGAACGGATCGTTGCGCGCCGCGTCGCGGACGCGTAGGTCGTAGGTGGTCCCGTTCTTGAAGGACTGCCACATGCCCAGCTCGGCTGCGCTGAGGCCGTCCGGGAAATCCCCGTCGTGCGGTTCGGTCACCGACGCCCCTTCCACTCGGAGCAGTAATCCCGTTATTCCCTCTGAGTGACCGAATGAACGCTAATAGTCAGCCGTGACAGCGTGGGCATGTATCAGCCAGTGATACGGGCGTCCGGACGGCTGGGGCGGTCTGAGAGAATTGCGGTGTGATCTCTCGAATCGATCTGCGCGGCGATGCCCTCCCCGAGGGCGGCGCCCTGCGCGACCTGCTGCCCCGTGCCGAGTTCGACGTGGAAGCCGCCCTGGAGACGGTGCGGCCCATCTGCGAGGACGTACGCCATCGTGGCTCCGCGGCAGTGATCGACTGGGGGGAGAAGCTCGACGGCGTACGGATCGGCTCGATCCGGGTCCCGGCCGAGGCCGTCACCTCGGCGCTGGAGGGGCTCGATCCCGCCGTGCGCGCCGCCCTGGAGGAGTCGATCCGCCGCGCCCGCCTCGTCCACCGGGAGCAGCGCCGCACCACCCACACCACCCAGGTCGTCCCCGGTGGCACCGTCACCGAGAAGTGGGTGCCCGTCGAGCGCGTCGGGCTCTACGTGCCGGGCGGGCGTTCGGTCTACCCGTCGTCCGTCGTGATGAACGTCGTACCGGCCCAGGAGGCGGGAGTCGAGGGCATCGCCGTCGCCTCCCCGCCGCAGAAGGAGTTCGGCGGTCTGCCGCACCCCACGATCCTGGCCGCGTGCGCCCTGCTCGGTGTGGACGAGGTGTACGCCGCCGGCGGCTCCCAGGCCGTCGCGATGTTCGCGTACGGCACCGAGGACTGCCTGCCGGTGAACCTCGTCACCGGCCCCGGCAACATCTACGTCGCCGCCGCCAAGCGCCTCCTCAAGGGCCGCATCGGCATCGACGCCGAGGCAGGCCCCACCGAGATCGCGATCCTCGCCGACGCCACCGCCGACCCGGTGCACGTCGCGGCCGACCTGATCAGCCAGGCCGAGCACGACCCGATGGCCGCCGCCGTGCTCGTGACGGACTCCGAGGAGCTCGCCGCCGCAACCGAGGCCGAGCTGAAGCCGCAGGTCGCCGCCACCAAGCACGTCACCGACCGGATCGAGCCCGCGCTCGCCGGCCGCCAGTCCGCGATCGTCCTGGTCAACGACCTGGAGGACGGGCTCAAGGTCGTCGACGCGTACGCCGCCGAGCACCTGGAGATCCAGACCGCGGACGCCGCCGCCGTCGCCGCCCGGGTCCGCAACGCCGGAGCGGTCTTCGTCGGCCCCTGGTCGCCCGTCTCGCTCGGCGACTACTGCGCCGGCTCCAACCACGTGCTGCCCACCGGCGGCTGCGCCTGCCACTCCTCGGGCCTGTCCGTGCAGTCCTTCCTGCGCGGCATCCACATCGTCGACTACACCCGCGACGCGCTCGCCGAGGTCACCCACCACGTCGTGACCCTCGCCGAGGCGGAGGACCTCCCCGCCCACGGCGCCGCCCTCAAGGCCAGGTTCGGCTGGAAGGTTCCGCAGCAGTGAACGACAGCACCACGAACGCCGGCGCCACGCACAACGCCTGGGACGACCTCCCCATCCGGGACGAACTGCGCGGCCAGTCCCCGTACGGGGCTCCCCAGCTCGACGTACCGGTCCGGCTGAACACCAACGAGAACCCGTACCCGCTCCCCGAGGCGCTGGTCGACCGGATCGCCGAACGGGTCCGCGAGGCGGCCCGCGACCTCAACCGCTACCCCGACCGGGACGCCGTCGAGCTCCGCACCGAGCTGGCCCGCTACCTCACCCGCACCGCCGGCCACGAGGTCGGAGCGGCCAACGTGTGGGCAGCCAACGGCTCCAACGAAGTGCTCCAGCAGCTGCTGCAGACCTTCGGCGGCCCCGGACGCACCGCGATCGGTTTCGAGCCCTCGTACTCGATGCACGCCCTCATCGCCCGCGGCACCGGAACGGGGTGGATCTCAGGCCCGCGCAACGAGGACTTCACCATCGACGTCGACGCGGCCCGCGCGGTCATCGCCGAGCACCGCCCCGACGTCGTCTTCATCACCTCACCCAACAACCCCACCGGCACCGCCGTCGACGCCGGCACCGTCCTCGCGCTGTACGAGGCCGCGCAGGCCGCGAAGCCGTCCATGGTCGTGGTCGACGAGGCGTACGGCGAGTTCAGCCACCACGCCTCGCTGCTCCCGCTCATCGAGGACCGCCCGCACCTGGTGCTCTCGCGCACCATGTCCAAGGCGTTCGGCGCCGCCGGGCTGCGCCTCGGCTACCTCGCCGCGGACCCGGCCGTCGTGGACGCCGTCCAGCTGGTGCGACTCCCGTACCACCTGTCCTCCGTCACCCAGGCCACCGCGCTCGCCGCCCTGGAGCACACCGATACGCTCCTCGGATACGTCGCGCAGCTCAAGGACGAACGCGACCGGATCGTCACCGAGCTGCGCACCCTCGGCTTCGACGTCACCGAATCGGACGCCAACTTCGTCCAGTTCGGCCGCTTCGCCGACAGCCACACCGCCTGGCGGTACATCCTCGACCGGGGCGTCCTGGTCCGGGACAACGGCGTACCGGGATGGCTGCGGGTCTCCGCGGGGACCCCGGCAGAGAACGACGCGTTCCTCGATGCGGTACGCGAACTGAAGAAGGAGCACGACGCATGACTCGCGAGGCCCGCGTAGGAAGAGTGGAGCGGACCACCAAGGAAACCTCCGTGCTCGTCGAGATCAACCTCGACGGCAGCGGCAAGGTCGATGTCGCGACCGGGGTCGGTTTCTACGACCACATGCTCGACCAGCTCGGCCGGCACGGACTCTTCGATCTCACGGTCAAGACCGACGGCGACCTGCACATCGACTCGCACCACACCATCGAGGACACCGCGCTCGCGCTCGGCGCCGCCTTCAGGCAGGCACTCGGCGACAAGGTCGGCATCTACCGCTTCGGCAACTGCACCGTCCCGCTGGACGAGTCGCTCGCCCAGGTCACCGTCGACCTCTCCGGCCGCCCGTACCTGGTGCACACCGAGCCCGAGAACATGGCGCCGATGATCGGCGAGTACGACACGACGATGACCCGGCACATCCTGGAGTCCTTCGTCGCCCAGGCGCAGATCGCCCTGCACGTCCACGTCCCGTACGGGCGCAACGCCCACCACATCGTGGAGTGCCAGTTCAAGGCGCTCGCCCGGGCCCTGCGCTACGCGAGCGAGCACGACCCGCGCGCGGCCGGCATCCTCCCCTCCACGAAGGGCGCGCTGTGACCGGCCTGAACACCATCCTGATCCTGGTCGGCCTCTTCCTGGCCGGCGGGGTCTACTCCTTCTCGAAGCAGGGCATGCCCAAGGGCGTCATCGTGCTGCTCGGTATCGGATCCCTGATGTGCCTGGCCGCGGGCGTCATGCGGATCCAGGGACTCTGGGACTAGGGGGCCGCGTGGACACCAGGAAGAAGGTCGTCGTCTTCGACTACGGCTTCGGCAACATCCGCTCCGCCGAACGCGCCCTCGCCCGGGTCGGCGCCGACGTGGAGATCACCCGTGACTTCGACACGGCGATGAACGCGGACGGGCTGCTGGTGCCCGGCGTCGGCGCGTTCTCCGCCTGCATGGACGGTCTGAAGAAGGCCCGCGGCGAGTGGATCATCGGACGCAGGCTCTCCGGCGGACGCCCCGTCATGGGCATCTGCGTCGGCATGCAGATCCTCTTCGAGCGCGGCATCGAGCACGGCGTGGAGACCGAAGGCCTCGACGAGTGGCCGGGCACCGTCGGCCCGCTCAAGGCCGACGTCGTCCCGCACATGGGGTGGAACACCGTCGAGTCCCCCGAGGGCTCCAGGCTGTTCGCCGGACTGGACCCCGAGGCCCGGTACTACTTCGTGCACTCCTACGCGGCGCACGACTGGTCCCTCGAAGTCACCAACGCGAAGATCCGTGCCCCCAGGGTCACCTGGGCCACGCACGGCGAACGGTTCGTGGCGGCCGTGGAGAACGGCGCGCTGTGGGCCACCCAGTTCCACCCCGAGAAGTCCGGCGACGCCGGCGCCCAGCTGCTGACCAACTGGATCGAGACGCTGTAATGCCGAAGCTTGAACTGCTCCCCGCCGTAGACGTCCGCGACGGCCAGGCGGTCCGCCTGGTGCACGGCGAGTCCGGCTCCGAGACCTCCTACGGCTCCCCGCTGGAAGCCGCACTGGCCTGGCAGCGCTCCGGCGCCGAGTGGCTGCACCTGGTCGACCTGGACGCCGCGTTCGGCACCGGTGACAACCGCGCCCTCATCGCCGAGGTGGCCGGCGCCATGGACATCAAGGTCGAGCTGTCCGGAGGCATCCGCGACGACGCCTCGCTCGCCGCCGCCCTCGCCACCGGCTGCCGCCGGGTCAACCTCGGCACCGCAGCCCTGGAGACCCCGGAGTGGGTCGCCAAGGTCATCGCCGAGCACGGCGACAAGATCGCCGTCGGCCTCGACGTGCGCGGCACCACGCTGCGCGGCCGCGGCTGGACGCGCGACGGCGGAGACCTCTACGAGACGCTGGAGCGCCTCGACTCCGAGGGCTGTGCCCGTTACGTCGTCACCGACATCGCCAAGGACGGCACCCTCCAGGGTCCCAACCTGGCGCTGCTGCGTGACGTCTGCGCCGCAACCGACCGGCCCGTCGTGGCCTCCGGCGGGGTCTCCTCGCTGGCCGACCTGCGCGCGATCTCCCTGCTCGTCCAGGAAGGCGTCGAGGGCGCCATCGTCGGCAAGGCGCTGTACGCGAAGGCGTTCACGCTGGAAGAGGCGCTCAAGGCGGTCGGCGTATGACCGACTCGGTGAAGCGTGTCGCCTCCGGCGGCCCCTGGGAGGAGAAGTTCGGCTACTCCCGCGCCGTCGAGCTGCCGAACGGGCTGGTACTGGTGGCCGGATGCACCTCCGTGGTGGGCGGGGAGATCTCCGCCGGCGGCCCCTACGAGCAGGCCGTCACCTCCTTCGAGGCCGCCTTCGAGGCGCTGAAGCAGGTGGGCCTCGGCCGTGCGGACGTCGTCCGGACCCGGATGTACATCACGCATGCCCGGGACGTGGACGAGGTCGGCCGCGCCCACAAGGAACTGTTCGACGACGTGCGCCCCGCCGCGTCCATGATCATCGTGTCCGGCTTCGTCGACCCGGGACTGGTCGTCGAGGTCGAGGTCGAGGCGTACCGGGCAGGTGCACGATGACGCTCGCGGTACGTGTCATCCCCTGCCTCGACGTGGACAAGGGCCGCGTCGTCAAGGGCGTCAACTTCCAGAACCTGCGCGACGCCGGTGACCCCGTCGAGATGGCGAAGCTGTACGACGCCGAGGGCGCCGACGAGCTGACCTTCCTCGACATCACCGCCTCCAGCGGCGACCGCGAGACGACGTACGACGTGGTGCGCCGCACCGCCGAGCAGGTCTTCATCCCGCTCACCGTCGGCGGCGGCGTCCGCACCACCGACGATGTCGACAAATTGCTGCGGGCCGGTGCGGACAAGGTCGGCGTCAACACCGCGGCCATCGCCCGACCGGAGCTGATCCGGGAGATCGCCGAACGCTTCGGCCGCCAGGTCCTGGTGCTCTCCGTCGATGCCAGGCGCACCCCCGCGGGCACCTTCGAGGTCACCACGCACGGCGGCCGCAAGGGCACCGGCATCGACGCCGTCGAATGGGCCCACCGGGCCGCGGAACTCGGCGCGGGCGAGATCCTGCTCAACTCGATGGACGCCGACGGAACCAAGGACGGCTACGACACCGAGATGATCGCGGCAGTGCGCAAGCACGTGACCGTCCCGGTGATCGCCTCCGGCGGAGCGGGCCGGCTCGCGGACTTCGCACCGGCCGTCGGCGCGGGCGCCGACGCGGTCCTGGCCGCGTCCGTCTTCCACTTCGGCGATCTGCGGATCTCCGAGGTCAAGGGCGCCCTCCGGGAGGCCGGGCACCCGGTCCGCTGAGGAAGCGGATGCGACACCGGTCGTGAAGACCGGTGAAGTTGCCGATGTGTGCCACCGGGGTGCACCGCGAGAGTGGCGACCGCCAGAGAACAACGGCGGTTCCCGCGCGGCGCACCCCGAAGGCCCCAGGTGACAGGGGGTCCTCGGTTCCCTGCCCGGCGTGGCTCCGCCACGACCGAGAGGCCCCCTCGTGCAGCAGCACCTCCTCCCCGGCGACGCCTCCCCACGCCACCGGATGTCCAAGAGCCGGTCCCGTGTCGTCAGGGGACTGCTGGCCGCCACCGTCGCCACCGCCGGTCTGTGCACCGCGCTGATGCCGGGTGCCCAGGCCGCCGACAACCCCTACGAACGCGGACCGGCCCCGAGCGATTCGAGTATCGAGGCGAGCCGCGGTCCGTACGCGGTCTCGCAGACCAGCGTCTCCTCGCTCGCCGTCAGCGGCTTCGGCGGCGGCACGGTCTACTACCCGACGTCCACCGCGGACGGCACCTTCGGCGCGGTCGCCATCTCACCCGGCTTCACCGCCTACCAGTCCAGCATCGCCTGGCTCGGCCCGCGGCTCGCCTCGCAGGGCTTCGTCGTCTTCACCATCGACACCAACACCACCCTCGACCAGCCCGACAGCCGAGGCCGCCAACTACTGGCCGCGCTCGACTACCTGACGAAGACCAGCTCGGTGCGCAGCCGGATCGACACCACCCGGCTCGGGGTGATGGGCCACTCGATGGGCGGTGGCGGCACCCTGGAGGCCGCGAAGAGCCGCACATCGCTGAAGGCGGCGATCCCGCTGACCGGCTGGAACCTCGACACCACCTGGCCCGAGGTCCGCACCCCCACCCTGATCTTCGGCGCCGACGGCGACACGATCGCCCCCGTCGCCACGCACTCCGAGCCGTTCTACCAGTCGCTGCCGAGCAATCTGGACAAGGCGTACGTGGAACTGCGCGGGGCCACGCACTTCACCCCGAACACCTCCAACACCACGATCGCGAAGTACAGCATCTCGTGGCTGAAGCGCTTCATGGACAATGACACCCGGTACGAGCAGTTCCTCTGCCCGCTGCCGGCGGTGAGCCTGACGGTCGCCGAGTCACGCGGCAACTGCCCGCACACCTCATAGCTCCTGACGGTGTGTGAGGGGCCGGACCGCGAACCGCGGTCCGGCCCCCTTCGCCGTCCGCGCGGCCCCGCCGGACCCTGGCCCGGCTGTGCGCGCGCACAGCGGATCGCGGTCCTCGCTGGGAGGGCGCCCCGCAAGCGGCCGGCGGCCGGGCGGGGACGGACGCACACCTTCCGAGCCTGGTTACGCGGAAGTAACGTGCCGGAGGTGACCCCATCGACGACCGTGCACAGTCCCCACCGGCTGTACGGCCGCAGCGGTGAACTCGCCGTCCTGGAAGCGCTGTCGGCCCGGCTGGGCGAGGGTGACGGCGGTGCGCTGGTGCTGACCGCACCGCCCGGCACCGGCCGCACCGCGCTCCTGGACAGCGCCGTCGCGGCCCACCGCGAACGCGGCACCGGACAGGTCCTGAGCTGCACCGCGGCCCCCGCCGAGCAACGGCTGCCCCACAGCGGGCTGCACGCCCTGCTCTGCTCGGCGCCCGGACCGCTCCCGGTCCCGCCCGACCGCATCCTGCGCGACGGCATCGGACCCGCCGCGCTGCTCGTCCTGCTGCGTGAACTGGGTGCCGAACGACCCCTGTTGGTGTGTGTGGACGATGCCCACCTCTGGGACGCCGATTCGCGCGCCGCCCTGGGCTTCGCTGCCCGCAGGCTCGGTGCGGGCAGCCGGGTCGCGGTCCTGCTCGGCTCCGGGGACGCTGCGTCCTTCGCGGGGCTGCCCACGCTCCGGCTCGGTCCGCTGGACGACGACGCGGCGGCGGCCCTCCTGGACCGGCTGACCGACGCCGCCGGCACCGCCGAACGGATCGACCCGGTGGTCCGCGGCGAACTGCTGCGGGAGGCCGCGGGCAACCCGCGGCTGCTCACCGGACTCACCGAACGCCTCACCCCGGACCAGCTCGCCGGACGGACCGCGCTGCCCTGCCCGCTGCCCGGCGGCGAGGACGTCCTGGACGCGCACGCCGCACGCCTCGACGCGCTGCCACCCGGCACCCGCGCCCTCCTGCTGCTCGCGGCCGCCGCGGAGGAGCACGAACCGGAGGGCGCGGGCGCCGACATCGCCCTTGTACTGCGCGCCGCCACCTCGGCCGGCCTCGGCCCGGCCGCCCTCGACCGCGCCCTGCACACCCCCGCCGCGACCGGGAACGCGCTCCAAAGGGCGGGAAACCGGGTCCACTTCAGCCATCCGTTGCTGCGCCGGGCGATCCTGCGCCGGGCCGCCCCGCAGCGCCGCCGCGCCGCGCACGGTCTGCTCGCCACCCTGCTGGCGGCGGGCCCGGCGGGCCCCTCCGCGCTCGCGGCTCTCGTCCAGCGGGCCGGAGCGGCCGCCGGGCCCGACGCCGGGCTCGCCGACGCGCTGGAGGCGGCGGCCGCGCCGCCCCGCCCGCACGCCGAGCGGGCGGCCGCGCTCTCCCGAGCCGCGACGCTCACCACCGACGGGACCCTGCGGGCCGACCGGTTCGCCGCGGCCGCCGAGCACGCACGTCTCGCGGGCGACGCCGGGCGGGCTCGTGCGCTGCTGGCCAGAGCCGGCGGATGGCCCCCGCACGGCGGCGCGCACCGCGTGCGCGGGCTGCTCGCCCTGCGCGACGGCCCGGCCGCCGACGCGCTGGAGGCACTGCTCACCGCCTCGGCGCTGCTCGCCCCGCACGACCCCCACCACACCCTCGACGCGCTCCTCGGAGCCGCCGAGGCCGCCTGGGCGATGGGCGACGCCCCCGCCTACCTCGACGCCATGACCCGTATCCCGGCCGCCGCGCCCGACCAGGCCCTCGCGCAGTACCGCGACGGAATGTGCGCGATGCTGCGCGGCCGGATCACCGAGGGCCACGCCCTGCTGCGCCGCTGCCTCGACTCCGCCGACCGGAACCGGGACCCCGCGGTGATGCTGCGCGGCGGGGTCTCGGCGCTGGTGCTCGGCGACATCGACGCCGCCTGCCGGTCCGGCGCGCGGGCCCTCGCCGCCGTACTCGTGACCGGCCCGGACGCACTGCTGCCCCAGGCCCTGGAACACCTCGCCTACGCGGAACTCCGGGCCGGACGCCACGCGCGCGCCCGCGCCCACGCACTGGAGGGTCTGCTCGCCGCCCGCCGCACCGGGCAGCCCAACACCGCCGCCCATCTGCACGCCGTACTCGCCCTGGCCGCCTCCGTGGAAGGCGGGACGGAGACCTGCGCCGGCCACGCCGACGCCGCCCTGGCGGGCGCGGGACCGCACGGCCTCGTCCAGGCCGCGACCCTCGCCACCTGGGCGCTCGCCCGTGCCGACCTGGCCGCCGGGCGCTCCGGTGAAGCGGCGGCCAGGCTCGGCCCACTGGTCCGGCCCGGTCCGCGGCGCGGCCACTTCGCGGGCCGGATGCTCGCCGTGCCGTGCTTCGTTGAGGCGTCGGTCCTGGCCGGACGGGCGGGCCGGAACGGGGGAGCGGACCCGGTCGCCGACGCCGTCGCGGAGTTCGCCGTCTGGGCCACCCGCACCACCGACCCGCAGGCCCCCGCCCAGCTGGCCCGCTGCCGGGCCCTGCTGGCGCCGCCGGCGCAGGCGGCCGGACGGTACGAGGAAGCGCTCGCCCACCACGACCGCACGGGCGGCGACTTCGAACGCGCCCGCACCCAGCTGCTGTACGGCGCCTGGCTGCGCCGGCGACGGCGCACCCGGGAGGCCAGGGACCCGCTGCGGGACGCGCTGGTCGGCTTCGAGCGGTGTGCCGCACGGCCCTGGGCCATGCGGGCGAGAGGCGAACTGCGGGCCGCCGGGGAGGCGGTGGAGGGTTCCGGCGGCGCCGGGAGGACGGACCCGACGGCCTTGCTGACCCCGCAGCAGGAGCGGATCGCCCGCTGTGTCGCCGAGGGGGCCACCAACCGTGAGGTGGCGCTGCGCCTCTCGGTGAGCACCCGCACCGTCGACCACCATCTGCGCAATGTGTTCGCGGCGCTGGGTGTGCGGTCCAGGACCGAGCTGGCCAGGCTGCTGGACCGCCGGGGCGCGCTCTGAAGTGCTCCCCGAATCGGGGAGGTTGCAGGACCGTGATGATAAGTACGCCGCAGACCCCTAGGTACCGACCGGGCGGTATGCCATTCTGCGGGCGTCAGGATCATTCGGTGTGCTCACGCCCCATGCCGGGCTGGGCGACGCGGAGCCGGCCGTCTTCCGGAGCCGGCCGAATCCCGGTGGAGGCCGCCATGCCGCAGGTCGTACGTTCACGGGTCAGGGCGCTGCACGGGCTGCCGCCCGTCGCGCCGGTGCCGCGCCGCTTCCGTTCGCTGGCCGACCGCGAAGCCGTCGCCGTGCTGCACCGGGCCGCCCGGGTGCTGATCGAGGCGCTGCCCGAGCTGACGGACCGGCTCGTCGAGGCGTTGCGGGAGCAGGAACCCGCCTACCGCTCGGCGATCGAGGCCGACGCGGCGGAGATCTGGCAGGAGGTGCACCACTCGCTGCGCCACAACGTCGGATCGCTGATCCAGCCCCGCGAGTTCCGGGACGCCGCCCACCGCACCTCCCGGCGGATCGGAGAGATCCGGGCCGAACAGGGGCTGCCGCTCGACGCGGTCCTGCACGCCTTCCGGATGGGCGGGGCGATGGTCTGGCAGGACCTCGTGGACGAGACCGCACGCCGGCACCCCGACGACGTCCGGCTGCTGGTCCATGTCGCGGCCGACGTCTGGAACTTCGTGGACGAGCACTGCGGCGTCGTCGCCGACGCCTACCGGCAGACGGAGCGCAGGCTCGCCTGGCGCCGGGAGAACTGCCGACGGCTGACGACGGCCGCGCTGCTGGACGGCACCGCCCGGATCGCCGAACTGCCGGACGCCGCCGCGATGCTGGGGCTGCCTGAGCACGGAAGATACGCGGTGCTCGCGGTCGCCACCGCCCGCCGCGCCCCGCACGGCACCACGCGACCGCCGATGACGCTCCCCACCGGCACGGAGGCGCTCTGGCACCCGGGCCCGGACGCGGAGTTCGCCATCCTGCCGCTGACCCCGGGCGAGGAACCCCCCATGGCCCCCGCGGAAGCGGCCGGACCCGTGGCCGAGGGCAGAGCCGCCCCGCGGACCGGCGCACCGGACACCCCGGTCCAAGGTGACGCCGAACTCGCGGAGGTGGCGGCCGGGCTGTCCGTACCGCCGGGCGCGCGGGTCGGCATCAGCTCCGTCGTCGAGGGGCTGGCCGCCGTCGGGGACGCCCGGCGGCTCGCCGAGACCGCCCTGCGGGCCTGCCCGGCCGGCGGCGGAGTCGTCCTGCTCGACGAAGAACTGCCCGCCGCGCTCGTCGTCTCGTCCCCCGCGCTCGGCACGGCGCTCGCCGCCAGGGTGCTGGGGCCACTGGACCGGCTGGACCCCGCCGACCGCGACGTACTCATCGAGACGCTCACCGCGTGGCTCGACTCCGACGGCTCGGCCCAGCGGGCGGCGGCCCGGCTCTACTGCCACCGCAACACCGTCCTGAACCGGCTGCGCCGCTTCGAGCAGCTGACCGGCCGCTGCCTGACCCGCCCGACCGACGCGGTCGAGGTCTCGCTCGCCCTGGCCGCGCGCCGGCTGCTGACCGGCTGACCCGGCCGCACCCGGGACCCGGGCCCCGGCAGAGCTCCGCGCGGCGCGGCCCGTACGCGCGCATCCCCGCAGACCGGCCGCGCCACGCTTCCAGGCTGCCCGGCCGCAGGACAAGACGCACAATATTTATTGCGCAATAAATATTGTGCAAGTTTTCTTTCCTGTCTACCGTGGAGGGCATGGCAAGCAACGAGACACGCCAGGTGTCCGACCTCGGCACCCTCAAGGCGTTCGGACACCCCCTGCGGATGCGCCTGTACCGCGCGCTCTACATCGCCCGGCAGGCCACCGCCTCCCAGCTCGCCGAGCAGGTGGACGAGCAGGTCTCGCTGGTCAGCTACCACCTGCGCAAGCTCGCCGACCACGGCCTCATCGAGGAGGCCGAGGGCCGGGGCACGGACGGCCGCGAGCGCTGGTGGCAGCCCGCCTCGCACGGGCTGAGCTTCCGCGACGAGGACTTCCGCGACGAGCCGGAACAGGTCGCCACCCACGCCGCCGTCGGCCGGCTCTCATTCGACCAGCACGTCGAGATGTACCGCCGCCATCTGGACGCGTACCAGTCCTGGCAGCCCGAGTGGCGCAGCGCCGCGTTCGCCTCCGAGCTCCTGCCCCGCCTCACCGCCGAAGAGCTCACCGAGCTCAGCCGCGAAATGCACGACCTGGTCCGCCGGTACGAGGAACTGGGCCGCTCCCGGGAGGAGTCGGGCGACACGGAGAACCGCGAGAACGTCGCCGTGCACATGTACGGATTCCCGTTCCGGACCTGACCGGCACCCGAGAGGACGACCCAGTGACCGTCACCCTCAGCGCCACCGAACCCCTGGAACGCCCCGCCCACCGCGACGGCAACGTCCTGCGCTGGCTCGGCGCGTACACCGCGTCGATGATCGGCGACAGCGTCTACTACATGGCACTCGCCTGGGCCGCCACCCACGCCGGCAGTGCCTCGCAGACCGGCCTGGTGCTCGCCGCGGGCTCCATACCCCGGGCCTTACTCCTGCTCGGCGGGGGAGTGCTCGCCGACCGGATCGGACCGCGCCGCGTCGTGGTCGCGAGCGACACCGCCCGCTGCCTCGTCATCCTGGGCCTGGCCGGCACCCTGCTCCTCACCTCGCCCACCGTGTGGATGCTGATCGCCGTCGCACTCGTCTTCGGCGCTGCCGACGCCCTCTTCCTGCCCGCCGTCGGAGCACTGCCGCCACGGATCACCGCCGCCTCCCAGCTCGCCCGGGTCCAGGGCATGCGCGGCCTCGCCACCCGTGCCGCCAACGTCGTCGGCGCCCCGCTCGGCGGCGTCGCGGTCGCCATCGGCGGCCCGGTCCTCGCCTTCGCGGCGGCGGGCGTGCTCTTCGCCGTCTCCCTGCCCCTGCTGCTGGCCGTGCGGATGAGCCCACTGCCGACGGCGGACGGGACCGGGGCCGCGCCCGCCGGCACCGCCTGGCGCGAACTGGCCGGCGGGCTGCGCCATATCCGCCGGCACCCGCTGCTCGGACCCCTGATGCTCGTCGTCGCCGTCAGCGAACTCGGCTTCGTCGGACCGCTCAACCTCGGCCTGATCCTGCTCAGCGAGGAACGCGGCTGGGGCGCCTCCGGCATGGGCTGGATCATCGCCGCCTTCGGTACCGGAGCGGGCGCCTCGGCCCTGCTGCTCACCGTGCGCGGACACGTCCCCCGGGCCGGGCTCGTCATGTGCCTCACCGTGCTGACCGGCGCGGGTGCCATCGCCGCCATGGCGTACGCGCCCTCCGTGCCGCTCGCCGCGGGCGTCGCCGTCCTCGTCGGACTCTTCGCCGGCCTCGGCGGCGCCCTGTGCGGCGCCCTCGTGCAGACCGCGGCCGACCCCGCCTACCTGGGCCGCGTCACCTCGGTCTCGACGCTCTTCACCCATGCCCTGTCGCCGCTCAGCTACCCGGTCACCGGGGCGGCCGTCGCCCTCTGGGGCACCGCCCCGGTCTTCGTCGCCAGCGCCTCGCTGTGCGCGGCGGGGGCGGTGACCGGTCTGGTCATCGCCCCGCTGCGCCGCGCGGAACTCCCGGGCTGAGCGCGCGGAACTACGCGCTACATGCCGAGCTTGGCCGTCGTCACCCGGGCGATGGCCTCCTGCTCGCCCTCCAGCTCCACCCGCGCCGCGTCCTGCCGCCCGAACGCGAACAGCAGCAGCTCGCCCGGCTCGCCGGTCGCCGTCACCACCGGGGTGCCCTTGTGCGCGACCACGGTCTGCCCGTCGGGGCGGCGCAGCACCAGTCCCACCGGGGCCTTCCGGCCCAGCATCCGCGCCGCCTTCTCCGTACGCGACCACAGGACGTCGGCGAAGACCGGGTCCAGCTCACGCGCCGACCAGTCGGGCTGGGCTCGGCGCACGTCCTCCGTATGGACGTAGAACTCGACGGTGTTGGCGACCTCGTCCAGTTGCTTCAGACCGAACGGGGACATCCGCGGCGGCCCCGTCCGGATGAGCTGGATCAGTTCCTCGTACGGCTTCGAGGTGAATTCGGTCTGGACCCGCTCGCTCCGGTTCTTCAGCGGGCCGATCATGCTCCCGGCCGCCGCGTCCGGGCGGCGCTCCCGCACCACCACATGGGCCGCCAGGTCCCGGGCCGTCCAGCCGTGGCAGAGGGTCGGGGCCTCCGGGCCCGCCGCCTCCAACAGGTCGGCGAGCAGAAGTCGTTCGCGCTTCGCATGGGTCGACATGTCCGCCAGCGTACGGCCGGTGTCCACGGTCCGCCCAGTGGACGCGCGCCCGGACGGTCCTCCGGGTCACGGCACAATGGGCACATGACCAGCACGCCCACGCCCGGCACCCCACCGCCCGCCAGCGGCCTCGACCCCGCCATCGCCGCCCGCCTCAAGCGCGGCGCCGACGGACTGGTCCCGGCCATCGCCCAGCAGTACGACACCGGCGAGGTGCTGATGCTCGGCTGGATGGACGACGAGGCCCTGCACCGCACCCTGACCACCGGACGCTGCACCTACTGGTCGCGCAGCCGCCAGGAGTACTGGGTCAAGGGCGACACGTCCGGCCACATCCAGCAGGTCAAGTCCGTCGCACTGGACTGCGACGCCGACACCGTCCTCGTCCGGGTCGACCAGACGGGCGCCGCCTGCCACACGGGCGAGCGCACCTGTTTCGACGCCGACGTACTCCCGCTCGGACAGTAGGGTCACCCGCCATGGACCGCGACACCTTCCGCAAGCTGGCCGTCGACCGGCGCGTCATCCCCGTCACCCGCAGGCTCCTCGCGGACGGAGACACCCCCGTCGGGCTCTACCGCAAGCTCGCGGGTGAGCGCACCGGCACCTTCCTCCTCGAATCCGCCGAGAACGGCCGCACCTGGTCGCGCTACTCCTTCATCGGGGTACGCAGCGCCGCCACGCTCACCACGAAGGACGGCCGGGCCCACTGGGAGGGCACCCCACCGGTCGGCGTCCCCGTGGACGGCGACCCGCTGCACGCACTGCGCGCCACCATCGAGACCCTGCACACCCCGCACGACCAGGAGTCCGGACTGCCGCCCTTCACCGGCGGCATGGTCGGCTACCTCGGCTACGACATCGTGCGCAGGCTGGAGAAGATCGGCGAGAGCGGGGGCGACGACCTGAAGCTCCCCGAGCTCACCATGCTGCTCACCTCCGACCTCGCCGTCCTGGACCACTGGGACGGCAGCGTCCTGCTGATCGCCAACGCGATCAACCACAACGACCTGGCCACCGGCGTCGACGAGGCGTACACCGACGCGGTGAACCGGCTCGACGCCATGGAACAGGACCTGCGCCGGCCCGTCGAGAACGCCCCGGCCGCCCTCCCGCCCTCCGAGCTCCCGCCGTACACCGCGCTGTGGGGCGGCCAGGCCTTCCAGGGCGCCGTCGAGGACGTGAAGGAACGGATCAGGGCGGGCGAGGCCTTCCAGGTGGTCCCCTCCCAGCGCTTCGAGACGCCGTGCACCGCAAGCGCACTGGACGTCTACCGGGTGCTGCGCGCCACCAACCCCTCGCCGTACATGTACCTCTTCCGGTTCGACGGCTTCGACGTCGCCGGCTCCAGCCCCGAGGCCCTCGTCAAGGTCGAGGACGGCCGTGCGATGGTCCACCCCATCGCCGGGACCCGGCACCGCGGCGCCACCCCGCAGGAGGACCAGGCGCTCGCCGAGGAACTCCTCGCCGACCCGAAGGAACGCGCCGAGCACCTGATGCTCGTCGACCTCGGCCGCAACGACCTGGGACGGGTCTGCGAGCCCGGCAGCGTCGAGGTCGTCGACTTCATGTCGGTCGAGCGCTACTCGCACGTGATGCACATCGTGTCGACCGTCACCGGCCGGGTCGCCGAGGGCCGCACCGCCTTCGACGTCCTCACCGCCTGCTTCCCGGCGGGCACCCTCTCCGGCGCCCCCAAGCCGCGCGCCATGCAGATCATCGAGGAGCTCGAACCCACCCGCCGCGGGCTGTACGGAGGCTGCGTCGGCTACCTCGACTTCGCCGGGGACTCCGACACCGCCATCGCCATCCGCACCGCCCTGCTGCGCGACGGAACGGCATACGTCCAGGCCGGGGCGGGCGTCGTCGCCGACTCCGACCCGGTCGCCGAGGACACCGAGTGCCGCAACAAGGCCGCGGCGGTGCTGCGGGCCGTCCACACGGCGAACCGCCTCGGCGGCGCCTGAGGCCGGCGAGGCGGTGGGGGCCGCGTCGCGGGGGGCTCCATCTCACACCCCCCATGTGCCCGTCGGCCCGGGTCCGTAAGGGATAGTGGAGTACGTGAGTGCTGTCCCCGTACCCCAGCCCCGTGCCGAAGCCGCCCCCGCGCCCGACAGCGCGGGAAGCCGCCGAAGCCTCGCCGCCGGCCTGCTCCTCGGGGCGGCCGGCGCCACCGTCGTCCTGCTCGCCTCCGGGCAGACCTGGGCCGAGGGCCGGGCCGCGGTCGGCGGCGGCGCCCTCCCGCTCAGCGCCGACGGACAGGACGTCACCGGTCTTCCGGCCGCCCTCGCCATCGTCGGCCTGGCCGCCCTCGTAGCCGTCTTCGCCGTCCGCAGCAGCGGCCGGGTGGTCGTCGCCGGGCTGCTGGCCCTCAGCGGCTTCGGCGCCGCGCTGAGCGCCTACCTCGGCGCATCCGACGGCTCCGCCCTCGACGAGAAGGCCGCCTCGACCACCGGCGACACCTCCGCGACCATCGGCGCCCTCAGCCACACCGCCTGGCCGTACGTGACCGCGGCCGGCGGCGTTCTCATCCTGCTGGCCGGGCTCCTCGCCCTGCGCTACGGCAGGGGCTGGCCCACGATGTCGGGCCGCTACGAGCGCGACGGCACCCCGCGTCCCCGCAAGACCGCCCCCAGGGCCCTGGACCCCGACCGGCCCGAGGACCTGTGGAAGGCCCTGGACCGCGGTGAGGACCCGACGCGCGAGGCATGACCCCGGCTCACGGCCTACCCGCACGTACGGGACAATGACCATGAGCTCACAGCACAGCGGCACCCTAAGCGGCACCGGCTCTGCGTCCAGCGACACCGAGCGATACCAACAGCGCAACACCAACGAGGAGCAACTCATGGCGGGCAGCAGCCACGGACACACCCCGGCCGCCTGGACCGGTGTCATCATCTCGTTCATCGGCTTCTGCATCGCAGGCGTCTTCATGGTCGCGGCGAACCCGCTCGGCTTCTGGGCCGGGATCGCCGTCACCCTCGTCGGCGGGATCGTCGGTCTCGCGATGAAGGCCGCCGGCCTCGGCATGCCGAAGGAGTCGGCCGAGATGGCCCAGGCACGGTCCCGCGCCGGACAGGCGCAGACCTCCTGACCCCGTCCGCGGGACGTACGCACGCGAGGCGCAGCCCGGACCGGGCTGCGCCTTTCCGCGTCAGCGGCGACAATCACGGGGTGGACGCCTCAACCCCTCCAGCCGCCGCCCCGCCGACGCAGGGCCCGCAGCCCGCTCCCGGCCCCCGGCCGGCCCCGGGCCCCCAGCCGCCGCCCGGTCCGCCCGTCCCCGGCGGCCACCCGCACGCCGCCGGCCCGTACACGGGCCGGTGGGGGCCGGGGCGGGTCCTCCCACCGCCTCCCGCGCCCGCCTCGCGGCTGCGGCGCATCGCGGGCCCGGCCGGGGTCATGGCCGCGGTCGTCGGGGCCTTCGCCTTCGTCGGCTCCGTCGACCCCAACGAGCCAGGCCACTACCCGGTCTGCCCGCTGCTCCGCTTCACCGGCATCTACTGCCCCGGCTGCGGCGGGCTGCGCAGCGCCCATGCCGTCGCCCACGGTGACATCGCGGCGGCGTTCGGCTCCAACGCCCTCGCCGTCATCGGCTACGGGATCTTCGCCGTGCTCTGGGTCCGCTGGACCGTGCGCGCCGCCGCCGGAAAGCCCGCCCGGGTCACGCTGAAGCCCTTGCACTGGTGGGGGATCGGAGCCGTGCTGCTGATCTTCACCATCGTCCGGAACCTGCCGTTCGGATCGGCACTGGCGCCGTGAATGCCCAGGTAGTGGGACATCCGGCGGCCGGATGCGGGCCCAGCGGCCTCCTGCGGATACCATCGACATGGCTGATCCTGTTCCCTTGTCACCGTCCCGGAAGGGGGCCGCTCGCGTGAGTGTGCTCGACGAGATCATCAACGGCGTACGCGCCGACCTCGCAGAGCGGCAGGCGCGCGTCAGCCTCGATGAGCTGAAGGAACGCGCGGCGCGCGCCCCCCAGGCGAAGGACGGAGTCGCCGCCCTGCGCCAAGAGGGCGTCACCGTCATCTGCGAGGTCAAGCGCTCCAGCCCCTCCAAGGGGGCCCTCGCCGCCATCGCCGACCCGGCCGCACTCGCGGCGGACTACGAGGCGGGCGGCGCGTCCGTCATCTCGGTCCTCACCGAGGAGCGCCGCTTCGGCGGTTCGCTGGCCGACCTCGAGGCCGTCCGCGCCAAGGTCGACATCCCGGTCCTGCGCAAGGACTTCATCGTCACCTCGTACCAGCTGTGGGAGGCACGGGCCTACGGCGCCGACCTCGCCCTGCTGATCGTCGCCGCCCTCGACCAGGAGGCCCTGGTCTCCCTGATCGAGCGCGCCGAGTCGATCGGGCTCACCCCGATCGTCGAGGCGCACGACGAGGAGGAGGCGGAGCGAGCGGTGGACGCCGGCGCGAAGATCATCGGCGTCAACGCGCGCAACCTGAAGGACCTCAAGGTCGACCGCTCCACCTTCGAGCGCGTCGCCCCCGAGATCCCCGACCACATCGTCAAGGTCGCCGAGTCCGGCGTCCGCGGCCCGCACGACCTCATCGCCTACGCCAACGCCGGCGCGGACGCCGTGCTGGTCGGCGAGTCCCTGGTCACCGGACGCGACCCGCGCTCCGCGGTCGCCGACCTGGTCGCGGCCGGCGCCCACCCGGCGCTCCGCCACGGACGGGGCTGACCCGCGCCCGTGACCCTCGACCGTTCCCCGTCCCGCATCCGGCCGGGCCTGCGCCCCGCCGCGGCCACGGGCCGGGATCCGCATGCGCCGCTGGCGCGCGGCTGCCGCCCCCGCGGCTGCCGCGCCCCCGCACGCCGTGTGCACGGACGGCGGGTCCGGTACGTGATCGGTGACGAGCCCGGTCAGGTCAACGGCATGCGATGGCGCACGGGGTCCGCGCAGTAGAGCGAGCCCCGGCCGTCGCACCCACCGCCCCGACAGGCGGAACCGCACGACCGCACCGCCCGGCCACGGCCGCGGCGGCGCTCCGCTCACGGCGCATACGGTGAACCCACCCACTGCAATGCCGAGGAGCACGTCGAGATGTCGTCCGACTTCTTCATCCCGGACCCGGAGGGTCTGATCCCCAGCGCCGAAGGCTACTTCGGTGCCTACGGCGGCAAGTTCATCCCGGAGGCGCTCGTCGCCGCCGTGGACGAGGTCGCCGTCGAGTACGACAAGGCGAAGGCCGACCCCGCCTTCGCGGCCGAGCTCAACGAGCTCATGGTCGACTACACGGGCCGGCCAAGCGCCCTGACCGAGGTGTCGCGCTTCGCCGAGCACGCCGGCGGCGCCCGGATCTTCCTCAAGCGCGAGGACCTCAACCACACCGGTTCGCACAAGATCAACAACGTGCTGGGCCAGGCGCTGCTCACCAAGCGCATGGGCAAGACCCGGGTCATCGCGGAGACCGGGGCGGGCCAGCACGGTGTCGCCACCGCGACCGCCTGTGCGCTCTTCGGCCTCGAATGCACCATCTACATGGGCGAGATCGACACCGAGCGGCAGGCGCTGAACGTGGCGCGGATGCGCATGCTCGGCGCCGAGGTCATCGCCGTGAAGTCCGGCTCGCGCACGCTCAAGGACGCCATCAACGAGGCGTTCCGCGACTGGGTCGCCAACGTGGACCGCACGCACTACCTCTTCGGTACCGTCGCGGGCCCGCACCCCTTCCCGGCCATGGTCCGCGACTTCCACCGGGTCATCGGTGTGGAGGCCAGGCGGCAGATCCTGGAGCGGGCCGGCCGGCTGCCGGACGCCGCGGTCGCCTGCGTGGGCGGCGGCTCCAACGCCATCGGCCTCTTCCACGCCTTCATCCCGGACGCGGACGTCCGCCTCATCGGCTGCGAACCCGCCGGACACGGTGTGGAGACCGGCGAGCACGCGGCGACCCTGACCGCGGGCGAGCCCGGCATCCTGCACGGCTCGCGCAGCTACGTCCTCCAGGACGAGGAGGGCCAGATCACCGAGCCCTACTCCATCTCGGCCGGTCTGGACTACCCGGGCATCGGCCCGGAGCACGCCTACCTCAAGGACGTCGGGCGCGGTGAGTACCGAGCCGTCACCGACGACGCGGCCATGCAGGCGCTGCGGCTGCTCTCCCGCACCGAGGGCATCATCCCGGCCATCGAGAGCGCGCACGCGCTGGCCGGCGCCCTGGAGGTCGGCAAGGAGCTGGGCAAGGACGGGCTGATCCTGGTCAACCTGTCCGGCCGCGGCGACAAGGACATGGACACGGCGGCGCGGTACTTCGGGCTGTACGACACGGACGCGGCCGTCGAGGCGGACGCGGACGGCGAGAACGCGGAGATCGAAGGGGACGCCAAGTGAGTGGCAACATCGAACTGCTGAACAGCACGCTCGCCACCGCACGGGCCGAGAACAGGGCCGCGCTGATCGCGTACCTGCCTGCCGGATTCCCGACCGTGGACGGCGGCATCGAGGCCGTCAAGGCCGTCGTGGCCGGCGGCGCCGACGTCGTCGAGGTGGGGCTGCCGCACAGTGACCCGGTGCTCGACGGACCGGTCATCCAGACCGCCGACGACATCGCCCTGCGCGGCGGTGTGAAGATCGCCGACGTGATGCGTACGGTCCGTGAGGCGCACGAGGCGACCGGTGTCCCGATCCTCGTCATGACGTACTGGAACCCGATCGACCGGTACGGCGTCGAGCGCTTCACCGCCGAGCTCGCCGAGGCGGGCGGCGCCGGGTGCATCCTGCCCGACCTGCCGGTCCAGGAGTCCGCCCTGTGGCGCGAGCACGCCGGCAAGCACGGTCTGGCGACCGTCTTCGTCGTTGCGCCCAGCAGCAAGGACGAGCGTCTGGCCACCATCACGGCGGCCGGCTCCGGCTTCGTCTACGCGGCCTCGCTGATGGGGGTCACCGGAACCCGGGTGTCGGTCGGCGAGCAGGCCCAGGAACTGGTGCGGCGCACCCGCGCCACCACGGACATCCCGGTCTGTGTCGGCCTCGGAGTCTCCAACGCCGACCAGGCCGCCGAGGTCGCCGGCTTCGCCGACGGCGTGATCGTCGGTTCGGCCTTCGTCAAGCGGATGCTGGACGCCCCCGACGCGACGGCCGGCCTGGAGGCCGTCCGCTCGCTGGCGGCCGATCTGGCCGAAGGTGTTCGAAAGCGCTGATACCCGCGTAACTCGAATGGGTGGACCTGGGACCGGGGAGGCACGCGAGTGCCTCCCCGGTTCGTTGCTGCGGTGTGAGCGAGAAGAACCAAGAGGGAAAAAGGGCCGCGCGAGACCGGCTGATCCAGCAGCGTGAGCTGGCGAAGGCGCGAGAGCGCCGCCGCCGCACGCTGATCGTCTCCACCGCCGTGGTGGGTGTCCTGGCGCTGGCCGCCGTCGTCGGCGTGATCGCCGCGAACAGTGGCGGCAAGGGCAACAAGGACAAGGCGTCGGGACCCGCCGTCGCGCCGTCGGGCGCGAGTGGCAAGGACAGTCTGGCCATCCAGGTGGGAGCTGACGACGCCCCGTCCACGCTCACGGTCTGGGAGGACTTCCGCTGCCCGGTCTGCGCCCAGTTCGAGAACGCGTTCCGGGACACGATCCACCAGATGGAGCAGAGCGGGCAGATCAAGGTCGAGTACCACCTAGCGACGCTGATCGACGGCAATCTGGGCGGCAGCGGCTCCCTCAAGGCGGCCAACGCGGCGGCCTGCGCCCAGGACGCGGGCAAGTTCTCCGCGTACCACGACGTCCTGTACCGCAACCAGCCCAAGGAGACCGACGACGCCTTCGGCGACAACGGCAAGCTGATCGAGCTGTCCAAGAAGGTCGACGGGCTCGACACGCCCGCCTTCCGCAGCTGTGTCGAGGACGGTACACACGACGCGTGGGTCCAGAAATCCAATACCGCCTTCCAGAAGGGCGGCTTCCAGGGCACGCCGACGGCGCTGCTCAACGGAGAGTCGATCTTCCCCAAGAAGGGGGACGAAGCGATCACCGTGGACAACCTGAAGAAGTGGGTCGCCGAGGCCGGCAAGGGCAAGAAGCCGGGCACGGTCACACCCGCCCCTTCCGGGTCCTGAACGGCGCGAACCCGGGGAATCGATGACCCGCTCGTTACCCAGACGTTGTCGGGCGGGTTGCCGTACGTCCCGCCCGGCAAGGTAGCGTCGACCCTGTCATGGACCTTGCCTACATTCCCAGCCCGTCGACCGGCGTGATCGATCTCGGCCCGATCCCGCTTCGCGGCTACGCGTTCTGCATCATCATCGGTGTCTTTGTCGCCGTCTGGTTCGGCAACAAGCGCTGGGTCGCCCGAGGGGGCAGAGCCGGCACCGTCGCCGACATCGCCGTCTGGGCCGTGCCCTTCGGCCTTGTCGGCGGCAGGCTCTACCACGTCATCACCGACTACCAGCTGTACTTCAGCGACGGTGAGAACTGGGTCGACGCCTTCAAGATCTGGCAGGGCGGCCTCGGTATCTGGGGTGCGATCGCGCTCGGCGCGGTCGGTGCCTGGATCGGCTGCCGCCGCCGCGGGATCCCGCTGCCCGCCTGGGCCGACGCGCTCGCACCCGGCATCGCCCTGGCCCAGGCCTGCGGCCGCTGGGGCAACTGGTTCAACCAGGAGCTGTACGGGAAGCAGACCGACGTCCCGTGGGCGCTGAAGATCAGCGAGGGCCCCAACCGGGTGGCGGGCACGTACCACCCGACGTTCCTCTACGAGTCGCTGTGGTGCGTCGGTGTGGCGCTCCTGGTGGTCTGGGCGGACCGGCGGTTCAAGCTCGGGCACGGGCGGGCGTTCGCGCTGTACGTCGCGGCGTACTGCTCGGGGCGTGCGTGGATCGAGTACATGCGAGTCGACGAGGCCCACCACATCCTGGGCCTGCGGCTGAACGTGTGGACCGCGCTGATCGTGTTCGTCCTGGCGGTCGTCTACATCGTGGTCTCGGCGAAGGTGCGGCCGGGGCGCGAGGAGATCGTGGAGCCGGGGGAGCCGGAGGCTCCGGACGCGGTTGATGCGGAGGCCGACGCGGGGTCCGGTGAGACGGAGTCCGGTGACGCCGCGGTCGAGTCCGACGCGCCGGAGACGAAGGATGCGGCGGAGACGGCCAAGGGCTGACGCCGCCACAACGACACCGAGGGGCCGCCGGACAACCCGGCGGCCCCTCGCGTTGTGCGCCCCGCGACCCCGTCGCCGAGGTGTCCTCAATCGCCGGACGGGCTTGGATTTGCTGTCCGTGACCGGTTCTTTGCGGGTTGTGCCGGTCGTGGTGTCCTCAATCGCCGGACGGGCTTGATTTTGCTGCCCGACGCCGGGTTCCTGTGGGCCCCTTCGGATGTGCCGGGCGAAGCCAGAAGTCAGCCTGTCCGGCAAACCCAGCCCGTCCGGCGATTGAGGACACCACGGGGCCCGGGTCACCGTTGGCCGGCCACCACCGTGCGCCCCGCCAGGGCAAGCGTGCGGTGGGCCGAGGCCACCACCGCCGCGTCCACGAAGCGCCCGTCCGGCAGGGCCAGCGCGCCCGCCTCCGTCCGGGCCGCCTCGACGATCTCCTGCGCGGCCTCGATCTCGCGCGGCGTCGGCCGGAACGCACGCTCGATCACCGGCAACTGCCGGGGGTGGATCGCCGCCCGCCCCAGGAACCCCAGCGCCCGGCCGTGCGCGCAGGACGCCCACAGCCCGTCCAGGTCCCGGACGTCCGGGAAGACCGACTGGGTGGGCGGGACAAGGCCCGCCGCCCGGGCCGCCACCACCGCCCGGCTGCGTGACCAGTCGAGCCCCGTGTCGTCCCGCACTCCCAGATCCGCCCGCAGATCCGCCTCGCCCAGCGCGATGGAGCGCACCTGGGGGTGGGCGGCTGCCACCGAGTACGCGTGCTCGATGCCGAGCGCGGACTCCAGCAGGGGACAGAGCGCGACCCCCGGGGCCAGCGCGGCGATGTGGTGGACGGAGGCAGCATGGGTGATCTTCGGCAGCCGCAGTTCCGCCAGGCCCGGCAGCCCTGCCAGGGCCAGGACGTCGGCCTCGGTGTGGACCCGGACATGGACCGGCACCTCGCCGGGGCCCGCGGGGCCGGAGAGGAGTTCCACGGTGGCCGCCCGTGCGTACTCCTTGCGGTCGGGGGCGACCGCGTCCTCCAGGTCCACGATCACCACGTCCGCCCCGGAGCCGCGCGCCTTGCCCACCACGTCCGGCCGGTCCCCGGGGACGTACAGCCAGGTGAGCGGGATCGTCGCGGTCACAGCACGCGCTCCGCCCGCAGTGCCGAGATCTCCGGGCCGGTCAGACCGAGCCCGGTGAGGATCTCCTCGGTGTCCGCCCCGTGCGGCCGGCCCGCCCAGCGGATCGCCCCGGGGGTCCCCGAGAGCCGGAACAGGACGTTCTGCATCCGCAGCGGGCCCAGTTCGGGGTCGTCGACCTCCGTGATGGAGTCCAGCGCCCGGTACTGCGGGTCCTCCATCACGTCACTGATGTCCTGGATGGGTGCGATGGCCGCCTCCGCCTTCTCGAACGCGGAGACCGCGTCGTCACGGGTGTGCCGGGCGATCCAGTTGCCGACCGCCTCGTCGAGCTCCTCGCTGTGGCCGGCGCGCGTGGTGCCCGAGGCGAACCATGGCTCGTCGATCAGCTCAGCCCGCCCCACCAGCCGCATCACGCGCTCGGCGACGGACTGCGCCGAGGTGGAGACGGCGACCCACTGTCCGTCGGAGGTGCGGTAGGTGTTGCGCGGGGCGTTGTTGCGCGAACGGTTGCCGGTGCGCGGCTGGACATAACCGAGCTGGTCGTACCAGAGGGGCTGCGGCCCGAGCACCGTGAGGATCGGTTCGATGATCGCCAGGTCGACGACCTGGCCCTCACCGGTGCGCTCCCGCCCGGCCAGCGCCGTCATCACCGCGAACGCGGTGGCGATCGCCGCGATGGAGTCGGCGAGACCGAACGGCGGCAGTGTCGGCGGCCCGTCCGGTTCCCCGGTGATCGCCGCGAATCCGCTCATCGCCTCCGCGAGCGTCCCGAAGCCGGGACGGTGCGCGTACGGGCCGAACTGGCCGAAGCCCGTGACCCGGGCCAGCACCAGCCGCGGGTTGACCGCGTGCAGCTCCTCCCAGCCCAGCCCCCACCGCTCCAGTGTGCCCGGCCGGAAGTTCTCGATGATCACATCGGTGTCGGCGGCGAGCCGCAGCAGGATGTCGCGGCCCCCGGGCCCGGACAGGTCGAGCGTCATGGTGCGCTTGTTGCGGCCGAGCAGCTTCCACCACAGACCGATGCCGTCCTTCGTGGGGCCGTGTCCCCGGGACGGATCGGGCCGCCCCGGATGCTCGACCTTGATCACCTCGGCGCCGTAGTCGCCGAGCATGGTCGCGCACAGGGGACCCGCGAAGAGCGTGGCGAGATCGATGACCCGGAGTCCGGTGAGGGGCGGCGCTGCCGCGGGCCCGGTCATGCGGCGTCGATTTCGCTGCGGTACGGCATGGAGGTCGAGGCACCCTGCTTCTGTACGCAGAGCGCGGCGGCCGCGGAGGCCCGGGCGATGGCCTGCGGCACCGGCAGGCCATCGCCGATCGCCACGGCGAGCGTGCCGACGAAGGTGTCCCCGGCGCCGGTTGTGTCGACGGCGGTGACCTCGGGAGCCGGGAAGTGAACGGTCCGGCTGCCCCGGGCCGCGTACAGGCAGCCCTTCGAGCCGAGGGTGATGACGACCGCCGGCACATGGCTGAGCAGGACCTCCGCCGCCGCATGCGGTTCGGCGTGCCCGGACAGCTCGGCCGCCTCGTGCTCATTGGGGATCAGCAGGTCGACGCAGTCGAGGAGTTCGTCGGGCAGTTCCTGTACGGGCGACGGGGTGAGGAGGACCCGTACCCCCTGGGCGTGACCGGCCCGCGCCCCCTCGATCACCGCGGACATCGGCAGCTCCAGCTGGAGCAGCAGCAGATCGGCGTCGGCGACCGCGGCGATCTCGCCCGGACCGAGCCCGGTGACGGCGCCGTTCGCACCGGGGATGACCACGATCGCGTTGGAACCCTTGGCGTCCACCACGATGTGCGCGGTCCCGCTGGGCCCTTCGGCGGTGTGCAGCAGATCGGTGTCCACGCCCGAGTGCTCCAGGTTCTCCCGCATCCGCAGCCCGTACTCGTCGTTGCCGACCGCACCGATCATCATCACGTCACCGCCCGCACGGGCGGCGGCGACGGCCTGGTTGGCGCCCTTGCCGCCGGGGACGGTGCGGAACTCCTGCCCGGTGACCGTCTCCCCGCGCTCCGGAGCCCGGTCGACGTAGGCCACAAGATCCATATTGGTGCTGCCGAGCACCGCGACTTTGGTCATGGGCGGAGTGCCTCCTCATGGGTGAGCCGGTGGGTCAGATCGGCGAGGGTGTCGAAGCCGACCGAGTCGAAACCGGGTACGGACGTGGCGAGCCGGTTCTTCAGCGGGGTGGTCCACCGGTCGGGCAGCGCCTCGGGCCGCCCGGCCAGCAGCCCGGCGAGCGAACCCGCGGTCGCCCCGTTGGAGTCGGTGTCCCAGCCGCCGGACACCGCACGGCAGACGGACCCGGTGAAATCGCCGTCCGCGTGGGTGAGCGCGGCGGCGAGCAGAGCCGCGTTGGGCAGCACATGCACCCAGTGATACCTGCCGTATCGGTCGTGGAGCCGGTCGACGACCGTATCGAAGTCCGCCTCCTCGCGCGCTGCCACGACACCGTCCCGTACCGCGCGGGCGAACCGTGAGCCCGGTGGTACGACCCTGAGCCCGGCGGCCAGACAGCCGTGGACGTCGGCCTCGCCACCGGCCGCCTCGGCGAGCGCCGCAGCGGTGAACATCGCGCCGTACACCCCGTTCCCGGTGTGGGTGAGGACCGCGTCCCGGTGGGCCTGCTCCGCCGCGGCGGAGGGATCGCCGGGATGGGTCCAGCCGTGCACATCGGCCCGGATCTGCGCCCCGATCCACTCCCGGAACGGATTGCGGTACCGGGCGGTGTCCGGCGGTTCGAAGCCGTCCAGCAGATTGCGGTACGCGATCCGCTCGGCGGTGAACGTCCGGCCCGCCGGCAGCTCGTCGAGCCAGAGCCTTCCGACGTCGGCGGTGCTGAAGTCCCGGCCGCACCGCTGGAGCAGCACCAGGGTGAGGAGCGGGTAGTTGAGGTCGTCGTCCTCCGGCATGCCGTCGATGTTCTCGGCGAGCGAGGTCGTCGCGGAGCGCCGGTTCCAGGGGTAGGTGGCGGCCAGCCCCGGGGGCAGGCCGCGGGCGGTGAACCAGGTGGTGAGCGGCCAGTTCCCGGTGGCGCGGGCCAGGGCGCGGATGCCCTCCAGCGGCAGCTTCTCGACCGGCTTCCCGAGCAGACAGCCCGCCGCTCGTCCCAGCCAGGCGGCGTGCAGCCGCTCGCGGCCCACGGCGGGCCGGTCCGTCAGAGGCCCCGGCCAGTGCGGGCACGCGGCCCGGATCGCGTCGATCCCGGTCGGCTCCTCGTCGGCCGACGGAGCTTCCAGCAGGGCGAGTTCGTCCAGCAGGTGTTCGGCGACCGCGCGCAGCTCCGGTGTGGCGGGGTGCTCGGACGCGCCCGCGCGGCCCGGCGCCGGCGATCCGCCGGCCTCGTACCACCGGCGTGCGATGTCCCGGGCGTCGCGCCCGTCCTCGGCGGCCTGCCGCAGCTCGTGCCCGACCAGGTCCTCCGGTTGTACCCAGGTGGCCCGTACCGTCGCGGTCATGGGGTGCCCGCCAGCGAGGTGAAGGCGGCCTCGTGGGCGCGGCGGCGGGCTGTGTCGTGCGCGAACACCTCGCGGGCGACGTCCGACAGGGTCCGGGCCGGGGCGTGCAGATCGAGTCGGCTGGCCGAGGCGACCGTCTTCACCCAGTCGGCGGGGACGGCCCGTTCGCCGTGCAGCGCCCCCGCGATGGCGCCGCTCATGGTGGCGATCGAATCGCAGTCCCGTCCGTAGTTGACCGAACCCAGGACCGCGTTCCGGTAGTCCCCGTCCGCGACGAGCAGCATGCCGAGCGCGACGGGCAGCTCCTCGATGGCGTGCAGCCGGGAGGGGCGGCGGGCGCCGAGCGAGGGGGCACGGTAGTCGGGGCCGACGGTGTCGAAGGGTGCGACGGCCTCCCGCAACGGAATCAGGGCGGACTCGAAGTCCCGGTGGTGGGAGGCTGTTTCGCACACCGCCTCGATGGCGGCCAGAGTGCCGTCCTTGGCGAGCGACAGGCAGCTCTCGACGACCGTCGCGGGCGTCGCCCCCGGTGCGCAGGCCGCGGCGACGGCGGCTGCGAAGACCCCGGCCGCCTCCCTTCCGTAGGAGGACTGGTGGGCGCCCGCGATATCCAGCGCCTCGGCGTAAGCGGCCTGCGGATGGGCGGCGTTCACCAGACCGACCGGCGCCATGTACATCGCCGCACCGCAGTTGACGATGTTTCCGGAGCCGGCCTCGCGCGGGTCGACATGGCCGTAGTGCAGCCGGGCGACGATCCACTTCTCGGCGAGGAAGACGCGCTGGAGCGGCAGCGCCTCGGCCTCCAGCTCCGGAATCCAGCGGGGGTTGGAGATCAGCTCCGGCACCAGGTGGTCGGCCACGGAGTACGCGTCGAGGTGGCCGCGCACCTTCCCGTACACCCGAACCAGCGCATGGGTCATCAAGGTGTCGTCGGTGACGTGCCCGTCGCCCTTGTGGTACGGGGCGATGGGGCGGGCGGTACGCCAGTCGTCGCCGTCCCACGGACCGACGACGCCGGTGATCCGCCCGCCGTGCCGGGCCACGATCTGCTCGGGGGGCCGGCCCTCGACCGGACCGCCGAGCGCGTCGCCCACGGCGGCGCCGACGAGCGCGCCCGCGATCCGTTCATCGAGGGTGAGCGCCGTGGGCGTCGTGGGTGCGGACCTCGTGGGCGCCATCGGCGCAGTGGATGTCATGTCCGAATTGTCCACCCCGGGGTGCCGGTTCCGTGTCTGCCAGCAGCCCGGCGAGTTCCATCAGATCCGTGCCCGCGAAACGGGGCAGCGCGCACCCGGCCAGGGTCCGGCACGCCTCGCGCCAGCCGTCCGGCACGGTGGCGATGCCGCCGAGCGCTCCCGTCAGCGCACCGGCCAGGGCCGGTGCCGAATCGGCGACCCGGGACAGACAGGCCGCGGACGGCACGGCCTGGGCGATCTCGCCGCGGGCCGCGGTGGCCAGGGCGAGGGCGACCGGGACGGTCTCGGCCGCGGCGATCCCGTAGCTGTAGACGTGGTCCACGATCTGGTGCTCCAGCACCGGCACCAGGGCGAAGGCGCCCGCCGGCTCGCCGGCGAACTCGCGGGCGATCCGGACGGCGTGCGCGGCGTTGCGGGCGATCTCGGTGCCTTCGGGAAGCTGTGCCAGGGCGGCGTTCACGGCCGTGTCCACGTCCGCCCCGCCGAGCGCCTCGGCGATCGCGGCGGCCATCGCCCGTGCTCCGTGCACGCCGTCGCCGTCCTGGGTGTAGCGCGCGTCGAACTCCGCGAGACCGGCCGCCGCGACGGGGTCCCCGGGGTGGGCGACCGCCAGTACGGCGGCCCGTACGCACGCCGCGTCGTCGAAGTAGTGCGGGTTGTCGTGGCCGGTGGCGGGCGGACGCAGCCCGGCGGCCAGGTTGCCCAGACCGGCGCGCACCGAGATCCGGGCCCGCAGCGGCAGCACCGCCGCCTCGACCTCGGGGGCCCGGGCCGCGGCAGCGGCGACCTCGGCGGCCAGCGCGTTCCAGGCCGCGTCCACGGCGGCCCGCGTCCGCCGCCCGGGGGAGAGGTCCTGCAGGGCGCAGGACGCCGAGGTCAGTACGGTCCCGGCCGCGAACGCCGCCCATTCGGCGTCGTCGGACGGACCCAGCCGCAGGGGCTCGGGCGGCTGGTTCAGGGCGATGGGGACGGGCAGTGTGGTGGTCGCGTTCTGCTCCGCGAAGGTGTCCAGCTCGCGGGTGAGGCGCCGGGTCCACTCCGGCATCCGGGCCGCCCGGTGCCGCGCGGCCGGCCACCCGGCGGCGTCCCCTGCGGCCAGCCCGAGCAGCAGCCCCTCGATCCGGGCCCGCCGGCCGGTGGACGGCCGCGCGGGAAGACCCGCGTCGCACGCGTCGCGCCCGCGCTCGTGGGACCGGGGCTCCGCGTCGGGCCCGCGTTCCGCGTCGAGTCCGGGCCCGTCGGGGCCGGGGCCGGCCCCCACTTCGCGTCCGTCGGCCCCGCGCGCCGCGTCCGGGTGCCCGGCGTGTGCGGTGTCCCTCGTGGTGGTCATCGCCCGACCGCCGTTCCGCCCGCGACGGGGGCGGTGCCGTTCTCGCGGTCTGTGGAAGCCGCGGGGCCGGTGGCATCCGGGTCCCGGCCGGCCGGGCGACCCGTGGCGCCGCGCTCGTCCGCCTCGGCCGGCGTGAGCAGCTCCGCGATGTCCAGGACGTGGTGACCGCGCATCGAGGGCAGGCAGCTGCCCCGGACCGGGCCGATCGCGTCCGCCCAGTGGCGCGGGATGGCCGAGAGCCCGTGCAGCGCCCCGGCCAGCGCGCCCGCCACCGCGGCCGTCGTGTCGGCGTCGCGGCCCATGTTGACGGCGGTCAGCACCGCCGTGCGGAAGTCGCCGCGTGCGGCGGCGAACGCGCCGAAGGCCAGGCCCACCGCCTCCGGCGCCAGGTCCGTCCACGGGTAGCCGCCGACGACCACGGCCGAGCGCACCGCACGCTCCATCGTGAGCCGGTCCGGGTAGGGGCGCTGGGCCGCCGTCACCGCGCGGCGCAGCGATCGGGCCGTCCAGGAGTCCATCGGTACGACGGAGAGGGCGGCGGCGATCACGGAGGTGACCCCGGCGCCTGTCATCGCGGCTGCCACCCCGGCCGCCACCGCCTGGCCGCCGTAGATGCCCTCGCCCTCGTGGCTGACCCGGCCGTCCACCGCGACGAGCCGGGCCGCCTCGGCGGGCCTGCCCGCCGCGAAGACGCCGAACGGCGCAGCCCGCATCGCCAGACCGTCGCTCCAGGCATGCCGGTGCTGGGCGGAGATCGGGGCGGCCAGGCCCCGGCGCAGGTTCTCCAGGGTGCCGCGTTCGCTGAAACCGGCACCGCGGAACGGCCCCTCGTCCAGATCGGCGATCCACAGCCGCCAGGCCCGTTCGACATGGGTGACGGTCAGCGCCGAACCGTGCCGGGCCAGCAGCAGCCCGGAGAAGATCGCGTACTCCGTGTCGTCGGTGCCCGCCGGGTCGTCGCTCACGAAGCCCTCGATGCGGCCCCAGCGGCGGCGGATCTCGGAGGGCCGCAGGTTCTCCGCCGGTGCCCCCAGCGCGTCGCCGACCGCGAGGCCCAGCATGGAGCCGCCGGCCCGGTCGCCCGGACCGCCCCGGGGCGTTTCGCCCGGGGCCGGTACCTCCCGCACCGCCGTCCGCGTGCCGTCCGTCCGCGGTGCTGTGTGAATTCCTGCGATCAGCTCCATCGCGTCGACCCTTCGCTCCTGCCGAGCCAGTTCTCCTGCCTGTGGGATATCTGCCACGCAGAGCATCGACAAAGGCCGCTGATCATAAGAAAAGGGCCACTCGGATGACGTCCTTCGAACAGCAAGGCAAGCCGTACCTATCCGGTCACACACAGTGGTAAGTACGGCCTGCCTTGCTGGCGGGGGCCATTTTTCGTGCGTACTTTCGATGGTGTCGAACGGGGTCGGAGCGGGTGAACACCCCTCCGGGAGAAGGGGAGAGCTGTGTCCATCATCGAGACCGACGCCGTACTGCACGAGGCGCACCGGGACAACCACACGCACCGTGACGTCAACGGTGGCTGGCTGCGGCCGGCGGTGTTCGGCGCCATGGACGGTCTCGTCTCGAACCTCGCCCTGATGACCGGCGTCGCGGGTGGCGACGTCTCGCACCGGACGATCGTGATCACCGGACTGGCCGGTCTGGCCGCCGGCGCCTTCTCGATGGCGGCCGGTGAGTACACCTCCGTCGCCTCGCAGCGCGAGCTCGTCGAGGCCGAGCTCGACGTCGAGCGGCGGGAGCTGCGCAAGCACCCGATGGACGAGGAGCGGGAGCTCGCCGAGCTCTACGAGTCCCGGGGCGTCGACAAGGGCCTCGCCCGCGAGGTCGCCCGGCAGCTGTCCCGCGATCCGGAACAGGCCCTGGAGATCCACGCCCGCGAGGAGCTCGGCATAGACCCGGGCGATCTGCCCTCGCCGCTCGTCGCCGCGGTGTCCTCGTTCGGCGCCTTCGCGCTCGGTGCCCTGCTCCCCCTGCTGCCGTACCTCTTCGGCGCCGACGCGCTGTGGCCGGCCGTGCTGCTCGCCCTGGCCGGGCTCTTCGGCTGCGGCGCGGTGGTCGCCCGGGTCACGGCCCGCAGCTGGTGGTTCAGCGGGCTGCGCCAGCTGGTGCTGGGCGGCGCGGCGGCCGCGATCACCTACGGTCTGGGCATGCTGTTCGGTGTGGCCGTCGGGGGCTGAGGTATCGCAGGGGCGCCGGGCCGCGCAGCATGGCCGTAACGTGTGCGCCATCCGTGTGACGTACGTCTTGGCCCGGGCCACTGGGCGGGACGGCCTCGCGCGACGTAAAATGAGAGTCTATGCAGGGCTACACATAAGTAGTCGTTACCCGGCGGTTTCGTTTCCTTTGCCGCCGGGCATGAGCCGTAGACACCGCAGGCAACGACGCCTGCTCTCTGCGGTCTCCCGGGCGCCGATCCTCCGACTGCGACCCACTCCACCGCCTTCGCGGTGTCCGTATGTTGGAACGAGCTATCCGCTTCTTGAGAAGCGTCCCATCATGTAATCTGCACGAAATTTCGCAGAGGGCCAACGTCGTCCCTCGGCTGCTCATATGCCACGACGACGACGGGAGAGCCGATGCGCACCGACGCCTGGTCGCCCATGGACGGTCGCCCCGCCCCCCAGGGGATGTACGACCCCCGCAACGAGCACGACGCCTGTGGTGTCGGATTCGTCGCCACTCTGACCGGTGTGGCCGGCCACGAGCTGGTCGAGCAGGCGCTGACCGTACTGCGCAACCTCGAACACCGCGGCGCCACCGGATCCGAACCCGACTCCGGTGACGGAGCCGGAATCCTGCTCCAGGTACCGGACACCTTCCTGCGCGCAGAGGTCCCCTTCGACCTCCCCGAGGCCGGTGCCTACGCCGTCGGCATCGCATTCCTTCCCGCGGACGACTCCACAGCGGCCGTCAGCGGCCTCGAGAAGATCGCCGCCGAGGAGGGCCTGAAGGTCCTCGGCTGGCGCGACGTCCCGGTCGCCCCCGACATCCTCGGCAAGGGCGCCCGCGCCACCATGCCCGAGTTCCGCCAGCTCTTCGTCGCGGACGGTGAGAGCAGCGGGATCGTCCTGGACCGCAAGGCCTTCGTGCTGCGCAAGCGCGCCGAGCGTGAGGCCGGGGTCTACTTCCCGTCGCTCTCCGCCCGCACGATCGTCTACAAGGGCATGCTCACCACCGGGCAGCTGGAGCCGTTCTTCCCGGACCTCTCCGACGCCCGCTTCGCCACCACGGTCGCGCTGGTCCACTCGCGCTTCTCCACCAACACCTTCCCGAGCTGGCCGCTCGCCCACCCGTACCGATTCGTCGCGCACAACGGCGAGATCAACACGGTCAAGGGCAACCGCAACTGGATGAAGGCCCGCGAGTCCCAGCTCGCCTCCAGCCTCTTCGGCTCGGAGCAGCTGGACCGGATCTTCCCTGTCTGCACCCCGGACGCCTCCGACTCCGCCTCCTTCGACGAGGTCCTGGAGCTGCTCCACCTCGGCGGCCGCTCGCTGCCGCACTCGGTGCTGATGATGGTCCCGGAGGCGTGGGAGAACCACGCCTCGATGGACCCGGCCCGGCGCGCCTTCTACCAGTACCACTCCACGATGATGGAGCCCTGGGACGGCCCGGCCTGTGTCACCTTCACCGACGGCGTCCAGGTCGGCGCGGTCCTCGACCGCAACGGTCTGCGCCCCGGCCGCTACTGGGTCACCGACGACGGCCTCGTCGTGCTCTCCTCCGAGGTCGGCGTCCTGGACATCGACCCCGCCAAGGTCGTCCGCAAGGGCCGCCTGCAGCCCGGCAAGATGTTCCTCGTCGACACCGCCGAGCACCGCATCATCGAGGACGACGAGATCAAGGCGTCCCTCGCCGCCGAGCAGCCCTACCAGGAGTGGCTGGAGACCGGCGAGATCGAGCTGGAGGACCTCCCCGAGCGGGAGCACATCGTGCACACGCACGCCTCCGTCACCCGCCGCCAGCAGACCTTCGGCTACACCGAGGAAGAGCTCCGCGTCATCCTCGCCCCGATGGCCCGCACCGCAGGTGAGCCGCTCGGCTCCATGGGCACGGACTCGCCGATCGCCGCGCTGTCCGCACGCCCCCGGCTGCTCTTCGACTACTTCACCCAGCTGTTCGCGCAGGTCACCAACCCGCCGCTGGACGCCATCCGCGAGGAGCTCGTCACCTCGCTGCGCTCCACGCTCGGCCCGGCCGGCAACATCCTGGAGCCGACCGCCGCCGCGTGTCGAAGCGTCACGCTGCCCTTCCCGGTGATCGACAACGACGAGCTGGCCAAGCTCATACACATCAACGCCGACGGCGACATGCCGGGCATGAAGGCCGCCACCCTCTCCGGTCTCTACCGGGTCGGCGGCGGCGGCGAGGCGCTGGCCGCGCGGATCGAGGAGATCTGCACCGAGGTCGACGCCGCCATAGAGGACGGCGCCCGCCTGATCGTCCTGTCCGACCGGCACTCCGACGCCGAGCACGCGCCGATCCCGTCGCTGCTGCTCACCTCGGCCGTCCACCACCACCTCATCCGCACCAAGCAGCGCACCCAGGTGGGGCTGCTGGTCGAGGCCGGTGACGTCCGCGAGGTCCACCACGTCGCGCTGCTGATCGGCTTCGGCGCCGCCGCCGTCAACCCGTACCTGGCCATGGAGTCCGTCGAGGACCTGGTCAGGGCCGGCACCTTCATCGAGGGCATCGAGGCCGACCAGGCCATCCGCAACCTCATCTACGCGCTGGGCAAGGGCGTCCTGAAGGTGATGTCCAAGATGGGCATCTCCACCGTCGCCTCCTACCGCGGAGCCCAGGTCTTCGAGGCCGTCGGCCTCGACGAGGCCTTCGTCGCGCAGTACTTCAACGGCACCACCACCAAGATCGGCGGCGCCGGGCTCGACGTCGTCGCCAAGGAGGTCGCCGCCCGGCACGCCAAGGGCTACCCCGCCTCCGGCATCTCCGCCTCGCACCGGGCGCTGGAGATCGGCGGCGAGTACCAGTGGCGCCGCGAGGGCGAACCGCACCTGTTCGACCCCGAGACGGTCTTCCGCCTCCAGCACGCCGCCCGCAACCGCCGGTACGACATCTTCAAGCAGTACACGGACCGGGTGAACGAGCAGTCCGAGCGGCTGATGACGCTCCGCGGCCTGTTCGGCTTCAAGTCGGACCGCGAGGCGATCGACATCGACGAGGTCGAGTCCGTCGCCGACCTCGTCAAGCGCTTCTCCACCGGCGCCATGTCGTACGGCTCGATCTCCCGCGAGGCGCACGAGACCCTCGCCATCGCCATGAACCAGCTGGGCGGCAAGTCCAACACCGGCGAGGGCGGCGAGGACGCCGACCGGCTCTACGACCCGGCGCGCCGCTCGTCCATCAAGCAGGTCGCCTCCGGCCGCTTCGGTGTCACCAGTGAGTACCTGGTCAACGCGGACGACATCCAGATCAAGATGGCGCAGGGCGCCAAGCCCGGCGAGGGCGGCCAGCTGCCCGGCCACAAGGTCTACCCCTGGGTCGCCAAGACCCGGCACTCCACCCCGGGTGTCGGTCTGATCTCCCCGCCGCCGCACCACGACATCTACTCCATCGAGGACCTGGCTCAGCTGATCCACGACCTCAAGAACGCCAACCCGGCGGCCCGCATCCACGTGAAGCTGGTCTCCGAGGTCGGCGTCGGCACGGTCGCCGCCGGTGTCTCCAAGGCGCACGCGGACGTCGTCCTCATCTCCGGCCACGACGGCGGAACGGGCGCCTCCCCGCTCACCTCGCTGAAGCACGCGGGCGGACCCTGGGAGCTCGGCCTCGCCGAGACCCAGCAGACGCTGCTGCTCAACGGCCTGCGCGACCGGATCGTCGTGCAGACCGACGGCCAGCTCAAGACCGGCCGCGACGTCGTCATCGCCGCACTGCTGGGCGCCGAGGAGTTCGGTTTCGCGACCGCGCCGCTCGTCGTCTCCGGCTGCGTCATGATGCGCGTCTGCCACCTGGACACCTGCCCGGTCGGCATCGCCACCCAGAACCCGGTCCTGCGCGACCGGTTCTCAGGCAAGGCCGAGTACATCGTCAACTTCTTCGAGTTCATCGCACAGGAAGTCCGCGAGATCCTCGCCGAGCTCGGCTTCCGCACGATCGAGGAAGCCGTCGGCCACGCCGAGCTGCTCGACACCGACCGCGCGATCACGCACTGGAAGGCCCAGGGCCTCGACCTCAAGCCGCTCTTCCACGTGCCCGAGCTGCCCGAGGGTGCGGTCCGGCACCGGATCACCGAGCAGGACCACGGTCTGTCCAGGGCCCTCGACAACGAGCTGGTCAAGCTCGCCGCCGACGCCCTGAAGGCCGACAGCGCCGAAGCCGCCCAGCCGGTCCGGGCGCAGATCGCGATCCGCAACATCAACCGGACCGTCGGCACCATGCTCGGCCACGAGGTCACGAAGAAGTTCGGCGGTGCGGGCCTGCCCGAGGACACCATCGACATCACCTTCACCGGCTCCGCCGGCCAGTCCTTCGGTGCCTTCCTGCCCAGCGGTGTGACGCTTCGCCTGGAGGGCGACGCCAACGACTACGTCGGCAAGGGCCTCTCCGGCGGCCGGGTCATCGTCCGCCCGGACCGCGGTGCCGATCACCTCGCCGAGTACTCCACCATCGCCGGCAACACCATCGCCTACGGCGCCACCGGCGGCGAGCTGTTCCTGCGCGGCCGTACAGGCGAGCGCTTCTGCGTCCGCAACTCCGGCGCCACGGTCGTCTCGGAAGGCGTGGGCGACCACGGCTGCGAGTACATGACCGGCGGACACGCCGTCGTCCTCGGCGAGACCGGACGCAACTTCGCGGCCGGCATGTCGGGCGGCGTCGCCTACGTCATCGACCTCGACCGCGACCACGTCAACGTCGGAAACCTCGGCGCCGTCGAGGAACTCTCCGACACCGACAAGCAGTGGCTGCACGACGTCGTGCGCCGCCACCAGGAGGAGACCGCGTCCACGGTCGCCGAGAAACTCCTCGCCGAGTGGGACACCTCGGTGTCCCGCTTCAGCAAGATCATCCCGTCCACCTACAAGGCAGTGCTCGCCGCCAAGGACGCCGCTGAGCTCGCCGGTCTCTCCGAGCAGGAGACCACCGAGAAGATGATGGAGGCGGCGACCAATGGCTGACCCCAAGGGCTTCCTGACCACCGGCCGCGAGGTCGCCAAGACCCGCCCCGTGGATGAGCGGGTCAAGGACTGGAACGAGGTCTACGTTCCGGGCTCGCTGCTCCCGATCATCAGCAAGCAGGCCGGCCGCTGCATGGACTGCGGCATCCCGTTCTGCCACCAGGGCTGCCCGCTCGGAAACCTCATCCCCGAGTGGAACGACTACGCCTACCGCGAGGACTGGACCGCCGCGTCCGAGCGCCTGCACGCCACGAACAACTTCCCGGAGTTCACCGGACGGCTCTGCCCGGCCCCGTGCGAGTCGGCGTGCGTGCTCGGCATCAACCAGCCGGCCGTCACCATCAAGAACGTCGAAGTCTCCATCATCGACAAGGCGTGGGACCGCGGCGACGTCACCCCGCAGCCGCCCGAGCGCCTCTCCGGCAAGACCGTGGCCGTCATCGGCTCCGGCCCGGCCGGACTCGCCGCCGCCCAGCAGCTGACCCGGGCCGGCCACACGGTCGCCGTCTACGAGCGCGCGGACCGCATCGGCGGCCTCCTGCGGTACGGCATCCCCGAGTTCAAGATGGAGAAGTCGCACATCAACCGCCGCATCGAGCAGATGCGCGCGGAGGGCACCAAGTTCCGCACCGAGGTCGAGGTCGGCAGGGACGTCGACGCAGCCAAGCTGCGCCGCCGCTACGACGCCGTCGTCGTCGCCGCCGGTGCCACCGTCTCCCGCGATCTGCCCGTCCCGGGCCGCGAGCTGAACGGTGTGCACTTCGCGATGGAGTACCTGCCGCTCGCCAACAAGGTGCAGGAGGGCGACCTGACGGTCTCCCCGATCACCGCCGAGGGCAAGCACGTCGTCGTCATCGGCGGCGGTGACACCGGCGCCGACTGCGTCGGCACCGCCCACCGCCAGGGCGCCCTGTCCGTCACCCAGCTGGAGATCATGCCCCGGCCGGGCGAGGACCGGAACGCCAACCAGCCCTGGCCGACCTTCCCGATGCTCTACAAGGTCACCTCCGCGCACGAGGAGACCGAGGTCCTGGCGGGCCTCAAGGAGGGTGCTGCTCAGGGGCAGGGCCCCTCCTCGCCGAAGGCGGGCGAGGGACGGATCTACTCCGTCTCCACCACCCACTTCGAGGGCGACGAGGACGGCAACGTCCAGTCCCTCCACCTCATCGAGGTGGAGTTCAAGGACGGCAAGCTGGAGCAGAAGGCCGGCACCGAGCGGGTCATCCCGGCGCAGCTGGTCACCCTCGCCATGGGCTTCACCGGCACCGACCAGGCCAACGGCCTGGTCCAGCAGTTCGGCCTGGAACTCGACGCCCGTGGCAACATCGCCCGCGACAAGCACTACGCTACGAACGTCGACGGTGTCTTCGTCGCCGGTGACGCTGGCCGAGGCCAGTCCCTCATCGTGTGGGCCATCGCCGAGGGCCGCTCCGCGGCACGCGGCGTGGACCGCTTCCTGACCGGGGCCAGCGCACTGCATGCCCCGATCCGCCCGACAGACCGTTCCATGATGGTCTGATCACGGCCCAACCAGACGTCCCGTACAACGGCGTACGGAACTGAACGCGGCGCCTGCCCGTCCCCGACCGGACGATTCGGCAGGCGCCGTGGCGCGTCCCGGGGCGGGTCGCACAGGCCCCGCGCAACGCCCTCAGCGGCGCCTCAGCCCCTCAGCGCCGACGTCTTGAGGACCACCAGCAGCATCAGCACGGCGAACACCACCACGCACACGGCCGCCTGGACCGTCGTGCGGCGCTGCGCCGGGGCGTACGCGTACACCACCGTCACGATGCCGCCGGTCAGCAGGCCGCCCAGATGCCCCTGCCACGAGGTGAACCCGGCGGAGATCACCATCCAGACCAGGAATCCGGCCAGGAACCTGTTCACCGCCTGCATGTCCCGGCCCAGCCGCCGGTTGATGACGTAGAACGACGCCGCCAGACCGAAGACCGCACCCGAGGCACCCACGGAGTTGTCCAGCGGCGCGATCAGATACACCAGGACCGAACCGCCCAGCGCGGACAGCAGATACAGCGCGAGATAGCGGGTCCGGCCGAGCTGCGCCTCGACGACCCGGCCCAGATTCCACAGCGCGTACATGTTGAAGGCGATGTGCAGCACCCCGAACGGCAGCGGACCGAAGGAGGACCCGCCCGGCGGGAGGTGGAGGAAGGCCCCGGTCAGCAGCCGGTACCACTCGCCGTCCACCACCCCGATCACATCGACGCCGTGGAAGTCGAGGCCCGTGTAGATGTACCGGCTGCCGTCCGGTCCGACGAGCCCCGCGCCGGTCATCCCGAACCGGTCGACGATCTCCGGACGGATCAGCTCAACCACGTACGCGAGTATGTTGAGCCCCATCAGCACACAGGTGACGATCGGCACCGCGCCCCGGGACACCGCCGCGCCGAACACCGTGCGTGGCTGCCGAACCGAGCGCCGCCCCTCCCGCACGCACTCGACGCAGTGATGGCCGACGGCCGCCTCGCGCATGCAGTCAGGGCAGATGAAGCGTTCACAGCGGGTGCAGCTCACACCGGTCTCGTACGCGGGATGGCGAAAACAGGTGGTGGCGGCGGCCTCCATGGCCGGCTCCTTCATCAGTGGACGGGCGAGAGCGGCCGGTGGGGGCGGCGGCGATCAAGATAGCGAACAGCGCCGGACGGACGACATCCGGGTTTACGCTCGGGGCCCCGAACCCGTCGAGACTGGAGAACCCGCATGACCTCCGAGGCGTTCCGGATCCTGCCCGCGGCCGGCCGCCCGCAGACCCCCTGGAAGAACGGCGGGGGAGTCACCGGCGAGATCGCCGCGGCACCCGGCGCCGGACCGGACGGCTTCGACTGGCGGGTCAGCCTGGCGGAAGTGACCGGGGACGGGCCCTTCTCCGTGTTCCCGGGCGTCGACCGCACCCTGACCGTGGTGCGGGGTGCCGGAATGGACCTCGTGGTCGGCGGTGAGCACCACATCGTCGACGAGCCGTACTGGCCCCACGACTTCCCCGGCGACCTGGAGACCGACGGCAGGCTGCTGGCCGGCCCGGTCCTCAACCTCAACGTGATGTACCGCAGGGACCGTACGAGCGCGCAGGTGGCGGTGGTACGGGGCACCCTCCGGCTGACGGCACCGGAAGGCGGCACCGTGCTGGCCGTCGCCCTGGAGGACGGCGCCGTCATCGAAGGCACGGACACCGCACTCGACCGCTACGACGCGGTGCTGCTGCACGGCCGGGCAGCCTGTGTGCTGCGGACACAGGGGTACGCGGCACTGATCACGCTCGCCGCCCGCGGGCCCCGGGCGCATTGATCACGGCGCCATCCGATCGGGTGGTCCACGAAACCTCCTACGGAAACAGGACAGGAGATGTCGGGTTTACGGAGTTCGATGAACGCATGACATCGAGTTCCTGGGCAGACTTCCGAACCGCGGAGCCGGACTTCGCCGACACCGTGCGACAGCGCTTCGAGCAGTACAAGCACCACGTACTGGCGACCCTCCGCAAGGACGGGTCGCCGCGGGTGACCGGCCTCGAAGTGGACTTCTGGCTCGGTGAGCCGTACCTCGGCATGATGCCGAACTCCCGCAAGGCGCTCGACCTGCGCCGCGATCCCCGCTTCGCCGTGCACGCCAACCCCGGCCCCGGTGCCGAGATGGCCGACGGGGACGTGCGGATCTCGGGGCGCGCGACCGAGGTGACCGACGCCGGTCTGCTGGCCCGTTTCATCAGCGAGCGGAGACCGCCGGAGCCCTTCCACCTCTTCCGGGTGGAGCCCACCGAGGTGGTACGCGTCGGGCTGGAGGGTGGCGACACCGTGGTCATCCGGTCCTGGCGCCCCGGCCGCCCGGTACGCACGATCCGCAGGGGCAACGACGACGGGTCGACGGCGACGGCGCCCTGACCGTTCGGGGGAGGGGTGACGCGGTGGCCGCGACACCCCTCCCCGGGCGGAGAATGGGGGACGTGCCTACCAAGAAGAAGCCCCGGGCGACGCCCTCTCCCGAGCGGCGAGCCGAGCTGCTCGCCACCGCCGCCGAGGTGTTCGCCGCGCAGGGATACAACGCCACGACCGTCCGCAGGATCGCGGACGCGGCCGGAATGCTCGCGGGCAGCCTCTACTACCACTTCGATTCCAAGGAATCGATGGTCGACGAGATCCTCTCCACGTTCCTGAACGAGCTCTGGGAGGGGTACGACGCCGTGCTCGGAGCCGGGCTCGGCCCCCGGGAGACCATCGAGGCACTCGTCACCGAGTCCTTCCGCGAGATCGACCGCCACCGGGCCGCCGTCGCCATCTACCAGAAGGAGTCCCAGCACCTGTCGGCCCAGCCGAGGTTCCAGTACCTCGCCGACTCCCAGCAGAAGTTCGAGAAGGCCTGGCTCGGCACCCTGGAACGCGGCGTCGCCGACCGGATCTTCCGTGCCGACCTCGACATCCGGCTCACCTACCGGTTCGTCCGCGACACCGTCTGGGTCGCCGCGTCCTGGTACCGGCCCGGCGGGCAGCACAGCCCTGAGGAGATCGCCCGCCAGTACCTGTCGATGGTCCTGGACGGGATCGCGCTGCGCGACTGAGCCGACCGGACGATCTTCGAACGGCTCGGGCCCTTGCGTCCCAAGGGTTCCACGGAAAACTGCCGGCCGGCGGCGTGGCGTGTCCCACCGCTGGTCGGCAGATCGTGCTACGGTGGTCCGGTTGCAGTTTTGGTACCCATGAACTTTATGTGCGCCTGACGGGAACTCTTCCTCAGGCGCTTTATTGTTTTCCGGCTTTCTCCGGGTGGGGCTCAATGCGGCGACTTGGAATTCGTAAAGTGCGGATTTCCGGCACTGCACCTGTTTTAGGAGAATGACATGGCTACTGGAACCGTGAAGTGGTTCAACTCGGAAAAGGGCTTCGGCTTCATCGAGCAGGACGGCGGCGGCGCCGACGTCTTCGCCCACTACTCCAACATCGCCACCCAGGGCTTCCGTGAGCTCCAGGAGGGCCAGAAGGTCTCCTTCGACGTCACGCAGGGCCAGAAGGGCCCGCAGGCGGAGAACATCGTCCCGGCCTAATTGCCGGACGCGTACCTCGCAGCCGGGGCCCGCACCGTGAAGGTGCGGGTCCCGGCTTGTGCTGTCCCTGGGAAAGTACGGAAGTTCCGGGCACCTTCGGGTGCCCCGCACCGGGTGCGACGAAGCACCCCGGGTGGACCGGGCCCACGCGCACCGCGTGCAGCAGTCCGCATTCTGCGCAGTCCCCGGCAAGTCCCCGTAGTCCCACGTAGTTCCCAGGAATCCCCAGGAGGGCAATTCCGTATGACCCGCTCCGAACGTCAGGACCGTCCCGCCCGTAATCGCCCGTCGAGGGGGCGTGGCACGGCCCAGGCAAAGGCAACCGCACAGGGTTCCGGCAAGGGATCCGGCAAGGCGTCACCCCGTCGCAGGGCCACGCCGCCGCAGGGTGAGTTCGCCCTGCCCGAAACCATGACCCCCGCACTGCCCGCCGTCGAGGCGTTCGCCGAGCTGGACATGCCCGCCGCCCTGCTGAAGACCCTTGCCGCGCAGGGCGTCACCGACCCGTTCCCGATCCAGGGCGCCACCCTGCCGAACTCGCTGGCCGGCCGGGACATCCTCGGCCGCGGCCGTACCGGCTCCGGCAAGACCCTGGCCTTCGGCCTCGCGCTGCTGGCCCGCACCGCGGGACGCCGTTGCGAGCCGAAGGCGCCGCTCGCTCTCGTCCTCGTCCCGACCCGTGAGCTCGCGCAGCAGGTCACCGACGCGCTGACGCCGTACGCCACCGCCGTCAACCTGCGGATGGCCACGGTCGTCGGCGGGATGTCGATCAGCAAGCAGTCCGGCACCCTGCGCCGCGGCGCAGAGGTGCTCGTCGCCACGCCGGGCCGGCTCAAGGACCTCATCGAGCGCGGCGACTGCCGCCTCGACCAGGTCGCCATCACCGTCCTCGACGAGGCCGACCAGATGGCCGACATGGGCTTCATGCCGCAGGTCGTCGCCCTGCTCAAGCAGGTCGAGGAGGGCGGGCAGCGGATGCTGTTCTCCGCGACCCTGGACAAGAACATCGACCGGCTGGTCAAGATGTTCCTGACCGACCCCGTCGTGCACTCGGTCGACCCGTCCGCAGGCGCGGTCACCACCATGGAGCACCACGTCCTCCATGTGCTCGACGAGACCGACAAGAAGGTCGTCGCGATGAAGATCGCCGCCCGTGAGGGCCGGGTGATCATGTTCGTCGACACCAAGCGTGCCGCCGACCGCTTCGCCAAGCGACTGCTCGCCAGCGGTGTACGTGCTGCCGCCCTGCACGGCGGACGCTCGCAGCCGCAGCGCAACCGGACTCTGGACCAGTTCAAGAACGGCCAGGTCACCGCGCTCGTCGCGACGAACGTGGCGGCCCGTGGCATCCATGTCGACGACCTCGACCTGGTCGTCAACGTGGACCCGCCCACCGACCACAAGGACTACCTCCACCGCGGCGGGCGCACCGCGCGCGCCGGGGAGTCCGGCAGCGTCGTCACGCTGGTGCTGCCCGAGGAGAAGCGGGAGATGACCCGGTTGATGCAGGACGCGGGCATCGCGCCGCGCACCACCCGGATCAAGTCCACCGACGAGGAGCTCACCCGGATCACCGGGGCGCGCGAGCCGTCCGGTGTGGCCATCGTGGTCGAGGTCCCGCAGCCGACCCAGCCGAAGCCGCGTACGCGGTCCGGCGGGAGCGGGTCCGGTGCGGGTACCGGTGGCGGATTCCGCTCGGGCACGCGGGGGCGTGGCCGGCGCGGCTCCGGTGCGGGTGGCGCCGGGGGAACCGGTACCGGTGGTGCGGCCCGCTCGGGCGGCTCCGGCCGCGGCGGAGCCCCCGCGCGCGGCCGTCGCGCCGCGTAGCCGTACGTTCGGCCCGTCCGGCTTTCCGGGCGGGCGGCGTGTCGTTCGAGCCCGTCCGGCGATTCGGGACGGAGCGTCAGCCGGGTTCACCCGAGCATCGCTTCCGTCCTCGAACGCCGGACGGGCTCGTTCGTGCCCGACCGGATCGTTCGGGTGCGGCAGCGCGAGATCAACCCAGCCGGGACAGGACGTCCTTGCCGAACGCGCGGCGCGACGGGTCGTCCGCCGCGCACCAGGCGATCGCCGCCTGCCGCGTCTCCTCGTCACCGCGTTCGCACAACGCCTCCGCCGACGCCCGCCAGTTGTCCACGTCCGGACCGCCGGACCGCAGTGCCCTGCGGGCCAGCTCCTCGAACGACGCCTCCAGCCCCAGCTCGGTCTCCAGGAGCGTGGCGATCGCCCCGTGCCCCGTCTGCTGGTCCCGGCCCGCGAACGGCACCCCGTCCCGCACCAGTTCGACGGTCAGCGTCCGACCGCCGTCCACGACGGCACGGTCCACCACCACCTGGTGCGGCGCCGTGTCCCCGTACGCCTCCAGCAGACCGTCACGCATCTCCTGCTCCAGGTCCACGTCCAGCATCCGACGCGCCTCGGCGAGCGCCTCCTCCAGCGCCCCGTCCGGCGCGCCCGCACCATGGTGCAGCAGCGCCCGTACCGTCTCCAGGGAGCCCCGTCGGGCGGCCAGAACCAGGGGTGGCTCACCCTCGGGACCCGGCAGGCAGGGGTCCGCGCCATGGGCGAGCAGCGCCCACGCCGTCCGTGCGTGGCCCAGCCCCACCGCCCAGCGCAGCGCCGTGAACTCGAACTGCTCGCGCAGATCCGGCCGTGCCCCGGCGGCCAGCAGCGCCTCCACCACCTCGGTGTGACCGCCGCACGCCGCCCCGCAGATCGGCAGGTCGCCCGATTCGGGCCCGCAGGCCCGGTCGGGATCGGCGCCCGCGGCAAGGAGCAGCCGCACCACGCCGGGCCGGTCCGAGACCGCCGCCAGATACAGCGCGCTCGCGCCCTCCTCGTCGGACGTCTCGGCGGACACACCGGCGCGGAGCAGCCGTACGACGGCGTTCTCGCCCTCGTACACGGCGTCGATCAGGCCCTGTCCGCCCGCCGCCGCTTCCGCCATCGGATCTTCTGTCACATTTCGACTGTAATACGCTTCGCGAATACGCCTGGCTCCGCGGCCCGTTGCGGGCGGCGGCCCCTCACGTCGAGCAGTCCAGGACCGTGCGGCACAGCGCGCACCGCGCCCGCACCCGGCCGCGCACCGGAACCCCGTTGCGCTGGTGGCAGGTCGGGCACGGGAAGGCGACGCGGAGCCCGTCCCGGGTGGTCTCGAAGGTGTACGGGGCCTCGGGGCCGGGAGCCGCACCCGCACCGGGATGGTCCTGGGCGTACCGCCGGTCCTTGGCGTACCGGCGGCGGCCCGCCCAGCCGGCTGCGGTCAGCGGCGGCTGCAGGCTCTCGCGCAGGGCCCGCGCCCGCCCCTTCGTGTAAGCCGTGTAGGCCTGCGGGCTGGTGAACCACGGTGAGGGGTCCTCGTCGAAGGCGAGCGCCCGCTTGGCCAGCACGTACCCGAACTCCTCGGGCGTGAGGTAGCCGAGCTTCTGGCTGGAGGTGGCGTCCTCCCGGAACGCGTCCAGCAGCAGCCAGCCCGCCCCCAGATAGGCCGCCGCGGTGTCGGTGAGGATCTCGTTGTCGCGGGTGCCGGGGAACTCGAGACCGAGCCGGTGCAGCAGTACGTGCATGACCTCGTGCGACAGCGCGGCGCCGATGTCCCTGCGATGGGTGCGGAAGCGGTCGTTGAGCTCGATGAAGTACTCCGGCCCGGCGGCGAGTTCGACGCTCCCCGCATGCTCCATCGGCCGGAACGCGACGATCATGCGCGCGTCCGGCAGGTGCAGGTGCTGCACCATCGCCCGTGCCACGCGCTGCGCGCCGAGGTGCAGATCGTCCGAGTCGGCGAAGGCGGCGTCGACGGGGAGGAAGCTCGGCGCGAAACGGTGGACACCGTCATGGGAGAGCCGCCGGTACAGGGCGGTGATCGCCGACCGGACGGTGGCGAGGTGCGGGAAACCGTGCACGACCGGGCTGCCGTGGGGGCTGTCGCTCACGCACTCACCCCCGTCCGCGCCGCTCGGCTCCGCCCCACTGTAGCCGGGGCCCCACGCGCGGACCGGGCAGGACCGCCCGCCCTCAGGCGCCGGTGCCCGCATCGGATCCCGTGCGGACGGGCAGACCGGGCCCCAGCTCCGCGTACGGCGCTCCCGCGCCCTCCACCTCCAGCACCCAGACCTCGTTGGCACCGTCCCGCAGTACCGGGCCCGGCACGTACAGCGTCCGCTGCGGGCCCTCCGACCAGTACCGCCCGAGGCAGAACCCGTTCACCCAGACGAACCCGCGGGTCCAGCCCGGCAGCTCCAGTCCCGCGTGGCCGGTACCGGCCGCGTCCGCGAGCTCGAAGACGCCCCGGTACAGGCCGCTGCGGCCCGCCCCGTCGACCGGTGCGAACGGGATGCCCGCCACCGCCGGTCCCTGGAACGCGTCGAGCCGCAGGGCCCGCGCCCGTACCCCGTGCAGGTACTGGCGCTCGTGCAGCACACCGCCGGTGATCCCCTTGGCCTCGCCCAGCCGGGGCCCGTAGTTGACCCGGCCCAGCGACTCCACCCAGAGCTCGACCTCGGCGGGCCCGGCCACCGGCTCCTCCAGAGTGCCGTCCTCCTCGGCCAGCACACCCTTGCGGACACCGTCCACGTACACCACGGCCCGGTCCCGCAGCCCCGTGACGCCCAGGGCGTACGGGCGGCGCGGGCCCGGCACGTCCACCCGGTAGCGCACCAGGCCGCGGTCGACGCCCAGCTCCTCGAACGTCGGCGGCACACCGCACTCCGGCCGCTCCGCGTCGCCGAGCGCCTCCAGTACGTCCTGGAGCGGCGCCCAGTCGGTCAGCGCGGCCCGCGACGGCGCGGCGAGCCCGGCGGGCTCGGCGGGGAGTTCGGGCAGCGGACCGTCCGCGTACTCGGCGAGTACCTTCCGGAACAGCCAGAACTTCTCCGTGGGCCGCCCGTACTCGTCGATCGGCGCGTCGTAGTCGTACGACGTCACCGTCGGCAGGAGGCCCTGGTCCTGGAGGGGGCCCGAACGGTTGGCGCCCGCCCAGCCGCCGAAGTTCGTCCCGCCGTGCGCCATGTAGATGTTGACCGACGCCCCGCACTCCAGGATCTCCCGCAGCGCGTCGGCGGCCCGGGCGGGCTCCCGGACGACCGGCGGCGAGCCCCAGTGCTCGAACCATCCGCACCAGAACTCCATGCACATCAGCGGGCCCGCCTCCTGGTGGCGCCTCAGCACCCGGAACGCCTCGCGCGCCCCCGACCCGAAGTTCGCCGTGGCGAGCAGACCGGGCACCGAGCCGCCCGTGAGCATGTGGTCCTCGGGGCCGTCGGAGGTGAACAGGGGGACGCTGACGCCGTACTCACCGAGCATCTGCGCCACCCGGTCCAGATAAACCCGATCGGTGCCGTAACTGCCGTACTCGTTCTCCGCCTGCACCATGATCACCGGGCCGCCCCGGTCGATCTGCCGCTCCGCGACCTGGGGGATCAGCTCGGCGAACCACCGCCGCACCGCGTCCAGATAACCGGTGTCCCTGGTGCGCACCCGGCGGCCGAACTCCCCGGTCACCCAGGCCGGAAGTCCGCCGTTCTCCCACTCGGCACAGATGTACGGTCCCGGGCGGACGATCGCCCACAGTCCGGCCCGCCGGGCCGCGTCCAGGAACCGGCCGAGCGCCGCCACGTCGCGGAAGCCGCCCGGCCGCGGCTCGTGGAGGTTCCACGGCACATACGTCTCGACACAGTTCAGGCCCATCGCCCGCAGCATCGACAGCCGGTGGTCCCACTGCGCCTCGTGCACCCGGAAGTAGTGCAGGGCGCCGGACAGGATCCGTACGGGCCGCCCGTCGATCCGGAAGTGGTCGTCGTCGCCCACCGTGAAGTCAGCCATCGTGCTCGTTCTCTCCTGTGCGGGCGGCCCGGGCCGCCGTGTCCCGCGGACCGGTACCGGCGGAATGCGGCACGAGCGACGGAGCGGGCGAACCCGGGAGGAATGTCGCGACCCAGCCTCACCCCCTGGCGTGCGGCCGGTCCATGGACAAAGATCACTGCTGTTTGGACGCAGCACAGCGTTCTCACCTCACGCGGTACAGCGATGTCATGTCACGCGGTACCGCGACGCCACGTCACGCAGCACGGCGTTGCCGCACAGCCCGCCGCTGTCGCGGCACGACCCGAGGACCCGAGCACCGGGAGCGAAGGCCGATGTACCACACCTGGATGCGCTTCTTCACCCCGAGCCCGCTCCACCACCGCCTCGGCCTGGTCTGTCTGGGGGTCGGGCTCCAGCACGGCGCGCTGCCCACCGTCGGGCCCCGGACCCTGGACCACCACGTGGCCGTGGTCATCAACTCGGGCAGCGGATGGTTCGCCGGGCCCGACGGGCGGCGGATGCCGGTCACCGGGCCGAGCCTGATCTGGCTGACCCCGGGCACCCCGCACCACTACGGCGCCGATCCGGTCACCGGCTGGGACGAGAGCTTCGTCGACTTCACCGGCCCCGCCACCACCACCTACACCGAGCTCGGCTACATCGAGCCGGACCGACCCCTCGTCCCGCTCTCCGACACGGCAGCGCCCCGGGCGGCCGTCGGCCGGATGGTGCGGGCGGCGCGGCGCGGGAACCCGCTGCTGGAGGTGGAGACGGGGGCGGCCGTCCACGAACTGCTCGTCGCCCTGCGCCGGGCCCGCGCGGATGTCAGCCCCGACGGCGACCCGGTGCTCCAGGCCCTGGCCCGGGACGCCTTCCAGCCGCTCTCGGTCGCCGAGCACGCGGCGCGGCACGGCATGACACCCGCCGAACTGCGTACGGCCGTCCGGCGCGGCGCGGGGTGCAGCCCGAAGGACTACCTGCTCGGCATCCGGCTCGGTCGCGCCAAGGAGCTCCTCGCCACCAGTGATCTGCCGGTCGCGGCCGTCGCCCGCCGCGTCGGGTACGACGACCCGGCGTACTTCTCCCGGCTGTTCGCCCGCCGGGTCGGTACGGCCCCGGTCCGCTTCCGCGAACAGCAGGGGCGCAGTGTGCCGGGCGGCTGGAGCGACCGGGTGCCGGACCCGGACCACCCACCGACGATCAGCCCGTGACCGCCCCCGACGGCCGGGCCGCCGGACCCTCTAAGCTCGATGACCATGACCACGAGTGACATCGACGATTCCGTAGGCGCAGAACTGAACCGGCTGCGCGAGAGCATCGACAACATCGACGCGGCTGTTGTCCACATGCTCGCGGAGCGCTTCAAGTGCACCCAGCAGGTGGGCCACCTCAAGGCCGCCCACCATCTTCCCCCGGCCGACCCGGCCCGTGAGTCCCGCCAGATCGCCCGGCTGCGGCAGCTGGCGGAGAGCGCGCACCTGGACCCTGCGTTCGCCGAGAAACTGCTGAACTTCATCGTGGCCGAGGTCATCCGTCACCACGAGCGCATCGCCGACGAATCGGCGAACGGCACGGCGGCCGACGCCCAGGCCTGAGCGCCGAAGCCCAGGTCCGCCGCCCCCCGCAGCCGCCGCCCGCCGCCCCCCGCGCCGCCCCGCCCGCAGCCGCCCGCCGTCCCCGCTCAGGGGGAGATCTCCTCCAGCGGGCGGTTCGCCGTCTCCTCGGCGAGCGTTCCCGCCACCACCGCGCCCACGACGGCCACCGCGCCGAGCATCACGAACACCGCGGCGACGCTGTCTCCCGCCGCGTAGACCACGCCGACCAGGATCGGGCCGAGGATCACGCCCAGGCGGTTGACCGCGCCGCCGACACTGCAGCCCAGGGCGCGCATCCGGGTCGGGTACAGCTCTGGGGTGTACAGGTACAGACAGATGTTGGAGCCGAAGAAGCCGACCGCCGACAGCGAGGTCCAGATCAGGACCTGGACGGGGGAGTGGGCGCCGAGTGCGGCGAGCGTCAGCAGGAGCGCGGCCGAGGCGCCGAGGCAGATCGCGAAGACCCGGCGGCGTCCCACGACGTCCACGGTCAGCGCGACCAGCAGACAGCCGAGCAGACCTGCGACCGAGGTCACCGTGGAGTAGAGCAGTGCGTCGGAGAGCGTGAGGCCGTACTCGTCCTTGTAGATGCTGGGCAGCCAGGACGTCACGCCGTAGTTGACGAAGTAGCCGGTGAACCAGATCGCGCCGACGACCAGCGTGCGGCGCCGGTAGCGGCCGGTGAACAGCCCGCGGACGCCGTTCGCGGCGCGTTCCGCGGGGGTGGCGGCGGCTGCTGCGGCGGGTCCCGGTTCCGGCTCCGACGCGGGGCGGACCGGCGCGGGCAGCGGTTCGCCCGTCGCCGCCGACACCTTCGTCTCGATCAGGGACATCACCGTCTCGGCCTCCGCGAGCCGGCCCCGGTCCGCCAGCCAGCGCGGCGACTCCGGGACCTTGCGCTGGACGAGGAAGGCGAGCAGGCCCGGTACGGCGGCGACCGCGAACATCACGCGCCAGCCCGCCACCGGGACCACCCAGGCCGCGACCAGGGCGCCGACGGTGAGGCCGGCCGGGAAGACGAGCTCGTACAGCAGGACGAAACGGCCCCGTTTGAAGCTCCGGGTGATCTCGCTGATGAAGGCCGCGGCCACCGGCACCTCGCCGCCGATCGCGAGGCCCTGTACGAAGCGGAGCGCCAGGAAGGGGGTGAGCGAGGTGCAGGCGGTCAGCGCCAGGCTGACCAGGCCGGAGGCCGCCACGCAGTACGCGATCACCTTCACCCGGCCGTAGCGGTCGGCCAGCCGGCCCGACAGCAGGGCGCCGACGAGCATGCCGACCGAGCCCACGGTGAGGACCGCCGTGGCGTCGCCCGTGGTCAGGTGCCATTCGTCGCGCAGCTCCGGCAGCGCGTAGGCGATCAGCAGCTGGTCGAACGCTTCGAAGAAGGTGACGACCCCCACGATGAGGCGGACGGTGACGTGCCAGCGGGAGAGGGGCAGCCGTTCGAAGCGGGCTGCGATGGCGGCGCGAGTGGTGCCGGCCGGTGGTGGGCCCGGTACGGCGTCCTTCGAGGTGTCGGTGCTCATCCAGGGTTCCTCCTGCTCCGCGTGGGGCCGGAGCGGTTGGGGAGCCAGGCGTACGGGTTGCAGAGGGGGCGGGAGTGAGCCGAGCGTACCGGTGAGGAACGGCTTTCACGGTGCTCGTGAGCGGGTGGAACCGAGCGGTGTCCCCGTGAGATCTCTGCAAGTGCCTAGCTTCTTAGGTCTTAAGTTTTATCCGCCCGGGGGTGGATGTCGTCAAGACCTCCGAGGCGAAAGAGTTTTTTCCGAGGGGGCTTGCGGTCGATTACTTAAGGGCTTAGCTTTTTAGTCCTGAGGTAACCGAAACGACAGCAGGAGGCCAACTGATGCTTGCCGACGAGGTGTTGGTCGCGGGGCAGTGGCGCCAGGGCCGTGGAACCCTCATCGAAACGGTCGATCCGGCCACCGGCCAGGTCATTGCCACCGTGCACGCCGCCTCCCTCGACGACGTCGAGGAGGCCGCTGCCGCCGCCTCCCGCGCAGCCCGGGACCCCGCCTGGCGCGAGCTGCCCGCCCACCTGCGCGCCCGGCTGCTGCACCGCGTCGCCGGCCTCGTCGAGCAGAGCGCCGACCGGCTCTCCGCCCTGCAGACCGCCGACACCGGCAAGTGCCGCACCGAGACCCGTGCCCTCGTCCTCAGTGCCGCCGGCACCTTCCGCTACACCGCCGCCGCCCTGGAGACCGCCGAGGACGCCATCACCCCGTCCCGCGGCCCGTACGTCACGATGAGCGTCCACGAACCCATCGGCGTCGTCGGCGCGATCACCCCCTGGAACTCGCCGATCGCCAGCGACGCCCAGAAGCTGGCCCCGGCGCTCGCCGCCGGCAACGCCGTCCTCCTCAAGCCCGCCGAGTGGACGCCCCTGGTCGCCCTCGCGCTCGGCCGCCTCGTCCACCAGGCACTCACCGAGGCCGGCCTGCCCACCGCGCTGCTCTCCGTGCTGCCCGGCCGAGGCAGCGTCATCGGCGACGCGATCGTCCGCCACCCGGCCGTCGGCAAGATCACCTTCACCGGCGGTACGGACACCGGCCGCACCCTCGCCCACGCCGCCGCCGACAAGCTGATGCCGCTGTCCCTGGAGCTCGGCGGCAAGTCCCCGACGATCGTGCTCGATGACGCCGACCTGGAGCAGGCGCTGGCCGGAGTGATGTACGGGGTCTTCTCCTCCAGTGGGCAGAGCTGCATCGCCGGCTCCCGGCTCTTCGTCGCCCGCTCCCGCTACGCGGAGTTCGTCGGCGAACTCGTCTCCCGTACCGAGAAGTTGCGGGTCGGTCCCGGCACCGACCCCGACACCCAGGTCGCCCCGCTCGTCCACCACCGCCACCGCGACAGCGTCGCCGCCCACGTCGACCTCGCCCGCGAGGAGGGTGCCACCGTCCGGTGCGGGGGAGCGGCCCCCGAGGGCGAGCGCTACCGCGACGGCGCCTACTACCTGCCCACCGTCCTGGAGGGGCTCCCCAACACCGCCCGGGTCTGTCAGGAGGAGATCTTCGGCCCGGTCCTGATCGCCCTGCCCTTCGACGACGAGGACGATCTCGTCGCCCAGGCCAACGACAGCGTGTACGGGCTGGCCTGCGGCATCTGGACCCGCGACCACGCCAGGGCGTGGCGCCTGGCCCGCCGGATCGACGCGGGCACCGTCTGGATCAACACGTACAAGCAGTTCAGCATCTCCACCCCGTTCGGCGGGCTGAAGGACAGCGGCATCGGCACCGAGAAGGGCCGCGACCTCATCCGCGGCTACCAGCGGCAGAAGTCCCTCTACTGGGCCACCGACACCGCCCCGCTGCCCTGGGCCGCCGCCCACTGACGCCGCACGCGCCCCACGAACCCGAGCGGGAGAACGCCATGCCCCACGAGAACCCCCACCCCCATCCCCAGCCCGTCGCCCGGCTGCGCGCCCTGCGCTCCGTAGAACTGCACACCCCCGCCTTCACCGAGTCCGCCGACTTCTACGCCGAGGTCTGGGGCCTGCAACCCGTCGAACGCGAGACGGACGCCACCTGGCTGCGCGGCACCGGCGGGGAACACCACGTCCTGCACCTCACCCGGGGCGACCGCAACGGCCTCGGCCGCATCACCTTCGCCGTCGCCACCCCCGACGAGATCGACGAGGCCGCCCGCCGGCTCCTCGCCCGGTCCATCGTCCCCGTCGCCGGGCCCGGCCCCCTCGACCAGGTCGGCGGTGGCTACGGACTCCGCTTCACCGACCCCGAGGGCCGGCTGATCGAACTCAGCGCCCAGACCCACGCCGTCACCCCGCGCGGCCGGGACGCCGCCGTCCCCGTCGGCGTCACCCACACCGTCCTCAACACCACGGACATCGACGCGGCCGTCGCCTTCTACACCTCGGTGCTCGGCCTGCGCGTCTCCGACTGGTCCGAGCACCAGATGGCGTTCCTGCGCTGCAACGCCGACCACCACTGCATCGCCTTCAACCAGGCCGAGTGGACCTCCCTCAACCACGTGGCCTACGAGATGACCTCCGTCGACCACTTCATGCGCGGTCTCGGCCGGCTGCGCCACCACGGCATCACCCCCCAGTGGGGGCCCGGCCGGCACGGCCCCGGCAACAACACGTTCTCCTACTTCACCGACCCCGCCGGGCTCGTCTGCGAATACACCTCAGAGGTCGCCCAGATAGTCGAGGACGCCTGGATCGCCAAGGTCTGGCGCCGCACCCCCGACCTCTCCGACCTGTGGGGGACCGCCGGCCCACCCTCGCCAGGAATCCGCTGCCACATGGCGGGCACCCCGGACCCCGGCCCCCTCGCCGGCCCGGATTCCCCCACCGGCCCCGGTTCCCCCGGCTGCCCCGAGTCCGTCACCGGCCCCGATTCCCCTACCGGCCCGGATTCCCCCACAGACACGACCGAAGAGGTGACCGCATGACCGCCACCCTCACCCCCCGCCCGGAAACACCCGCCCGCCCCGACCGCCCCGTGCGCCGCATCGGCCTCGTCGGCTGGGGAGCCATCGGACGTGTCGTCGGCACCGCACTCGCCGAAGGCCGCGTCCCCGGCGCCGAACTCACCTGCATCATCGACAACCGTCCCCTCGTCGACGCCCCCGCACCCCAGCTGTCCTTCGACGACGCCCTCGCCGTCTGCGACCTGATCGTCGAGGCCGCGGGCCAGGCAGTGGTACGGGAATGGGCCGAGCGGGTCCTGAACAGCGGCGCCGACCTGCTGATCGCCTCCACCGGCGCACTCGTCGACCCCGCACTCGCCGGCCGGCTGCGCGCCGCCGGACCGGGACGCGTCTACTTCACCGGTGGAGCCGTCGGCGGACTCGACCTCCTCCAGGCCGTCCGCGGCCTCGGCCCCCTCACCTCCGTCACCCTCACCACCACCAAACTGCCCGGCACCCTCCACCAGCCGTGGATGGACGCCGAGCTGACCGAGCGGCTGCGGACGGCCACCGAACCCGTCGAGGTGATGCGCGGCACCGCCATCGACGTCCCGGTGAAGTTCCCCAAGTCGACGAACGTCGCCGCATCGGTCGCCCTCGCCACCGGGGATCCGGGCCTCGTCGAGGTCGTCGTGGTCGCCGACCCGGCCGCCACCCACACCCGGCACCTGATCGAAGCGGCCGGACCGCACGGCACGTACCGCTTCGAGGTGGCTCACCGCCCGGACGCCGCCAACCCCGCCACCAGCCAGGTCGTCCCGCACGCCGTGCTCCGCAGCCTCGGCGCCGTCGTCGGCCGGGCAGGACAGATCCTGTGACCGCCACGATCCTCACCGGCGGGGCCGCCGTCCACACCCGCGAGGCCGGCGCCCCGGACGCGCCGCTGCTGCTCTGCCTGCACGGCATCGGCTCCTCCTCCGCCGCCTTCACCCCGCAACTCGACCAACTCGCCGACCAGGTACACGTGGTGGCCTGGGACGCGCCCGGCTACGCGGACTCACCGGACCCGGACCGCGCCCCCGGCCTCGATGGTTACGCGGACACCGCCGCCGCCCTCATCCGCGAACACGGCGGCCCCGCCCACGTCCTCGGCGTCTCCTGGGGCGGCGTCATCGCGCTGCGCCTCGCGGCCCGGCACCCGGAACTCGTCGCCTCCCTGATCGTCGCCGACTCCAGCCGAGGCTCGGGCACCCACCCGGACCGGGCGAAGGCCATGCGCGGGCGCGCCGAACAGCTCGCTGCCGAAGGGCCCGAAGCCTTCGCCGCCGCCCGCGGACCACGCCTCGTCTCGGCCGCCGCGCCCCCCGCCCTCGTCGAACGCGTCGTCGCCACCATGGCCACCGCCGTCCGCAGCCCCGGCTACGGGTACGCCGCCGAGGCCATGGCGGGCGCCGACCTCACCGACGAACTGTCCGCCATCACCGCACCGGCCCTCGTCCTGTGCGGTGAACAGGACACCGTCACCGGAACCGACGAGTCACAGGCCATCGCCGGAGCACTCACCAAGTCCGTCTACGTCACGCTCTCCGGCGCCGGACACCTCGCCAACCAGGAACGCCCCGAGGCCTTCAACGCCTGGGTCCGCGCCCACCTCCACGTCGTGGCCCGACTCCCGGCGTAACACCCCAGGACCCATCACCCCGCCCCACTCCACGACCCACCACCCCGCCCCACACCCCGACCCGACCCGACCCGAGGAGCATCCCGTGCCCATCGACAACACTCCTTACGAGACCGACGGCGACCTCGCTCAGTTCACCGACTCGCTCATCGCCACCAAGGACTCCCGCGAGCCCGACTGGAACACCCTGTCGTTCCAGGAGAAGGCGGGCGCCCAGTACCGCCGCGCCCAGATCCGTTACGTCGGCTCCGGCGCCACCGGCAACCACGAGAACGACAACCGCATCCTGCCCTCCGGCGGATTCACCCTCTCCAACATGCTGCTCCCGCCGGGCGGGGAGGGCCCCGAGCACACCCACCACGACGTCGAGGAGGCCTTCTTCGTCCTGGAGGGCCAGGTCAGGGTCGGTATCCACCGGGGCGCCGACGAGGTCGAATACCGCACCCTCGGCTACCGCGACATGATCGTCGTGCCCGCCGGAGTGGCCCGCTCGCTGAAGAACGAGGGCGACACCGACGCCCTGTTCTGCGTCATCATCGGCACGCGGAAGCCGCAGGTCCCGACGTACCCCGAGCACTCCCCGATGCACGGCGTCACCCGCGACTGATGGCCACCGACGACACCCCCCGTACCGTCCGTACGGTCGTCGTCACCGGCGCCGGCCGCGGCCTGGGACTTGCCGCGGCCCGCCGGATCGGCGGCGACGGATACCGCGTCGTCATCGCCGAACTGGACGCGGCCACCGGCCGGCAGGCCGCCGAGGAACTGCGCGCCGACGGCATCGCGGCGGACTTCCATCCGCTCGACGTCGCGGACCCGGACTCCGCCGACGCCCTGGCCGCGGCCGTCGCCGCGGACGGCAGCCGGCTGTACGGCCTGGTCAACAACGCCGGACTCGCCAACGCGGTGGGCGGCAAGCCGTTCCACGAGATCGACGTCGAGGCCTGGGACCGCATCATGGCGGTCAACGCCCGCGGCCCCTGGCTCGTAGCCCGCGCCCTCCTCCCGCTCATGCGGGCCCACGGCAGCGGACGCATCGTCAACCTCGCCTCGGACGCTGCGCTGTACGGATCGCCCAGGCTCGCCCACTACATCGCCTCCAAGGGCGCGGTGATCTCCCTGACCCGGGCCATGGCACGTGAGACCGGAGACCTCGGCATCACGGTCAACGCGGTCGCCCCCGGCCTCACGGAGGGGGAGTCCGCCGTGGACATCCCCGCGGAGCGCCACGAGCTGTACCGGCTGAACCGGGCGATCTCCCGGCCGCAGCAACCGGCGGACCTGGTCGGCCTGATCGCCTTCCTCATCGGCGACGAATCCGGCTACATCACCGGCCAGACCTTCGCGGTCAACGGCGGCTTCACGATGAACTGAGGCCCGAGCGCATCCGAGCCCGTCCGGCGAACCCAACTCCGTCCGGCAGACCAAGCCCGTCCGGCGATTGAGGACCCCCCCGCACCGGGGCCCCGGTGCCCCGCGGAGCGCCCCGCACCCCACCCGAAAGGAGCCCCATGGACCTCCGCCTGAAAGGCACCCGCGTCCTCGTCACCGGCGGCAGCTCCGGCGTCGGCCTCGCCACCATCCGCACGCTGCTCGACGAAGGCGCCCGCGTCGCCACCTGCGGCCGCCGCCCCGACGCCCTCGCCGCCGCCCTGGACGGCCTCGCCACCCCGGACCGGCTCTTCCACGCCCCCTGCGACGTCCGCGACGAAGCCGCCGTACGCGCCTTCACCGAGGCCGCCGCAGCCCGCCTCGGCGGCCTCGACGGGCTCGTCAACAACGCCGGCGCCTCCCGGATGAAACCCTTCGCCGAGACCACCGCCGACGACTGGCGCGACGAACTGGAACTCAAGTTCTTCGGCGTCCTCAACCCCCTCAACGCCGCCCTGCCCCACCTGCGGGCCTCCGGCAACGCCTCCGTGGTCAACATCAACGCCGTCCTGGCCAAACAGCCCGAGACCGCGCTGATGACCACCAGCGCCGCCCGCGCAGGCATCCTCAACCTCTCCACCTCCCTGTCCAAGGAACTCGCCCCCGACGGCATCCGCGTCAACTCCGTCTGCCTCGGCCTCGTCGACACCGGCCAGTGGGAACGCCGCTACGCCGCCTCCGGCAGCCCCCTCGACTACAGCGCCTGGCAGGCCGCACTCGCCGAAGACCGCGGTATCGCCCTCGGCCGGCTCGGCACCGCCGACGAAGTCGCCTACGCCGTCACCGCGCTGCTCTCGCCCAGGGCCTCGTACATCACCGGCACCACCGTCGATGTCTGCGGCGGAGTGAACCGCGCCGTGGCGTAGCCCGTAGCCCGTAGCCCGTAGCCCGTAGCCCGCAACCCGTAGCCCGTAACGCGGTAGCCCCGCCCCCACCCACTCAGGAGCACCCGACATGACCCAACCCAACGGCGGCGACCTGCTCGTCGAGACGCTGCGCGGACTCGGCGTCGACACGGTGTTCGGCATCGTCAGCGTGCACAACCTGCCGCTCGTCGAAGCGGCCGACCGCGATCTGCGCTTCGTCCCCGTCCGCCACGAGGCCGCCGCCGTCAACGCCGCCGACGGCTACGCCCGCGCCACCGGCAAGCTGGGCTGCGCCCTCACCAGTACCGGTACGGGAGCCGGCAACGCGGCGGGCTCGCTCATCGAGTCCCTCAGCTCCGGCACCCCCGTCCTGCACATCACCGGGCAGATCGAAAGCGAGTACCTCGGCTCCGGACGCGGCTTCATCCACGAGACCAAGGACCAGCTCGGCATGCTCCGCGCGGTCTCCACCCACGCAGTCACCGTCCCCGACGCCGAAAGCGCGGGCGACGTCCTCCGCGACGCGGCGGCCCGCGCACTCACCGCCCCGCACGGCCCCGTCAGCGTCGAATGGCCCATCGACCTGCAGTTCGCCCCCCAGCAGCTCACCGGCGCCCCGGTCCGGACAGCGGATGCCCCCGCCCTGCCCGCCCCCGCGCTCCTCGACGAAGCCGCCGCCCTGCTCTCCGCCGCCCGGCGTCCCCTCGTCTGGGCGGGCGGCGGGGCCAACAACGCCCGGTACGAACTCGCCGCGCTCCTGGAAGCGTTGAACGCCGGACTCGTCACCTCCAACTCCGGCCGTGGCGCCGTCCCCGAAACCGACGACCGGGTCCTCGGCAACTACGCCACCGCACCCGCCGGCCGCGCCCTGCTCGCGGAAGCCGACGTACTGCTCTCCATCGGCACCCACTTCCGCTCCAACGAGACCGCCGACTACAGCCTCGAACTGCCGACCGTCCACATCCAGCTGGACCTGGACCCGGCCGCCCCCGGCCGCGTGTACCCCGCCACCACCGCCCTGCACGGCGACGCCGCCGCCGTACTCGCCGCCCTCGTCGGACGTGTCACCAGCGGCGGTACGGAGCCGAGCTGGCCGGAGCGCGTACGCAGGGCCCGCACCGACGCCCGCACCGCGCAGCGCCACGCAATCGGCCCGCAGGCCGCGGTCAACGATGCCGTCCGCGACGCCTGCTCACCCGGCTCCGTCATCGCCCGCGATGTCACCATCCCCTCCTCCACCTGGGGAAACCGGCTCCTGGAGATCACCGACCCGGCCACCAACGTCTTCCCGCGCGGCGGCGGCATCGGCCAGGGCCTCGCCATGGGCATCGGCGCCGCACTCGGCCGCCCCGACACCCCCACCGTCGTCATCGCGGGCGACGGCGGCCTCGCCGTCCACCTGGGCGAACTCCTCACCCTCGCCCAGGAGAAGCCCGATCTCACCCTGCTCGTCTTCAACGACGGCGGCTACGGCGTACTGCGCAACATGCAGGACAACCACTTCGCACGCCGCTCCGGAGTCGACCTCACCACCCCCGACTTCCAGCAGCTCGCCGCCGCCGTCGGCCTCCCCTACGCACGCATCGCCGCAGCGGCCGACGCCGGACCCGTCATCAAGGAGGCCACCACCTCTCCGGGCCCCACCCTCGTCGAGATCGACCTCACCGCACTCGGCCCGATGAACACCCCGTTCACACCGCCGGTCAAGCTCCCCGCCACCGCCACCGATACCCCTGGAGAAGGAGGCAACCCGTCATGACAACCGCCGAGGAACCCCGGCTCGACCTGCTCGTCCACCGCATGACGTGGGAGGCCGACGGGGTCCTGAGCATCGAACTCACCCACCCGGACGGCGACCCGCTCCCCGCCTGGGAGCCCGGCGCCCACATCGACGTGCACACCGGCGGCCACATCCGCCAGTACTCCCTGTGCTCCGACCCCGCCGACACCAGCCACTGGCGCATCGGCATCCTCCGGGAAGCCGACTCCCGCGGCGGCTCCGCCCACATCCACACCCAGCTCCGCCCCGGCCAGACCCTCCACGTCCAGGGACCCCGCAACCACTTCGAGCTCGACCCGACGGGCGACGCCACCGGCTACCTCTTCATCGCAGGCGGCATCGGCATCACCCCGATCCTCGCCATGGCCCGCGATGCCGCCCGCACCAACACCCCCTGGCGGCTCGTCCACGGCGGTCGCAGCCGCACCTCCATGGCCTTCGGCACCGAACTCGCCGCACTCGCACAACTCCCATGCGGCGCAGTCGACTTCGTACCCCAGGACGAACACGGCCACCTCGACCTGGACAGCCTGCTCACCGGCCTCACCCCGGGCACCCAGGTCTACTGCTGCGGGCCCGAACCCCTCCTCGCCGCCGTCGAGGAACGCTGCCCCGACGCCCGTACCGAACGATTCGCCGCACCCGAAGCCCCACCGCGCGACGGCGAGGACACCGGCTTCGACATCGTCTGCTCCCGCACCGGACGCACCGTCCGGGTCGGCCCCGACACCTCCGCCCTCGACGCGCTGGAGAGCGCAGGCATCACCATCGCCTCCTCCTGCCGCGACGGCATCTGCGGCACCTGCGAGACCAAGGTCCTCGAAGGCACCCCCGAACACCGCGACTTCCTCCTCACCGACGACGAACGCGAGACCGGCGCTTCGATGATGCTCTGCGTCTCCCGCGCCCGCACCCCCCGCCTCGTACTCGACCTCTGAACCGCCCCCGAAGGGAGCCGGCATGACCAGCCCGCAGTACCTCAACCCGAACCAGTCACGCTCCGCCGAACCCACCCCGTACGAGAAGAAGCTCGCCGCGGAGATCGAGGAGGTCTTCGGCGGCGGCGCCCACGACCTGCCCGGCCTCGTCGCCGGACTCAACGCCCGCGACCTGCCCGCCCCCGACGGCGGCCCGTGGACCGAGGAAACCTTCCGTACCGAAATGCGACGACTGGGAGCGTGAGACAGCCATGACCACCGCCACCACCACCCCCGTACAGCCGGGCACCCCCACCCGCCCCTCCGAAGTCGCCCGCCCCGGCAACCGCACGGCCGACCGGCTCTTCGCCACCGGCGTCCGCAACCAGTGGTACGCCGTCTGCCCCTCCGACTTCGTCCCTGCCGGGGGCACGAAACGCCTCACCCTCCTCGGCGAGGAATGGCTCCTCTTCCGCCGCGCCGACGGCACCCTCCACATGCTCGAGGACCGCTGCCCGCACCGCGGCGCCCGGCTCTCCCTCGGCAAACACCTCGGCGACCGCATCGCCTGCTGGTACCACGGTGTCCAGGTCGACGGCACCGGCACCGTCGCCGCCGTACCGGGCCTGCCCGGCTGCAACCTCGAAGGCAAGCAGCTCGTGGCCGCCCCCCACCTCATCGAGACCGGCGGCGCGATCCTCGCCTACTTCGGCGACAGCACACACGCCGAACCGGCCCCCCTCACCCTCCCCGAACAGCTCACCGACCCCGGCACCACCGCATTCCTCTGCTACGCCGAGTGGAACGTCAACTGGCGCTACGCCGTGGAGAACCTGCTCGACCCCATGCACGGATCGTTCCTCCACCGCGACTCGCACAGCATGGCCGAGGGCCAGACCACCGCACGCTTCCGCATCCGCGAGACCGAACGCGGCTTCTTCTTCGAGAAGACCGACCAGAGCGGCGTCAACTTCGACTGGGTCGAGCTCTGCCGCACCGGCGTCGACTGGGTCGACCTCACCATCCCGTACCCGCCGACCGCCGGCCCCGGAGGCCCGTTCGGCATCGTCGGAATGGCCACCCCCATCGACGAGAACCGCTGCTCCGTCTTCTTCTGGCGCTACCGCAAGGTCACCGGCTGGCAGCGCGACACCTGGCGCTTCCTCTACCGGACACTCCTGGAGGACCGCCACTGGGACGTCCTCGAACAGGACCGCATCATGCTGGAGGACCTCCGCACGGACGCCGACCAGGCGGAGAACCTATACCAGCACGACCTCGGCGTGGTCCGCGTCCGACGCATGTACCGCACGGAAGCGGAAGCCCAGGCCGCGACGGTCTGAAACCGTCCTCAATCGCCGGCAACCAGCCCGCCACCCGCGCACCGGCGGAAATCACTCCGGACACCGGCGGAATCACCCCGGTCACAGGCGGAAATCACGTCGGACACCGGGGGAGTCCAAGCCGGTCCGGCGATTGAGGACACCGCCCGCGCCGGGGCGGGGGCGCCCCGCGGAGCGCCCCCGCCCCACCGAACCGCCACCGCTACTCCGACTCCGCCGCCAACACGGACCGCTCCAGCTTCTCCAGCAACCGAGCCAACTGCCGGCACTCCGCGGGCGACAACCCCGCGAGCATCCGCCGCTCGTTGTCCAGATGCTCCGAGAACAGCTCGTCGATCACCGACAGCCCCTCCTCCGTCAGCCGCGAGTGCACCACCCGCCGGTCCTCGGGGTCCCGCTCCCGCCTGATCAGACCGTCCTTCTCCAGCCGGTCGATCCGCAACGTCACCCCGGCCGAACTGATCAGCCCCGAGTCCGCCAGTTCCCCCGCCGTACGACGGAACGGCGCCCCCGCCCTGCGCAGCGCCGTCAGCACGTCGAACCCGGCCATCGACAGCCCCTTGCGCTCCACCGGCCGCGAGATCGCCGTGCTGTACCGCAGGAACGCCCGGTGCAGCCGTCCGAACACCTCCAGCGGCGCCGTGTCCAGCTCCGGCCGCTCCCGCCGCCAGTCCTGCACGATCGACGCCACCGCGTCGGAAGCCTCGTTCTTCGCCATCGCGGGCACTCCTCCGTACAGGTACACAACAGGTAAGAATCTTAGCGCTCAAGGAACCCCGGCTCTCGGGCGAGCCGTGGGGACCGAACCCACTCAGCCCACCGCGAACCCTCCTGCACACCGCACATCGCATACGGCAGCATGGGCCCATGTCCGTACTGATGCGCGACGAAGCGCAGACCCGAGCCCAGTTCCTCGACGTACAGCGGTACACGATCGACCTCGATCTCACCGCGGGGGAGGAGACCTTCCACTCCCACACCCTCATCCGGTTCACCGCCCGCACCGACGGTGACACCTTCGTCGAGATCAAGCCCGCCACCCTGCGCTCGATCAGCCTCGACGGGCAGCCGCTCGACCCCGCGGACCTCGACGGCAACCGCTTCCCGCTCACCGCCCTCACCAGCGGCGAACACGAACTCCGCGTCGACGCCACCATGCGCTACTCCCGCACCGGCGAAGGCATGCACCGGTTCACCGACCCCACCGACAACGAGACCTACGTCTACACCCAGCTCTTCATGGAAGACGTCCAGCGCGTCTTCGCCGCGTTCGACCAGCCCGACCTCAAGTCCGTCTTCGCCCTCACCGTCACCGCCCCCCAGGACTGGACCGTCCTCGGCAACGGCACCGCCCGGCACACCGGCGACGGCCGCTGGACCCTCGCCCCCACACCCCCCATCTCCACCTACCTCGTCGCCGTCGCCGCCGGCCCCTGGCACTCCGTGACCACCGAACACGCCGGACTGCCCTTCGGTATCCACTGCCGCCGCTCGCTCGCCCCGCACCTCGACACCGACGCCGACGAGATCCTCGACATCACCCGGGCCTGCTTCGACCGGTTCCAGGAGAAGTTCGACGAGCCGTACCCCTTCGACTCCTACGACCAGGCCTTCGTCCCCGAATTCAACGCGGGCGCCATGGAGAACCCCGGTCTCGTCACCTTCCGCGACGAATTCGTCTACCGCTCCGCCGTCACCGACACCGAACGCCAGACCCGCGGCATGGTCATCGCCCACGAAATGGCCCACATGTGGTTCGGCGACCTCGTGACCCTCGCCTGGTGGGACGACATCTGGCTCAACGAGTCCTTCGCCGAGTACATGGGCTACCAGACCCTCGCCGAAGCCACCGTTCCCCAGGCCCTCAACTCCGCCCGAGCGGGGAAGAGCCTGTTCCCCGACACCTGGGTCGATTTCGGCGTCGCACGCAAGGGCTGGGGCTACGACGCAGACCAGCGTCCCTCCACCCACCCCGTCGCCCCCGACCCCGCCGCCGTCCCCGACACCGCCTCCGCGATGCTCAACTTCGACGGCATCTCCTACGCCAAGGGCGCCTCCGCCCTCCGCCAACTCGTCACCTGGCTCGGCGAAAAGGACTTCCTCGCCGGCATCAACACCCACTTCGCCCGCCACAGGTTCGCCAACGCCACCCTGGCCGACTTCATCGACAACCTCGCATCCGCCACCGACCAGGACGTCCACGCCTGGGCCGAGCAGTGGCTGCGCACCACCGGCGTCGACACCCTCACCCCCCACATCACCGAAGCCGACACGACCTGGACCCTCGCCGTCGACCACCACGGCACCCGCCCCCACCGCATCGCCGTCGGCACCTACGACCACGCCATCGACACCCAGTCCGGCCCCGAACGCCTCGTCCTGCGCGACCGCTTCGAGATCGGCATCCCCCAGGACGACAACGCCACCACCACCCGGCCCGGCCGCCGCCCCGCCCTCGTCGTCCTCAACGACAACGACCTCACCTACGCCAAGGTCCGCCTCGACCCGGACTCCTGGAACACCACCCTGCGCAGCCTCTCCGGCATCCCAGACGCCCTCACCCGGGCCGTCATCTGGAACGCCGCCCGCGACATGGTCCGCGACGGCGAACTCACCCCCACCACCTACATCGACGCCGCCCGCAACCACCTCCCGCACGAGAGCGACCTCGCACTCCACCAAGGCGTCCTCACCTTCGCCGACACCCAGATCGCCGGACGCTACCTCACCCCCGAACAACGGCCCGCCGCCCTCACCACCCTCACCGCCCTCTGCCGCGACCTCATCCGCCGCACCGAGGACGGCAGCAACCCCGGCCTCCGCCTCATCGCCGTACGCCACCTCATCGACACCGCCACCCAGCCCGACACCATCCACGGCTGGCTCACCGAAGGCACCGTCCCCGGCGGACCCGAACTCGACCCCGAACTGCGCTGGCGCATCCTCACCCGACTCGCCGTCCTCGGCGCCACCGACGAAACCGCCATCGCCGCCGAACTCGACCAGGACCCCAGCGCCACCGGCCAGGAAGGCGCCGCCCGCTGCCGCGCCGCCCTCCCCACCCCCGAGGCCAAGGCCGCCGCCTGGCACGCCATGTTCACCGACGACACCCTCTCCAACTACCTCTTCAACGCCACCGCCCAAGGCTTCTGGCAACCCGAACAGACCGACCTCGTCAGCGCGTACGTGCCCCGCTACTACCCCGAGGCAACCGAACTCGCCGTCCGCCGCGGCCCCGCCATCGCCGAAGCCGCCGGACGCTACGCCTTCCCCGCCTACGCCATCGACGCCGAAAGCCTCCACCTCGGCGAACAGGCCCTCACCGACCAGGCGCTCATCCCCGCCCTGCGCCGCAAGCTCGCCGACCAGATCGACGACCTGCGCCGCGCCCTCGCCGTACGCAACGCCCACTGACACCCCGGACCCCACGACCCGCACCACCCGTGCCCGGCCCGCCCCACCACCCAGGGGCAGGCCGGGCACACCCATACCACCCCAACTCCCAGTAGCCGCACCTCATCCCACACCCATCCCCCTTTCGAGTTCAGATCACCGAGCTCACCGGTCGCGCCCCACGAAACCCCGACAAGCTGGTATGTCCACCCATGCGCACCGAAGGGCCACCACCTCCATGCCCACCCCGCCCCTCGCCGGAGGCACCGCCGGCCCCGCCGCCCTGCGCCCCCTCATCGACACCGTGCTCACCGCACTCCACGACGGCGCACGCCGACGCGACGGCCCCCTCCCCGCCGGTGGACCCGACACCGTCACCCCCCACACCCGTACCGCCCTCCACCCCGTCATCCCCGACCACGGCACCGGCGCCCACCACGCCCTCACCACCCTCATCACCGCCCTCACCCAAGGCGCCGCGGACCCGGCCGACCCCCTCTGCGCCGCCCACCTCCACACCCCGCCACTCGCCCTCGCCGCGGCAGCCGACCTCGCCGCCTCAGCCCTCAACCCCTCCATGGACTCCTGGGACCAGGCACCCGCCGCCTCCGCCCTCGAAGCCGACCTCACCACCGCACTCGCCGCCGAGATCTACCCCCGCCACACCGCACCCGACGCCCTGGTCACCACCGGCGGCACCGAAGCCAACCAGCTCGCGCTCCTCCTCGCCCGTGAACGCCACGGCCCCGTCCAGACCGTCACCGGCGCCAACGCCCACCACAGCATCGCCCGGGCCGCCTGGCTCCTCGGTCTCCCCGAACCCATCACCGTCCCCGCCCCCACCGGCGTCATCGACCTCACCGCCCTCGACGAAACCCTCACCCGCCTCCAGGGCCCCCTCCTCGTCGCCGCCACCGCAGGCACCACCGACACCGGCCAGATCGATCCCCTCACCGACATCGCCGACCTCTGCACCATCCACGGCGCCGAACTCCACATCGACGCCGCCTACGGCGGACCACTCCTCTTCAGCCCCGCCCACCGCAACAAGGTCAACGGCCTCGACCGTGCCCACAGCGTCACCCTCGACCTCCACAAACTCGGCTGGCAACCCGCGTCCGCGGGAATCCTCGCCGTCCCCGACCACCACCACCTCGACGCGCTCCACCACCACGCCCCCTACCTCAACGCCGACGACGACACCGAAGCCGGCCTGCCCGACCTGCTCGGCCGCTCCCTACGCACCACCCGACGCCCCGACGCACTCAAAATCGCCGTCACCCTCCAAGCACTCGGCCGCACCGGACTCGCCGACCTCATCGACCGCACCAGCAACGCCGCCCACCACCTCGCCGACCTCATCACCAAGACCCCCACCCTCGACCTCTACGACCGCCCCACCATCACCACCGTCCTCTTCCGCCCCACCGACGCCGACGACCACACCGTCGCCACCATCCGCCGCACCCTCCTCACCCGGGGCCACGCCGTACTCGGCCGCACCCACACCCACGGCCGGCTCTGGTTCAAGGCCACCCTGCTCAACCCCCACACCACCCCCCACGACCTCCAGACACTCCTCGACCTCGTCACCCGCCTCGCAACAGAACTCACGGAAGGCACCACCCCCCGATGACGACCCGGACACCCCGGTCAGACCGGCCCACCCCCGAGACCGACCAACCCCACGACCTCGTCGGCATCGGCATCGGCCCCTTCAACCTCTCCCTCGCCGCCCTCGCCCACGGCATCCCGGGCAACCCCCACCCACTCACCACCGCCTTCTACGAACAACGCCCCGCCTTCCACTGGCACCCCGGCCTCCTCATCGACGGCGCCAGCCTCCAAGTCCCCTTCCTCGCCGACCTCGTCACCCTCGCCGACCCCACCAGCCCCTGGACCTTCCTGAACTACCTACGCACCCGCGACCGGCTCTACCCCTTCTACTTCGCCGAGCGCTTCCACATCCAACGCGCCGAATACGACGCCTACTGCCGCTGGGTCACCCAACAACTCCCCGGCCTCCACTTCAGCCACCAAGTCGAGGCCATCCGCTGGAACGACGAACACGCCTTCTTCGAAGTCGACTTCACCCAACTCGACACCCACGGCGAAGCCGAAGCCCTCGGCCGCGCCCACACCCGCCACATCGCCCTCGGCGTAGGCACCGAACCCCACATCCCCGAACCCCTCAAACCCCTCGCCGAAGCGGGATCAGTCCCCGTGATCCACTCCGCGGACTACCTCCACCACCGCGAGCAACTCCTCAACACCGAACACATCACCGTCATCGGATCAGGCCAGTCCGGCGCCGAAATCTTCCTCGACCTCCTGCGCGCCCGCCCCGCCGGCCACGAAAAACTCCACTGGCTCGCCCGCACCCCCGCCTTCGCGCCCATGGAGTACTCCAAACTCGGCCTCGAACACTTCACCCCCGACTACACCCGCTACTTCCACGCACTTCCCGAGACCGTCCGCGACGAACTCGTCCCGCACCAATGGCAACTCCACAAGGGCATCGACCACGACACCATCACCGCCATCCACGAAGAGCTCTACCGCCGCACCCTCCACGGCGGCTGGCCGGACGCCACCCTCACCCCCGGCGTCCAGGTACGCACCGCGGGCCGCGTCGCCACCAGCCGCGTCGAACTCCACCTCGAACACATCCAACAAGGCACCCGCTCCCGCCTCACCACCGACGCCGTCGTACTCGCCACCGGCTACCGCGAACGCCCCCTCGACCACATGCTCGACAGCCTCAACAACCACCTCCGCCGCGACAACGCCGGCCGCCCCCGCATCGACGACCAGTTCCGCCTCGACCTCGACCCCACCATCACGGGCAACATCTACGTACAGAACGCCGAACGCCACACCCACGGCGTCGGCGCCCCCGACCTCGGACTCGCCGCCTGGCGCAGCGCCACCATCCTCAACAACCTCACCGACACCACCCCCTACCCCCTCCCACAACGCACCGCCTTCACCACGTTCGGCCTCACCCCACAGAACCCCAGAATCCCCGCACAGAACCCCGCCCTCACCCCACTCGTCCAGAGCAACTGACCACCCACCAAACACCCCCGCACAGAAGAAAGGCGGCCGCCAGGCTCCCGGAACAACCAGGAGAGAACAGAGCAGCCGCCTTTCACCCGCACAACACCCCACCGGCCCCTAGAACACCGGCGTACCGTCCCGCGTCAGCCGCCAGTCCACCGAGGCGAACTCCGAACCATCCACCGACCCCTTCGCCTGCACCCAAGCGATGATCGTGTTACGGATCTCCTCGGAATTCGCCCACAACTGCTTCGCAGCCGCCACGTGCGGGAAGTTACCCCCACCACTCGCCCGGTAGTTGTTCACCGCCAACACGAACTGCGCCGCCGGATCAATCGCCTTCCCGTCGAACGAAAGCCCCACGATCCGCGAACCACTCGGCTTCGCGATGTCGATGTCGTACGTCACACCCGACACCGCGTCGTAGTTGTAGTCCGGAGTGCCATCCGCATTCGTCAACTTCGCCGGATCCACCGGAGCTCCGGCCGCCGTCTGCACGTAATACCGTGCCGAGAACTCCAGGTAGTCCTTGATCTGCGCGCCCGTCATCAACCGCGCCTCAAGCGTGTTCTCGAACGTGTACAGACCCGCCGCATCCCTGATCGTCACGTCCCCGGCCGGAATCTGCGCCGTACGCGAGAAACACGACGCCTGCGACAACACAGGCAACTCCGCGTACTCCCCGCCCGCCAGCGCCGCCTTCACCGTCTCCGTCTGCACGACACTGATCAGATCGATGATCGGCTCATCCTTCCACGCCGCCTCAGCCGTCGTCATCGTCGCAGCCGACGTACCGATCACCTGGTTGACGTACGCGATCACCTTCTTGTGCTCATCCGTCAGCAACTTGGTGATCTTCCGGTCCTCCGCCGCCGTGTTGGAGTTCAACACCTGGGAGCCGGCCTTCTCGACCACCCAGCGCCCCTTCTCCCACACGAGATCGAAGTCGAACAGCGTCAACCGCTGCCCCCACTTCAACGGCTCGGACAGCACGACCTTCTTTCCCGTCTCCTTGTTCTCCACGAAGTACTCCGGGATCTCCAGATGCGCATGACCCACCAGAATCGCATCGATCCCCGGCACCTGCTCCGCCACCAGACCCGCCGCGTTCTCCACATACGGAATCTGGTCCCCGTACGAAGACGTGCCGCTGTTCCCCGAGTGCGCCGAAACGATCACCACGTCCGCACCCATCGAACGAAGCCGCGGCACGAACTTCGCCGCCTGCTCCTCAAGACCCGGGAACACCAGCTTGCCGCCGACGTTCACCTTGTCCCAGATCGCGACCCCCGGATTCGTCAATCCCAGGATCGCCACCTTCACATCCCGCCCGTGCGGCGTCCGAAGCTTCTTGATCACGTACGGGGCGAACGCCGGCTTCAACGTCTTCGCGTCCACCGCGTTCGCGCCCAGCAGCGGGAAATCACACTGCTCCTCGAACTTGCGCAGCACCGGAATGCCGTAGTTGAACTCGTGGTTCCCCAACGCCGCCGCGTCATATCCGATCGCGTTCATCGCCTGCGCCATCGGATGCACCGGACCACGCTTCGCCGTGATCGGGTCGATCCTCGCGTAGTAGTACGACAACTGCGTGCCCTGGATCGTGTCACCCGCATCGATCATCAGGGTGTTGTGACGGCCCTTCTCCCGGCGCACCTGGTCCACCAGCGTCGAGATCTTCGCCAGACCGACATCGTTGTGATCCGCGTCGTCGAACTCCTTGTCGGTGAAATAGTCCCAGTTGAAGACATTTCCGTGCAGATCGGTCGTACCCATGACGGTGAACGAGTACCGCTTCTGCGGACGTCCATGACCGTGCCCACCCCCATGACCATGCGCCTCGGCGGGAACCGCGGCACCACCCGCGATCGCCACACCGGCGCCGGCCGCGGCCGATGTGCCCAGGAACGTCCTTCGGTTCAGCGGCATCTCGTCTCCCACATCTCAGTTCTCGTACACAGTTCACTCTGCACACAACGCGCGTAGACCCCACGCACGCGTGGACAACGCGCGTAGATAATCACCCACCCACCACGCCCGGCAACACCCCCCGCAGGTTTCGTTTCGATGACCAGCAACTGTCACACCCGGCTGCCACAGTGGACCCATGACCGACACTCCGTACCCCTACGGCACCCCCGACCACCCCCGCCTCGCCGTCCGCGGTGAAGCCCGCCTCGAATTCGACCCCGAAACGGCCCGCGTCGGCATCACCGTCAGCGTCCGCGGAAAAGACCGCCGCGCCGCCCTCGACGACCTCACCCGCCGCAACACCACCGTCCTCGAACTCGCCCGCACCTACGGACAAGCCGTCGAGAAGCTCGAAACCGGCACCTTCTCGATCACACCCGAACTCACCCAGCGCGGCCGCGACGAAAAAATCTGCGCCTACCACGGCCGCGTCAACATCACCGCCGTACTCAACGACTTCACCGCACTCGGTGAATTCACCACCCGCGTCGCGGACCTCGACATGACCCGCATCGACGGCCCCTGGTGGGCGCTGCGCCCCGACTCACCCGCCCACGGCGAAGCCCGCCGCCAGGCCGTGCGCGAAGCAGTCCAACGCGCCCGCGAATACGCCGACGCCGTCGGCGCCCGCCTCGCCGCCCTCGTCGAACTCGCCGACCTCGGCGCCGAGAACGCCGCCCCCGTCATGCCCGCAGCCCCCGGCGGCTACGGCCTCACCCGCGGATTCGGCGGCGCCCCGCCCGAACCCGCCCCCGCACTCGACCTCGAACCGCAACGCCAGACCGTGTACGCCCAGGTGAACGCCCGCTTCACCATGACCCCGCCAACGCTCTGAGGAAATGCTCATCCGAGCACCCCGCCGCACAATTCAACACTTGTCAAAAACCCTTCACCCAAAGGTTGTTGAGGAGTCACTCCGACCCAATTCGCTACCCGTAGGTAAGGTTTAGGCTCAAACCATGCGCAGAGCAAAAATCGTTTGCACCCTAGGACCCGCCACCGATACATACGAGCAGATCAAGGCCCTGGTCGAAGCGGGAATGGACATCGCCCGCCTCAATCTCAGCCACGGCACCTACGCCGAGCACGAAGACCGCTACCACCGAGTACGCAAAGCGTCCGACGAAGCCGGACGCAGCGTCGGAATCCTTGCCGACCTTCAAGGCCCGAAGATCCGCCTCGGCCGGTTCCGTGAAGGACCCGTACTCCTTGAACGCGGCGATGACTTCACCATCACCGTCGAACCCGTCGAAGGCGACCGCCACACCTGCGGCACGACCTACGAGGGCCTCAACACCGACGTCACCCCCGGCGAACGCATCCTCGTCGACGACGGCCGCGTCACCCTCGAAGTCACCGGTGTCGACGGCCCCCGCGTCCACACCACCGTCATCGAAGGCGGCATGGTCTCCGACCACAAGGGACTCAACCTCCCCGGCGTCGCCGTCTCCGTCCCCGCCCTCTCCGAAAAGGACATCGACGACCTCCGCTGGGCCCTGCGCACCGGCGCCGACGTCATCGCCCTCTCCTTCGTGCGCAGCGGACGCGACATCGAGGCCGTCCACCGCGTCATGGACGAGGAGGGCCGCCGCCTCCCCGTCATCGCCAAGGTCGAAAAGCCCCAGGCCGTCGAGAACATCGACGACATCGTCGCCGCCTTCGACGGCATCATGGTCGCCCGCGGCGACCTCGGCGTCGAAATGCCCCTCGAACAGGTCCCGATCGTCCAGAAGCGCGCCATCAAGCTCGCCAAGCGCAACGCCAAGCCGGTCATCGTCGCCACCCAGATGCTCGACTCCATGATCGACAACTCCCGCCCCACCCGCGCCGAGGCCTCCGACGTCGCCAACGCCGTCATCGACGGCACGGACGCGGTGATGCTCTCCGGCGAGACCAGCGTCGGCAAGTACGCCATCGAGACGGTCCGCACCATGTCCCGCATCGTCGAAGCCGCCGAGGAGGACATCCTCGCCAAGGGCCTCCCGCCCCTCACCGACCGCAACAAGCCCCGCACCCAGGGCGGCGCGGTCGCCCGCGCGGCGGCGGAGATGGGCGACTTCCTCGGCGCGAAGTTCCTGGTGGCCTTCACGCAGAGCGGCGACACGGTCAAGCGCCTCTCCCGCTACCGCTCGCCCATCCCGCTGCTCGCCTTCACCCCTGACCCGGCCACCCGCTCCCAGCTGAACCTCACGTGGGGTGTGGAGACGTTCCTGGGCCCGCACGTGGAGTCGACGGACGCGATGGTGGCGCAGGTCGACGAGGAGTTGCTGAGGATCGGCCGCTGCCAGAAGGGTGACGTGGTGGTCATCACGGCCGGCTCCCCGCCCGGCGTCGCGGGCTCGACGAACCTGGTGCGCGTGCACCACATCGGCGAGGACGACAGCCCGAAGTAGGGCGGCTCAGTATTTCGGCCCGACGTGTGCATCCATGAGCGCGACGGATGCCCGTCGGGCGACGGAGATGTTGTACTCCTTGCCCGCGCGGGTGCAGTGCGTCCACTCGATACCGAGCTTGTCGAGGGTGTCGGTGTAGAGGCGGCGGATGTCGTCCGAGGCGTTGGTGAACCAGTACCGGGGGTACTCGTACCGCTTTCGCGCGCCGCCGACCATCCTGGTCGTCCAGTTCATGTTCCGGAACCCGTCGGAGTGGATGAGCCCGCGGATGAAGTCCCAGGGTTGCGCGTCGACGATCTCCTGCTGCCAGGGTTCGAGGACGATCGGACGGTCGTGCTTTTTGCCAGGGCCGTGCTGCGGGAAGACGCATGTCCAGTGCTCTGTGTAGGACTTGACCTCGACGCAGCCACTTCCATGGCGCCTCCCCGTGCGGGGCATGGGCATTACTCGGCGGATGGCCGACTCGGCCTCATCGATCAGTCCCGGATGTGCATCGCCGCAGAAGATCGACAGATGGTGCTGTTTCGGCTTGGAGTCGATGTGGCCGTCGCCCAGATAGAGCCCCAGCAGATAGGAGTAGGCGAGACGATCGAACTCGCGACCGGTGCACAAGGGACAGTCCGTCGGCTGGACGTACTCGATCCCGCGTCGTTTGCGATCCTCGTACAGCCACCAGCCGACTGTTCCGCGAGGCACATTGAGGAGATCCGCAACCGCTCGATTTGTGGTCCCGCCTCTCAAGAGGGCAAGCGCTTCGTCACGAATCGACGGATTGTGCTGTTCCATGCGGTGGAGTCTTGTGCGACCTTCGCCGGCGCGTGCGTGATTTCGAAGGCACGTTCATCAGCAAGGGTGAAGATCGCCAATATGCGCCTGAACCTTAGAATCGAAGGAGAAGTGCCCCGAGTCGGATTCGAACCGACGCTGTATGGGTTTTGAATCCATGGCCTCTACCGCTGGGCTACCGGGGCCCCTTCGGAACGAAGGATGTGCGCGACCCTCCGTGCCTCAAACATACCGTAACTAGGTAGGCTCTTGGGAGCAGCACCCCTGTCTTGACCAAGGAGCCCCGTGACCACCCCCGAGTCGCCCCAGCCCGTAGACGCGTCCGACGACGACAAGTCGCACGTCCCGCCGCTGACGACCCGCGTCGTCATCGCTGAGGACGAGGCGCTCATCCGCCTCGACCTGAAAGAGATGCTGGAGGAAGAGGGGTACTCCGTCGTCGGTGAGGCCGGGGACGGGCAGCAGGCGGTCGAGCTGGCCCGGGAGCACAAGCCGGACCTGGTCATCCTCGATGTGAAGATGCCGGTCCTCGACGGGATCTCCGCCGCCGAGAAGATCGCCGAGGAGTCCATCGCGCCGGTCCTCATGCTCACCGCGTTCTCGCAGCGCGACCTCGTGGAGCGGGCCCGGGACGCCGGGGCGATGGCGTACCTGGTGAAGCCGTTCAGCAAGAGCGACGTGGTGCCGGCCATCGAGATGGCGGTGTCGCGGTTCGCGGAGCTGAAGGCGCTGGAGGGCGAGGTCGCGGACCTTTCGCAGCGGCTGGAGACGCGGAAGCTGGTGGACCGCGCGAAGAGCATTCTGCAGACGGACTACGGGCTCTCCGAGCCCGCCGCGTTCCGGTGGATCCAGAAGACGTCGATGGACCGGCGGCTGTCGATGCAGCAGCTCGCCGAGGCGCTGATCGAGGACGCCGAGGAGAAGAAGAAGGCCGCGGAGTAGCTCCGTACGGTACGGAGAAGGCC
>NZ_JBHXUW010000007.1:0-47428 GCF_042672475.1 Streptomyces sp. NPDC127177
ATGCGGGGGGGGCCACCGGATTCACCTCCGGTGCCCGCCCCCTCTTCCGTGTTCGTGCGTATCGGGGGAGCGGACCGGCCTGCTTACTGCCCGTCCAGCTCCTTCGCGGCCTCCGTCAGGTCCTTGGCGGTGTCGATGGCGCGCCAGTACGCCCCGTGCGGCAACGGATAACCCGCCAGGCTGCGTTCGCGCGCCAGCCTCGGGAACGTGGTCCGCTCGTGGTCGCCCCGGTCCGGCAGCATCGCCGTGAAAGCGGGCGAGAACACGTACACCCCGGCGTTGATCAGATACGGCGAGGGCGGCGACTCGATGAAGTCGGTGATGTGCCCGAACGCGTCGGTCTCCACCGCACCCCACGGAATCCGCGGACGGGCCAGGGCCAGCGTCGCGGTCGCATCGCGCTCCGCGTGGAACGCGGCCATCTCACGCAGGGAGAAGCGCGTCCAGATATCGCCGTTGGTGGCGTACCAGGGCTGCTCCGGATCGGGCAGCCGGGCCGCGGCGTACTTCAGCCCGCCACCGCGTCCCAGCGGCTCGGACTCCACCACGGTCGTGACGCGCAGCGGCAGCACGGCGGCGTCCAGCCACTCCTGCAGTACCTCGGCCAGATGCCCGCACGAGACCACGGCGTCGGTCACGCCCTCGGCGGCGAGCCAGGAAAGCTGATGGCCGATGATCGGAGTCCCGGTGCCCGGGATCTCGACCATCGGCTTGGGGCGGTCATCGGTGTACGGGCGCAGCCGTGACCCCTGGCCACCCGCCAGGATCACGGCCTGCGTCGGAAACGTATGCATGCCAGGCACGATATGCCGTGCCCGCACGGTACGGGGTCCGTCAGCTGAACTGCGCGACGCCCGAGGCGAACGACGTGTCACAGACCGGACGGGAGAAGCGGTGAGCCCGCGTCGGGCCGTACTGCTCGACCGCGGCCTTGCCGAGCGCCTTGGCGATCGAGATGCAGTGCCTCGCGAGCGAGGGGCGCCCCTCGACGGCACGCTGAAGGTCCGTCAACGCGACACCCGGGTCCTTCTCCTGGAGCTCCAGGAGGAGCTTGTCGCGCAGAACGTCCTGCGGGGTGCGCGCCTTGGCGCGCTTGGAGACGGTCTGGGCCGACGCGGTGAGCATCGTGGAGTCGGAGCTGCGGGACGCCCACGGCACGGCGGTGACCGCGAGGGTCCCGGACAGAACCATGACGACAGGCAGTACGAGAGCGAGAGTTCGGCCGATACGGCGCGCGGTGTGGGTCACGCAGTGAGCGTAGCGGGCAGTGATGATTTGGCGACATTACGTCACTCTCGCGGGGGATGGTTCGAGAGTGTTTTTCGAATCCCGTGTTGACGGCGGGGAGTGAAATGACCGTTGTGCCGGGGAATTTGGCATCCGTGTCCCAAACCCGACCCCGCCTCCGCCCGCCTCCGTCCGCCCTCTCCCGGACGCGCGTCGGCCCCGCACGGAGTACGTGCGGGGCCGACGTCGTACGGCTGGTGGTGCGGGATCAGTCGGTGAGACGCTCACCCGTCGAGGTCGCGAAGACGTGCAGCTCGTCCGGGCGGGGCACGACGTGCAGCTTGGTGCCCTTCTCCGGAACCGCGCGGCCGCCGACGCGGACGACGAGGTCCTTGTCCTGGGTGCCGACCTCGGCGGAGCCGTAGACGAAGCCGTCGGCGCCGAGCTCCTCGACGACGTTGACCGAGACGGCGAGGCCGGCCGGGGCGTCGGCGGAGTCCTTGGTGAGGGACTTCGCGGCGGCGCCGCCGTGCTCGACGATGTCGAAGTGCTCGGGGCGGATGCCGACCGTGACGGTCGTGTCGCCGCGGTCCGCGGCGGCGGTGAGCGCCTCACGGGAGACCGGGACGACGCTGTTGCCGAACTTCACGCCACCGTCGGTGATCGGGACCTCGACCAGGTTCATGGCGGGGGAGCCGATGAAGCCGGCCACGAAGAGGTTCGCCGGCTTGTCGTACATGTTGCGCGGCGAGTCGACCTGCTGGAGGAGGCCGTCCTTGAGGACCGCGACGCGGTCACCCATGGTCAGGGCCTCGACCTGGTCGTGCGTGACGTACACGGTCGTGATGCCCAGGCGGCGCTGGAGCGAGGCGATCTGCGTACGGGTGGAGACGCGGAGCTTGGCGTCGAGGTTCGACAGCGGCTCGTCCATGAGGAAGACCTGCGGCTCACGGACGATGGCGCGGCCCATCGCGACACGCTGGCGCTGACCACCGGAGAGCGCCTTCGGCTTGCGGTCGAGGTAGTCGGTGAGGTCCAGCATCTTGGCGGCCTCTTCGACCTTCGCCCGGATCTCGGTCTTGTTGATACCGGCGATCTTCAGCGCGAAGCCCATGTTGTCCGCGACGGACATGTGCGGGTAGAGCGCGTAGTTCTGGAACACCATGGCGATGTCCCGGTCCTTCGGCGGCAGGTGCGTGACGTCGCGGTCACCGATGCGGATGGCGCCGCCGTTGACGTCCTCGAGACCCGCGAGCATGCGCAGGGAGGTCGACTTGCCACAACCGGAGGGACCGACGAGGACGAGGAACTCGCCGTCCTCGATGTCGATCTCGAGCTGGTCAACCGCGGGCTTCGTGGAGCCGGGGTATACGCGGGACGCCTTGTCGAACGTGACACTGGCCATGCTGAATCTTCTCCTCCACCGGCAGGAACGTGCCGGACGATCCGAGTAGGGAGTGGTCTGGTCCACTTGAGTGAACCTTCCGTGACGCTACCTGGCCATTTCGAATCTGTCAGTAGTTCTCGGGCCACGAATTCCCCGGCGCGATCCTGGCGGCAGCCGGCGTGATCCTGGCGGCAGCCGGGGCGGTCCTGCCGGCAGCCGCGGCGGTCCTCAGTCCTGCGCTGTGGGGCGGACGACGATGTCGCCCACGTCGACGCCGTCCGGCTGCTCGACCGCGAAGGCGATCGCACGGGCCACCGCCTCCGGCGGGATCGCGATCTTCTCCATCCGGTCGGCGACCTGGGCCCTGACCGCGGGGTCGGACACGGAGTCCGAGAACTCCGTGCGGACGAAGCCGGGTGAGACGACGGTGACGCGGAGGCTGTCACCGGCCTCCTGACGCAGCCCCTCGGAGATGGTGCGGACGGCGTTCTTCGTGCCGGCGTACACCGCCTGGAGGGGGACGATGCGCAGTCCGGCGGTGGACACGGTGTTGACGAAGTGGCCGAAGCCCTGCTCCCGGAAGACCGGCAGCGCGGCGGCGATCCCGTACAGCACGCCCTTGAGGTTGACGTCGATCATCTCCTCCCACTCCTCGACGCGGAGATCGTCGAGAGGGGCGATCGGGCCGACCCCGGCATTGCTGATGAGCACGTCGAGCTTGCCGAACCGCTCGCGTGCGAGAGCGACGAGACCGGTCAGGTCCTCGCGCCTCTTCACGTCGGTGCTGATCCAGGCGGCTTCTCCGCCGGCCTCCTCGATGCGGGCGGCCAGGGCCTCCAGGCGCTCCGGTCGGCGCGCTCCCAGGACGAGCTTCGCGCCACGCGCGGCGAGCAGGAGTGCGGTCGCTTCGCCGATGCCGCTGCTGGCGCCGGTGATGGCCACGACCTTGCCTTCGATTCCTGAGGTGATCGATGTGGTCGACATGATCGACAGTCCTTCCGAAGTGGGGGAAGGGGCGGGCCGGGACCATTGGCCCGGTCATGCCCTACAGTGAAAGTGGAGGCGCCGCCACTTTCTCCACACTAAGTGGAGACGCCTCCACTTAGCAAGTGGAGAGCAGGGAGAGCCGTTGATGTCCCCAGCAGAACGCCCGCTGAGAGCCGACGCACAACGCAACCGCGACAAGATCCTTGCCGCGGCGGTACGCGTGTTCACGGAGGAGGGGCTGGACGCGCACTTCGAACGCATCGCCAGGGAGGCGGGCGTGGGAACCGGCACGCTCTACCGCAACTTCCCCACCCGGGAGACCCTGATCGAGGCGGCGTACCGCAACGAGGTGGCCCGCCTGTGCGACTCCGTGCCCACGCTCCTGGAGACGATGGAGCCCCGTGAGGCACTGCGCGCCTGGACGCGCGGCTTCATCGACTACGCCACCGCCAAACTCGGCATGGCCGAGGCGCTCCGGGCCGTGGTCGCCTCGGGCACCAACCCCTACGCCGACAGCCACCGGATGATCCAGGAGGCCCTCTCCTCCCTCATGGACGCCGGTACCGCGGCCGGTGCGATCCGGTCCGACATCAGCCCGACGGACATGTTCGCCGCCCTGGCCGGAATCGCCCTCACCTCGGCCACTCCCGACCAGCGCGACCAGGCCGAACGCCTTCTCGACCTCACCCTGGACGGGCTGCGGCCCGTACCCCGTGAGCAGGGGTGAAACGTCCTGGATCGGCGGGTGGGGCGCTGTGTAGAGTGAGGGCTCGCGCGCGTGGTCTCGGCGTGCGCGGCGCCTCCTTAGCTCAGCTGGCCAGAGCAACGCACTTGTAATGCGTAGGTCATCGGTTCGAATCCGATAGGGGGCTCGGTGAAACCCCAGGTCGCGTAATCCGTGACCTGGGGTTTTCTGTCGCTCGGGGCATGCGGGGTCGCGCGGCGGGGACGCCGTGGACGTCCGCGCGTGAGCGGATGGGTGTGTTCTGGTGGTCAGACTGACCCGGTGCGCACCGCTCTCCGGAGCCGCGCCGAGCCTGGAGCAGGCCGCGCCGGATCTCTGGCAGCCTGCGGAGGCAGACGTGTGGAGATCGGCGAAGAGGGGCTGGCGGTCTACGGCCAGCTCGTCACCAACGCAGCCGTGGCGGCTTCCCGAGGCGGCTCCTCCGCCGAGACCGCCCGTGCTCAGCCCCGCCCCGCCACCCGGTCCGCGAACTTCGCGACGGGGTCGGTGCCCGGTCGGGGCGAGGTGCGTTCGCGGCGGTCGGCCGTGCGGTAGGCGGCGTACATGCCGTGGACGCCGAGCCAGCGGAGGGGTTCCGGTTCCCAGCGGCGGACGCGGTGGTTCACCCAGGGCAGCGTGGTCAGTTCGGTCGGGCCGGACTGACCGGAGTCCTGTTGGATCAGGTCGCGCAGGGTGCGTGCGGCGAGGTTGGTGGTCGCGACGCCGGAGCCGACGTAGCCGCCCGCCCAGCCGAGGCCGGTGGAGCGGTCGAGGGTGACCGTCGCGCACCAGTCGCGGGGGACGCCGAGGACGCCGGACCAGGCGTGCGCGATGGGGGTGCCCGCGGTGGTGGGGAAGAGGCGGACGAGGAGGTCGCGCAGGGCCTCGACGGTGGCGGGCTGGGTGCGGCCGTCGTTGTCGGTGGCCGAGCCGTAGCGGTACGGGACGCCGCGGCCACCGAGTGCGATGCGGTCGTCGGCGGTCCGCTGGGCGTACATGTAGGCGTGGGCCATGTCGCCGAGGGTCTCGCGGCCGTTCCAGCCGATGGTGTCCCAGAGGGAGTCGGGGAGCGGTTCGGTGACGATCATGGAGGAGTTCATCGGGAGCCAGGTGCGCTTCTGGCCCTTGAGGCCCGCGGTGAAGCCCTCGGTGCAGCGCAGGATGTACGGGGCCCGGACGGTGCCGTAGGGGGTGACGGCGTGTTTGGGCTTGATCTCCGTGACGGGGGTCGACTCGTGGATGGTGACGCCGAGCGCTTCCACGGCGTCGGCGAGGCCCTTGACGAGTTTGGCGGGGTGCAGCCGGGCGCCGTGCGGGGTCCAGGTGGAGCCGACGGCCCCGGTGACGCGGACGCGTTCGGCGGTCTCGCGGGCTCCGTGCAGGGTGCGGTCGCTCTCGCCGAACGCGACCTCGACGGCGTGGAAGGCCTTGAGGCGGGCCAGTTGGGCCGGGGTGCAGGCGACTTCGAGGACGCCGCCGCGGTGGATGTCGGCGTCGATCTTCTCCTCGTCGGCGACGCGGATGACTTCGGAGACGGTGTCGTTCATGGCCTGTTGGAGGCGGACGGCGGCGTCGTGGCCGTGGAGTTTCGCGTAGCGGTCGCGGCCTGCGATGCCGTTGTAGAGCCAGCCGCCGTTGCGTCCGGAGGCGCCGTAGCCGCAGAACTTGGCTTCCAGCACGGTGATGTTGAGGAAGGGGACGGCCTTCTTGAGGTAGTACGCCGTCCACAGTCCGGTGTACCCGCCGCCGACGATGCAGACGTCGGCGCCGGTGTCGCCCGGCAGGGGTTCGCGGGGGGCGGGAGTGCCCTGGTCCGCGTACCAGAAGGATATGCCGCCGTTCGCGGTGCTGACGGTGCTCATGTTGTCCCTGCTTGTCCGTGTGGCCGGCTGCCGGTGTGTGGCTGTCTGCCGTGCGCCTGTGTGGCGGGACGTTACTGGGCGGGGGCGGGTTTCGTCTTGTGCCGGTCACGGGTCAGCGGGTAGCAGGCGAGGCCGATGAGTACGGAGGTGAAGTGGCCGACGTCGGTGAAGGTGGCGCTGGTGACGAGGGGGACGCCGTAGATGACGAGGACGGCGAAGAGGTAGACGTACCGCCAGGGGCGCGGAACGTAGTAGGTCAGGACGGCGACGACGCCCGCGAGCGCGTAACTGACACCGACGTCAAGGGTGTTGGCGGCGGCCTCGGGAGCGTGGCCGTGCCGGATCGCCCAGGCCAGGACGCCTTCGCTGACGAGGGTGGCGAGGACGTGGGCGGCGGCCACCACGGTGAGCCAGCGCAGGGTGCCCAGACGGCGTTCGGCGGGGGCGTGGAAGACGGTGTAGAGGACGGCGTACGGGAGCCATTCGCCGCTGTCGATCCAGAAGGCGCTGCTGATCAGCACGCGTACCGGGTTCTGGGAGAGCTCGTGGATGTTGGTGGAGCGCTGGCGGAGGAAGGACTCCTCGAAGCCCGGTGACATCTGGTGGACGATCACGGTGGTGACGAAGAGGGCCGTCAGCCAGAGGTAGGTGCCGGGTGCGCTGCGGATCCATGAGCCGGCGCCGCGGATCCACGTGACGGGCGAGGAGCGGGGCCGCGTGGGCGGGACGGGATGGCTCGGGGTCATAGCCGATTGACGCACGCTCCTACGATCGGGAGCGTGATTGACATTCCGGATGCGCTGATCGCTACTCAGTCCAAGTACAACGGTGCGGCCGGGCGGGCGTTTCTCGCCGCGTTGCCCGGGATGGCCGCGGAGCTGCTGGAGCGGTGGGGGCTGCGCCGGGACGGTGGGGCGCTGTACGGGGTGTGTGCGCTGGTTCTTCCGGTGGTGCGGGTGGCGGACGGCCGCCGGGCGGCGTTGAAGTTGCAGTCGGTGGACGAGGAGACGGAGGGGGAGCCGGTCGCGCTGCGGGTGTGGGGCGAGGCGTCGGCGGGTGCGGTGGAGTTGCTCGGCCATGACGCGGCGACGGGGGCGATGCTGCTGGAGCGCCTGGACGGGCGCCGTTCCCTGGCGGGGACGGCCGATGTGCGGGAAGCGGTGCGGATCATCGCGGAGTTGCTGGCAGGGCTGACGGCGGTGCGGGCTCCGCGGGCGTGCGGTTTCCGGGAGCTGGGCGAGGCGGTGCGGCGGATGCTGGCCGCCGCGCCGGGTGCGGCGGAGCTCCTGGTGGACGAGTCGGAGCGGCGGCTGCTGGCGGACTGTGCGGCGGCGGTGCGGGAGGTGGCGGGGGAGCCGGGGGACCGGCTGCTGCACTGGGATCTGCATTTCGGCAATGTGCTGGCCGGGCGGGGCGGTCCGGCGGACCGGGAGGAGCGGTGGGTGGCGATCGATCCGAAGCCGCTGGCCGGTGATCCGGGGTTCGAGCTGTTTCCGTCGTTGGTCAACCGGTTCGATGCGGCGGCGGTGGGGTGGCGGTTCGATCTGCTGACGGAGACGCTGGGCCTCGACCGGGCGCGGGCCCGTGCGTGGACGCTGGGGCGGGTGCTGCAGAACGCGTGCTGGGGCGCCGGGAGCGGTGAGCGGCGGCTGGTGCCCGAGCAGGCGGAGATCGCGCGGCGGTTGCTGGGCCGGGGGTAGTCGCCGGGCCGGGGGAGGAGGCGGCGGGTGGTGCGGTGTTGCTTACGCTGCCCTCATGATTCGTAACGCTACCGCCGCCGATGTTCCCGCCATTCACGCGATGATCCGTGAACTGGCCGATTACGAGAAGGCGCTGCACGAGGCGAACGCCACCGAGGAGCAGCTGCGCGAGGCGCTGTTCGGTGAGCGTCCTGCCGCGTTCGCGCACATCGCCGAGTCCGACGAGGACGGTGAGGTGGTGGGCTTCGCGTTGTGGTTCCTCAACTTCTCGACGTGGCGCGGGGTGCACGGCATCTATCTGGAGGACCTGTACGTGCGCCCGGAGCGGCGGGGCGGCGGGCACGGGAAGGCGCTGCTGAGCGAGCTGGCGCGGATCTGCGTGGAGCGTGGCTACGAGCGGCTGGAGTGGTCGGTGCTGAACTGGAACGCCCCGTCGATCGCGTTCTACGAGTCGCTGGGTGCGCGTCCGCAGGACGAGTGGACGGTGTACCGGCTGACGGACGGGGCGCTGGCGGGGCTGGGCGGGCGGCGTTAGCGGGATTGCCGTCATGGCCCGGCCGGGGCCGTCGCGCCGGGTCAGGGGATGAGGACCACCTTGCCGGTGGTGCCACGGGTTTCGAGGGCGCGGTGGGCGGTGGCCGCCTCGGCGAGCGGGTAGCGCTGGACGGCGGGGCGCAGCCTGCCCGCGGCGGCTTCGGCGAGTGCGCGCCTCTCCAGGGCGCGCAGGCCGCCGCCGCGCTGGATCATGGCGGGGCCGAGCACGTTCTGTGAGGTGATGGCGCGGGCGGCGAGTTCGTCCTCGGTGAAGGTGAGCGGGTGCCCGTCGTGGAGGCCCTGGCCGGACCAGCCGTAGACGATGTGCTGTCCGCCCTTGCCGAGGAGGTCGACGGCGGCGCGTGCGGTGGTGGAGCCGACGGAGTCGTAGGCGACGGTGGCGCGGCGGCCGAGGGCGTCGAGGTGGGTGCGGACGTGCCGGGGCCAGTCGGGGAGGGTGTAGTCGACGGAGAGGTCGGCTCCGTTGGCGCGGACGAGGGCGGTCTTGGCGGGGCCGCCGGCGAGGCCGATGACGGTGGCCCCGGCGTTCTTGGCGTACTGGACGAGCAGGGTGCCGATGCCGCCGGCGGCGGCGGTGACCAGCACGACGGATTCGGGGCCGAGCGGGGTGAATCCGAGGATGCCGAGTGCGGTGCGGCCGGTGCCGATCATGGCGACGGCCTCGGCGTCGTCGAGTCCGTCGGGCACGGCGTGCAGCTTGTCGGCCTCGGTGACGGTGAGTTCGGCGTAGCCGCCGGGGGCGTTGCCGATGTGGGCCACGACGTGCCGGCCGAGCCAGCCGGGGTCGGTGCCCTCGCCGAGTGATTCCACGGTGCCGGCGATCTCGCGGCCGGGGACGGTGGGCAGCGGGGTGGGGGCGGGGTAGGGCCCGGTCATGCCCTCGCGCAGGGCGGTGTCGAGGAGGTGTACGCCGGCGGCGCGGACGGCGATACGGACCTGGCCGGGCGCGGGTACGGGGTCGTCGGTGCGCTCGTAGGCGAGGTTCTCGGCGGGGCCGAAGGCGTGGAGGCGGATGGCGTGCATGGTGGGCTCCCCGGGGTGTGGTTCTCGGTGGCACCCACCCTCGGACCTCAGGTGCGCTTGAGGTCAAGCGGCGTTCCGGCGGGGGTGCGGTTTCGGGCGGAGGTGTGGTTTCGGGCGGCGGGCGGGCGGTGTCCGGTCCGGTTGCCGTCCCCGGTGGCCCCGAGCGCGAGGAGGGCCGCTTCGATGCCGCTGTTGAACGAGACCTCGCTGAGCAGGCCGGGGGCGGCGACCTGGTCGCCCGCGAGGTAGATGCCGTTGCCTCGGTCGATGGCGGGCCGGTCGCGCCAGGTGGAGCCGGGATGGTCGACGGCACCGGTGCGGCCGGTGGCGAGGGCTTCGCGGCGCCATACGGTGCGCTCGCGCCAGCCGGGGAAACCGAGGTCGAGGAGTTCCTCGGCGCGGGCGGTACCGGTGTCGCGGGGCTCGTCGGGGGCGATGGGGATCTGTCCCTGGAGGAGCTGCTCGCCTGCGGGGGCGAGGGTGCGGTCCTGGGCGGTGAACCGTTCGATCCAGCCGGGGGCGTCCAGGTCGGAGACGGCGAACGCGTCGCCCCGGCGGGTGCGCAGGGCGAGGTCGATGAGCGCGGTGCGGCCGGATGGCCAGGTCAGGCCCGGGTCGCCGAGGAGAGCGCGGGCGGAGTCGAGGGAGGTCGCGACGACGACCGGGCCGGTGCGGGCGAGGGCGTCGAGGGCCGCGGTGTCGACGCGGGCCGCCGTCTCGATGCGGACGCTGAGGTTCCAGGCGCGGGACGCCATCCGGTCGATGATCCCGTCCCAGCCGCCGACGGGGTAGCGCGCTTCGGGCGGCAGGGCGCCTGCCCGGTGCAGCCGTTCCTGGACGAAGGCGGCGGAGAGGCTGCCGGGGTCGTGGTGGAAGAGCGCGACGGCGGCGTAGTTGGCGGCGGCGCGGGCGCCCGCCTCGCCGATCTGCGCGGTGGCCCAGGTGCGGAAGTCGGTGTCGGCGGGGACCCGCGTGGCATCGCGGCGGCTGAGCCGGAGGAGGGCGAGGGGCGGGACGCGGTGCAGGGTGCCGCGGTGGCGGAAGCGGAGCCGGGTGGCTTCGGGCGGGGCGACGGTGGTGGTGGGTCCGAGGAGGTTGCGCCGGTCGAGCCAGGTCCAGTGCGGGCCGCGGCGGTAGAGGGCGTGGGGTCCCTCGTTTGTGCGGTACGGGCCTTCGGCGGTCCTGGCGCGTCCGCCGAGGGTGTGGTGGGCCTCGTGGACGGTCACCAGTGCGCCGGACTCCGCCGCCGTGATGGCCGCGGTGAACCCGGCGAGGCCGCCGCCGATGATGTGGATGCGCTGCATGGTCCCGGTCTCCTTCGCTGGAGGTGCCTAGCAGGTGCCTATGGGTACGTGACGTGCGGAGGGGGCCCGGATGTGACATCGGCGGCGGGGCGTTGTCAGTGGTGTGCGTCACGATGGGGGGATGGTGCGCAGCAGCGGTAGTGGTGGCGGCAGGGGCGGCAAGGACGGGATCGCGGCGGCGCGACGCCCGGAGGTGCGGCTGCCGCCCCTCGAGCCTTACGGGGGCGCCGGCCTGGAGCCGGACGGGGATTACGACGGGGTGCGGTTCGACGCCGTGGATCTGGCCGACGAGTCGGGTCCGGGAGCGCGGTTCATGGACTGCGCGCTGGACGGCTGCGCGCTGGACCGCACGGAGCTGGTCAGGGCCCGTTTCATCGATTCCGTGCTGACGGGGGTACGGGGTGTCGGCACGGATCTCGCGGGGGCGTCACTGCGGGACGTGGAGATCGTGGACGCGCGCCTCGGCGGGGTGCAGATGCACGGCGCTGTGCTGGAGCGGGTGCTCGTGCGGGGCGGGAAGATCGACTACCTGAATCTGCGGAAGGCCCGTCTGAAGGACGTGGTGTTCGAGGGCTGTGTGCTGTCCGAGCCGGATTTCGGGGGCGCGCAGCTGGACCGGGTGGAGTTCCGGGACTGCGTGCTGAAGCGGGCCGATTTCAGCGCGGTGCGGATGGAGTCGGTGGATCTGCGGACGGTCGCGGAGCTGGACATCGCCCGTGGGGTGGAGCGGCTGGCGGGCGCGGTGATCAGCCCGTCGCAGCTGATGGAGCTGGCTCCGGCGTTCGCGGCGCAGATCGGGGTGCGGGTGGAGGCGTGAGGAGCGTTCCGGCCGCTCAGAGGCGGGGGAAGCGGGCCTGGAGGTCCCAGACGGCGGGGTTGTCGGCGAGGCCTTCGTGCATGTCGGCGAGGTCGGCGATCAGATCGTGCAGGAAGTCGCGGGCCTCGCGGCGCAGCACGGAGTGGTTGAAGGTGAGCGGCGCCTCCTCCGCGGGCATCCAGTCGGCCTCGACGTCGACCCAGCCGAAGCGGCGCTCGAAGAGCATGCGGTCGGACGATTCGGTGAAGTCGAGTTCGGCGAACTGGCGGCGGTGCGAGCGGTTGCCGCGGGGGTCGCGGTCGATCTGCTCGACGATGTCGCACAGGGCCCAGGCGAAGTCGAGCACCGGCACCCATCCCCAGGCCGTGGATACTTCGCGGTCCTCCTTGGTGTCCGCGAGGTAGACGTCCCCGGAGAACAGATCGTGGCGCAGGGCGTGGACGTCCGCTCGGCGGTAGTCGGTCTGCGGGGGATCGGGGAAGCGTCGGGAGAGGGAGTAGCCGATGTCGAGCACGGTTCGATGGTGTCATGCCCGGCGTGTCGCTCCCGCACCACCGGATCTGTCGCTCCCGCACGACCGGATCATTGACGGACCGGCTCCGGCGGGCCGCAGCGGCCGGCAGACGCCCGGGGAGCGGTGCGGGAGGGTTCCTCAGGGCAGGAGCCGCTGCTCCTTGGCCACGGAGACGGCTCCTGCGCGGGTGTCGACGCCGAGCTTGTCGTAGATGCGGCCCAGGTGCGTCTTGACGGTGGCCTCGCTGATGAACAGGGCACGGGCGATGTCCCGGTTGCCCAGGCCCCGGGAGAGCTGGCCGAGGATGTCGCGTTCGCGGTCGGTGAGGGTGGGCAGCGGCTTGCGCATACGGGCCATGACGCGGCTGGCGACGGGCGGGGAGAGGGCGGTGCGGCCCTGGGCGGCCGAGCGGATCGCGGCGAAGAGCTCCTCCGGGCGTTCGGCCTTCAGCAGATAGCCGGTGGCGCCCGCCTCGATGGCGCGGGTGATGTCGGCGTCCGTGTCGTACGTGGTGAGGACCAGGACGTGGGCTCCGGCGCAGGCGCTCGCGATCCGGCGGGTGGCCTCCACCCCGTCGATGCCCTCGCCCAGCTGGAGGTCCATCAGGACGACGTCGGGGCTGAGCCTCGCGGTCAGGGCGACCGCCTCCTCACCGCTGCCTGCCTCGCCGACGACCTCGATGTCGGGTTCGCTGCCGAGGAGGGCGAGCAGCCCGGCGCGTACGACGGCGTGGTCGTCGCAGAGCAGGATGCGGACGGGGACGGGCGGGGGCGCGGCGGTCATACGGGGTCCCGGTGGGTGAGGGCGGCGGTGGGCCGGTCCCCGAGGGGGACGGCGGCGGTCACCACGGTCCCCTCGCCGGGGGCGGATTCGATGGTCAGGGTGCCGCCGAGCTGACGCAGTCGGGCGCGCATCGCGGGCAGCCCGTGACCGCGTACGCCGCCCGGTGTTCCGGTGCGGGCGGTGGGGGTGAAGCCGTGGCCGTTGTCGGCGATGTCGAGGACGGTCCGGTCGTCGAGGTGGGTGAGCGTCAGGGCGGCCTCGGTGGCGCCCGCGTGCTCGGTCACATTGGCCAGGGCGCCCTGGGCGATCCGCAGCAGCGCGGACTGCACCCGGTCGGGCAGCGCGGTGTGCGGTTCGCCCTCGATGTGGCAGCGGACGGTGATCCGGCCCTGGGTCTGCGCCGTCTCGCGGGCGGCGAGCGCGTGCAGCGCCGCGTCCAGGCCGCCGCCCTCGGCGAGGTCGGCGGGGGCCAGGTCGTGCACGAAGCGGCGGGCCTCGGCGAGGTTGCGTTCCGCGATGCCGGTGGCGGTACGGACGTGGCGTCGGGCGGTCGCCGGGTCGGTGTCCCAGGTGCGGTCGGCGGCCTGGAGCAGCATCTGCTGGCTGGACAGGCCCTGGGCGAGGGTGTCGTGGATCTCCATGGAGAGCCGTTGGCGTTCGGCGAGGGTGCCTTCGCGCCGTTCGGTGGCGGCGAGTTCGCGGCGGGTGCGGATCAGGTCGTCGATGAGTTCGTCCCGGGTGACGGCCTGGCGCTGCATCTGGACGAAGACGGCGGTCGCGACGGCCGCGACGGCGGGCGGGGCGAGCACCAGGTTCGGGTCGAAGCCGTCGGCCAGCCGCAGCTGTGCGGCGACGACGAACAGGGTGAGCAGCACGACCAGGGCGAGCGCGGCGCGCGGCGGCAGGATGCGCAGCCCGGTGTAGAAGAGCGGCACCGCGCACCACGCGAAGCTCGGCGCGAGGACGACCAGCACCATCCACACGGCGACCAGCACTCCCAGCCAGAGCAGGCTGCTCGGCGTCGGGCGGGAGCCGAGGACCGGGCCGAGTACGTACAGCGCGGCCAGCGCGAGGGACAGCCCGATGATCCACGGGGTGCGGGCCTCGCCGGGGTGGCGCAGCAGGAACCGGGTCAGCGAGGCACCGAGCAGCAGGAAGAAGGCGGCGTGCATGAGCACGGCGAGCGCCCGTGCGCCGGGGTCGCCCGCCTGACCGGCAACACCTGCCGACCGGCTTCGCCGCTCCACCGCCTGCCCCCTTCTGTGAACCGTGCCCCGCTCCACGGGACCACTGCTGACCTGCGCGGACATTCCATCGTCACCCCGAACGGGCGCCTCCGCATCAACCGATCGGCCGATGGGGCCGTCAGCCGTCCCGCACACGGCGTCCAGCCGGTACGACGACGGGAGGGCCCAGGGTCCGGCCGGAGGATTGATCTCAGAACGCAGGAACCACCCGATGCCACCGTTGAGGAGCCCACCATGAAGAAGATGTCGCTGCGCACCCGTGTCCTGACCGGTACCGTCGCCGCCGCCGCGCTCGGGGCCGGTACCTTCGGCGCCGTCTCCGCGAACGCCTCCGCCCCGGCCGCCGCGCCCGCGCCCGCCGCCGTCAAGGCCGACGCCGCGAACCGGAACCTCCAGCAGTCCACGCACCTCACCGTGGACGCCGCGTCGAAGGCCGCACGGGCGGCGCTGGACGCGGCGGAGAAGGAGCACCAGAAGGTCGCCGTCTCCGTCGTCGACCGCGACGGCAACACCGTCGTCACCCTGCGCGGCGACGGTGCGGGCCCGCAGGCGTACGAGTCGGCGGTGAAGAAGGCGTACACGGCCGTGTCCTGGAACGCCCCCACGTCCGAGCTGGCAGAGCGGCTCGAAGGGACCCCGAACCTGAAGGACATCCCCGGCACCCTCTTCCTCGCGGGCGGCGCCCCGGTGCAGGCCAAGGGCGCGCCGGTGGCGGGCATCGGAGTGGCCGGCGCCCCCAGCGGCGACCTCGACGAGAAGTTCGCCCGTGCGGGCGCCGCCGCCCTCGCGAAGTAACCGGCAGCGGTCGGCACGGCAACGGCCCCGAGTTCCCCCGCACTCCGACATTCCGCACATAGGATCATCGGCGTGGAGCAACGACCCGCGGTACTCGGCCCGGCGCCCGGCACGGTTCGCACGCCCCGGAGGGTGGCGAGGAGCACCGTCCTGCTCCTCGCCCTGGCGGTCCTCGCACCCGCCTGCAGCGCGTCGGCCGGTGGTGTGAGCGGCTCTCCGGGCGCCTCCGGTCTGCGAGATCCGTACTTCCCCAGGATCGGCAACGGCGGCTACGACGTCACGCACTACGATCTCGCGCTCGACGTCGACCCGGACGCCCACCGGCTGCGCGGCACCGCCACGATCACCGCGCGGGCCACCCAGGACCTCAGCTCGTTCAACCTCGATCTGGCCGGGCTGACGGTCACGTCGGCCGCGGTGGAGGGGCGTCCCGCCGCCGTGAACCGGGCGGGCGACGAACTGACGCTGCGTCCGGACATCAAGGTCCAGGACCGGCTGCGCCGGGGCCGGTCGTTCCGCACGGTCGTCCACTACTCGGGCTCCCCGAAGACCATCACCGATCCGGACGACTCCGAGGAGGGCTGGCTGCCGACCGCCGACGGTGTGGTGGCGCTGGGCGAACCGACCGGCTCCATGGCCTGGTTCCCGGGCAACAACCACCCGAGCGACAAGGCCTCCTACGATCTGTCGGTCACCGTCCCCCGGGGGCTCACGGCCGTCTCCAACGGCGAACCGGCCGGCTCGCCCACGACGGCCGGGGGGCGCACCACGTACCGCTGGCACACGCCCGAACCGATGGCGAGTTACCTCGCGACACTGGCCGTGGGCCGCTTCGAGACGAAGACGTCGAAGATGGCGGGCGGCATCACGGTGTTCACCGCCGTGGACCCGGATTCGGCGAAGGCGAGTGCGCGGACCGTGGCCCGGGTCCCCGAGGTGGTGGAGTGGGAGGCCGCGCACTTCGGTCCGTATCCGTTCTCCGCGACCGGCGCCATCGTCGAGCGCAAGGGGGACGCGGGGTACGCGCTGGAGACGCAGAACCGGCCGTTCTTCCCCGGGCCGCCGAGCATCGGACTGCTCGTCCACGAGATGGCGCACCAGTGGTTCGGTGACTCGGTCACGCCCGCGAGCTGGCGGGACATGTGGCTCAACGAGGGGCTGGCGACGTATGCGGAGTGGCTGTGGGAGGAGGAGAAGGAGGGCACACCGGCCCAGGACTCCTTCGACGACGCGTACGAGAACGAGGACAACTGGGCTTTCCCGCCGGCCGATCCGCCGGCGGCGGCGAACATCTCGGATCCGCCGGTGTACGGGCGCGGGGCGATGGTGATCCACAAGATCCGCGAGGCGGTGGACGACGACAAGCGGTTCTTCGCGCTGCTCGCGGGCTGGACGAAGGCCCACCGGCACTCCAACGCCACCACGGCGGACTTCACCGCCTATGTGGAGAAGGCGACCGGTCGGGATCTGACCGGGCTGTGGAAGAAGTGGTTGTACGGCAGGAGCCGGCCTGCCGCGGACGGCTGACCGGCTCCCGGGAGCAACGGATGGGGCGTTACTTCACGTTGACGCCGGTCCAGGCGGCGTCGACGGCCTTCAGCTCGGCGCTGTCCGCACCGTAGAGGTCGGTGGCGGCCTTCTCGGTCGCCGTGCGGGCGTCCGCGTAGTCGGTGGAGGAGGTCATGTACTCGGAGAGGGCCTTGTACCAGATCTGGACGGCCTTGTCCCGGCCGATGCCGGTGACGGTGGAGCCGTCGGAGGTCGGGGAGTCGTAGTCGACGCCGTTGATGGTCTTGGCGCCGCTGCCCTCGGCCAGCAGGTAGAAGAAGTGGTTGGCGACACCGGACGAGTAGTGCACGTCCTCGTTGCCGACGCTGCTGTCCCAGTAGTCGGCCGAGCCGCCGTCCTTGCTCGGCTCGTCCATGTAACGCAGCGGGGTGCCGTCGCCGTTGATGTCGATCTTCTCGCCGATGAGGTAGTCGCCGACGTCGGTGCTGTTGTCGGCGAAGAACTCGACCGCGGTGCCGAAGATGTCGCTGGTCGCCTCGTTGAGGCCGCCGGACTCGCCGACGTAGTCGAGGTTGGCGGTCGACGCGGTCAGCCCGTGGCTCATCTCGTGGCCGGCGACGTCGAGGCCGGTGAGGGCGCTCTTGTTGTCGGCGCCGTCGCCGTACGTCATGCAGAAGCAGCTGTCGTCCCAGAACGCGTTGACGTACGCGTCGCCGTAGTGGACGCGGGAGTAGGCGGCCTTGCCGTCGCCCGCGATGCCGTCGCGGCCGAGCACGTCCTTGTAGAAGTCCCAGGTCTTCGCGGCGCCGTAGTGGGCGTCGACCGCGGCGGTCTGGCGGTCGTTGCCGGTGCCGTCGCCCCACGTGTCGTCGTCGTCGGTGACCAGGTCACCGGTGCCGCTCTCGCCCTGGTTCAGGTCGTACGTCTTGTGGCCGCCGCGGTCGCCGTCGGTCAGGTCGAAGCCGGAGCCGGACTTGGTGGTGGACAGGTCGACCTTGCCGCTGTACTGGCTGTTGCCGACGCCGGCGGTCTCGATCTCCTCGTAGCTGTGCAGCACCTTGCCGGTGGTGGCGTCGGTGATGATCCGCTTGCGGCTCGGGGTGCCGTCCTTCTGCACCCCGGTCTTCACCGACTCCAGCGCGAGGACGGGCTCGTTGCCGCCCGCGTAGATCACCTTGCGGGCACCGGCCACGGTCTTGATCTTCGCCGTCGTGGAGGGCACGGATATCTTGGCGTCGGTCGCCTTGGTGACGCTCTTCAGCGTGCCGTTGCTCGCGGTGTGGGTGACCAGGTCGCCGCCGATGACGGGCAGCCCGTCGTAGGTGCGCTCGTAGCGGGTGTGGACCGTGCCCTTGGCGTCCTTGATCACGTCACGGGCGATCAGCTTCTCCTTGCCGCCGAGCTTGAGCGTGGCGGCGGCCGAGGAGGCGTCGGCCTGAGCCGACTTGATGGCGGTGGCGTGCTTCGAGGCGCTGCTGAAGGCCGGCGCGGCGGTGCTGGGAGAGGCGGAGGAACCGTCGTTCGGGGTACCCGGGCTGGCGTTCGCCGCACCGGTCTGCACTCCGACGACGACCATCGCGGCCACGGCGGCCAGTGCTGCGGCGCGACGGGTGTTCATGTGGGGGGTCATGGGTTCTCCGTTGCTCGTTCCGTGGGGGGTTACGAGCGGAGAGCGTGCCACCTAATGACCGACATTGACCGTGCACTAACAATTACCTCACATTTCCTTGACCAGTTCTTGTCCGACTGAGACGCGTTCATGTCCGTTATCCGGCGGACTTCCTTCGGAGTTCCATCGATTGGGCAACACCGCGTGGCGTGCGTCCCATTGGGCGGAATCAGTGGTATGCGGACACGCGGAAGCCCCCGGCCGCAGGACGATCGGCCGGGGGCTCCCGTGGGGCGGACGGAGCGTCAGAGAGTGACGCCGAAGTCCTGCGCGATGCCGCGCAGGCCGGAGGCGTAGCCCTGGCCCACGGCGCGGAACTTCCACTCGGCGCCGTTGCGGTACAGCTCGCCGAAGACCATGGCGGTCTCGGTGGCGGCGTCCTCGCTCAGGTCGTAGCGGGCGATCTCGGAGCCGCCGGCCTGGTTGAGGATGCGGATGTAGGCGTTCCGCACCTGGCCGAAGTTCTGGCTGCGGGTCTCGGCGTCGTAGATCGACACCGGGAAGACGATCTTGTCGATGTCCGCCGGCAGGCCCGCCAGGTTGACGTTGATCTGCTCGTCGTCGCCCTCGCCCTCACCCGTGACGTTGTCACCGGTGTGCACGATGGTCTGGTCCGGGGTCGCCTTGTTGTTGAAGAAGACGAAGTGACCGTCGGAGAAGACCTTCCCGGCGGCGTTGACCGCGATCGCCGAGGCGTCGAGGTCGAAGTCGGTGCCGGTGGTGGTCCGGACGTCCCAGCCGAGGCCGACCGTGACGGCGGTGAGGCCGGGGGCCTCCTTGGTGAGGGAGACGTTGCCGCCCTTGGACAGGCTTACTGCCATGGGAAGTCCCTTTCATCTGTCGTGTGCGGGCTTCGTGTCGTCACGAAGCTACCGTCACAGTCCATAACGCAGGCAGGGGACCGGGAGGTTCCATCCGGCTTTACTTTCTTTGCCGAACCGACGCCTTGCCGGGCGGGGCCGAGACCGCCGGCTGGGGATCGCGGCTAAGGGCCGCAGTCGAGGGCCGCGGCTGAGGGCCGCGGCTAAAGGAGATGACGAACAGGCGGTACTGCGGGGAACATGGGTGTCATGTCCGGGCCCTATTTCATCCGCGGTGCGGTCTCCCTGCCGGAGGCCGAGCTCATGTGGCGTTTCTCGCGGTCCTCGGGGCCCGGCGGGCAGCACGTCAACACCAGCGACTCCCAGGTGGAGCTGCGCTTCGACCTCGCGGCGACCGACTCGCTGCCCGAGGTGTGGAAGGAGCGCGCGCTGGAGCGGCTGGCCGGCCGGCTGGTCAACGGCGTGGTGTCGGTCCGGTCCTCCGAGCACCGCTCGCAGTGGCGCAACCGTGAGACGGCCGCGGTGCGGCTCACCGCGCTGCTCGCCGAAGCGACAGCGCCGCCCCCCAAGCCGCGCGTGAAGCGCAAGATCCCGCGCGGTATCAACGAGCGCAGGCTGCGCGAGAAGAAGCAGCGCGGCGACACCAAGCGGGGCCGCTCCGGCCGCGACTGGTGAGGACGCGGCGGCTTCCTGCGCCCGCCCGCCCCGCCGTCAGCCCAACTGCCGGTAACGCCCGCGGAAGTACGTCAGCGGGCCGCCGTCCTCGCCCGGCAGCTGCGCGCCCAGCACCCGTCCGATCACCAGCGTGTGGTCGCCCGCGGTGATCCGCTGCTCCGTCCGGCACTCCAGGGTGGCGAGCGCGCCCCCGACCAGCGGGGCCCGGGTGATCTCCCCGCGTACGCAGGGGATGTCCTCGAACAGCAGCCGGTCGCTGATCCGGCCCTTCATGGCGAACCTTCCGGCGATGTGCCGCTGGCTCTCCGCCAGTACCGAGACGGCCCACAGCGGCTGCTCCGCCAGCAGGTCGTCCATCCGTGAGTCGTTGCGCACGCTCACCATCACCAGGGGCGGGTCCAGCGACACCGACATGAAGGCGGTCGCGGTCATTCCCACGTCCTCGCCGCGCCCGTGCTCGTCGAGCGGCGGCTCCTGCGCGGTGATCAGCACCACACCGGCGGCCAGTCGGGCCAGGGCGCCACGGAACTCGTCGTTGCTCACCCCCTCAGCATGGGGGACGGGCTCGGAACGCGGGGCGGGGGGCTTCGTCTGCAACACACCGGGAACGCTAGCCGGGGCCGGCGCGCCGCCGCATCGGGCCAGGGGACCAGTCAGGTCCTAGGACCGGCGCCGCGGGACATCTGGGGCCTTTGCCATCTGTTGTGACTTGAGTCACAGAGCGCAGTATTTGTTGACCCTGTGTACCGGGTGCACAGCTCACTGTGATTCAGTGGCCGTGACACTGCAGTAAGTACGTCAAGTACGCCGATATGAAACCTGGAGTGCTGTCGACGTCTCGGGGAGTGCGAGCGATGGAGGCCGAGTCGGAGCCGTACGTCCGTCTTGCGACGATGCGGCAGCTGCACCAGGCCGTGGCCGATCTCAACACGGCACGGAGCCTGGCCGACACGCTGCAGACCGTGGCCGACGGGATCGTCGCCGGTCTCGGTTACGAGCTGGCCTGCGTCAACCTCGTCCGTCCCGACGGTGATCTCGTGGTCGCCGCCTTCGCCGGGAACAGCGCCGCCGAGGCCCTGATCACCGGCCGCGTCGGCTCGCGCGACTCCTGGGAGCGCCGGCTCGCCATGGGCGAGATATGGGACGAGCTCCGCTTCATACCGCACACGGACGGCTGGATCCTCCTCGACGACGACGTCCCGCAGTGGCACACCGAGGGGCCCGAGCCCCGCTTCGAGGACGAGTGGCACCCGCAGGACCGGCTCTACGCCCCCATGTACGCCTCCGGCAGCGGTCAGGACCTCCTCGGCGTCATATCCGTCGACCGCCCCCGCAACGGCCGCCGCCCCGGCGCCTGGGGCCGCGAGGCGCTCCAGATGTACGCGTCCCAGGCGGCCATCGCGATCAGTAACGCCCGCCTCCGGGCGAACATGCAGCGCGCCCTGGTCCGTCTGGAACGGGAGCAGCAGGCGCTGCGGGCCAGCGAGGAATCCTTCCGCCAGGCCTTCGAGTACGCCCCCAGCGGCATGGCCATCGCGGAGATGGGCGGCGACCAGCACGGCCGGCTCCTGCGCACCAACGACGCCCTGTGCCGGCTGCTCGGCCGCCCCGCCTCGGTGCTGCGCCGTTACTCCTTCGCCGATCTGGTCCACCCCGAGGACATCGGCACCCTGCTCCGCACGTCGGCCGAGGGCGGCCGCGCCGAGCTGCGGCTGGGCCGCCGGGACGGCACCTACCTCTGGGTCTCGCTGCGCAACTCCGTCGTCGCGGACACGGCGGACGGGCCGCGCTTCCTGCTCACGCACGTCGAGGACATAGAGGAGCGCAAGCGCCACGAGCTGAACCTCGCGCACCGGGCCTCGCACGACGCCCTCACCGGCCTGCCCAACAGCGCCGAGCTGCGCTCAAGGCTCAGCGCCCGGCTCTGCGAGCGCCCGCACGCGACCGCGTCCACGGACGTGCAGGCGCTGGACGCTGCGTACGGCGACGTGGACGAGGCCCGCGCGCACGGCTTCCCCGCCGACGGCTTCGACGCGGGGGCGGGCGTCGGCCCGTACGACCACCATGTGCATTCCGTCGCACCCGACACCGGGAAGGACGACGGGTCGAAGGGCCTCGCGGTCCTCTTCTGCGACCTGGACGGCTTCAAGTCGATCAACGACCGCTTCGGTCACCACACCGGGGACGCCGTCCTCATCGAGGTCGCCCGCCGGCTCACCACGTGTGTCCGTGACGGGGACACCGTCGCCCGGCTCGGGGGTGACGAATTCGTCGTCCTCGCGGACGGGCTGGGGTCCGCAGACGCCGCGGACCTGGCCGTACGTCTGCGTAACGCCATCATTCCGCCCATTCGGGTCGATGGCCGGGCGGTGCGGGTCGGGGCGAGTTTCGGCATCGGGTGGGCCGCCTGCGGCATGACCGCCGAAGAGGTTCTGCGCTCCGCCGACCAGCGGATGTACGTCGAGAAGCGGTCCCGGTCGAAGGTTCACCGCAGGGCCGGCTGACGTTCACCGGGGTGTCCGGCGCCTACCCCGTCCCGGCCCCCGCCGCCACCTGCGGCAATTCTTGGAGTGGTCCGTTCGGGGTAGGCTCGGCCGGTCGGCGACGGCTGACGGTATACGGCTGACGGCCGGCGACATGGTGAGGAGTGACCAAGGGATGGCCGGGAACAACGGCGCGAGCACGCCCGAGGACGACGATCCGTTCGGCTACCTCTACGAGGACGGACAGGCGGCCGGCGCACAGCCGCCGCGCGGACAGGGTGGCTACGGCTACCCGGGCCCAGCCGCGCAGCCCGGTGTGCCCCGTACCTCCTACAACCAGGTGCGGACCGTCGGCGAGCGCCAGTACGGACAGCAGGTCCCGCCGCAGCAGGGCTACGGATACCCCCAGGGGCAGTACGGACAGCCTCAGGGCCAGTACGGGCAGCCGAACGCGCAGTATGCGGCCCCGGAGACGTACCCCGGCGCCCAGACCGCGCAGGTCCCGCACCAGGGCGGCCGCGGCAACGGCGGCGGCCCCGGCAAGGGCGGCCCCAACACCAAGGGCCTGCTGATCGGCGCGGTCGCGGTCGTCGCGGTCGTACTCATCGGCATCGGCGCCGCGCTGATGACGGGCGACGACGACAAGGGCGACAAGAAGGACGAGGCGTCATCCTCCTCCGGTACGGACGGCCAGGCCGACGAGTCGCCGAAGCCGGACGACTCCCCGAGCGCATCGGCCGACGTCGAGCTCCCGAAGCAGGACGCGGCGTCGCTGAAGCTCGGCGGCGGGGCGGTCACCGACAAGTCCGTCGACGGCGCACAGGGCCCCGGTGGCGTGTACATCAACGGCTTCAACGCCGTGGGCTCCTCGGTGACCTGGGAAGCGAACGTGGAGGAGGCCGGCAGCTACAAGCTCAACGTGCGCTACGCCATCCCGGCCAAGGACGCGGACGCCACCCTGACGGTGAACGACAAGGCGAACAACTCCCCCCTCGGTCTGAAGAACTTCATCCACAGCGATGACCCCGACTGGGCGAAGAACTGGCAGACCACGTGGGCGCCGGTGACGCTCCAGCAGGGCAAGAACACCATCAAGCTGTCCTGCGAGACCGGCAACAAGTGCGATGCCATCCTTGACTGGCTGGAAATCACGAAGCCGTAGCAGTCCCTCGGCAGGCCCCCGGCAGCCCCTCGGGGCCGCCGGCGGGCGCCCGCCGGCGGGCGCCCGCCTCAGCCCATCAGCGCCAGGAACCCCGCCACCGTCGCCGCCATGGCCTCGCGGCCCGGGGCGATGTACTTGCGCGGGTCGACGCCCGTGGTGTTCTCGGCCAGGTGGGCCCGGACGGCTCCGGTGAACGCGGTGTTCAGGGCCGTACCCACGTTGATCTTGACCATCCCCGAGGAGGCGACGGCCTGGCGGATCTCGTCGTCCGGGACGCCGCTGGAGCCGTGCAGCACCAGCGGGACGGGGACGGCTTCGCGCAGCCGGCCGATCAGGGCGTGGTCCAGGGCGGCGGTGCGCTCGGTCATGGCGTGCGATGAGCCCACCGCGACGGCCAGCGCGTCGACGCCGGTCGCGGCGACGTACGCGGCGGCCTCGGCCGGGTCGGTGCGGACGCCGGGGGCGTGGGCGTCGAGCGGGGCCTCGCCCTCCTTGCCGCCGACCTTGCCGAGTTCGGCCTCGATCCAGATGGCGCGCTCGTGGCCCCAGGCGACGGCCTCGGCGGTGGCCCGGACGTTGTCCTCGTAGCTCAGCTTGGACGCGTCGAACATCACCGAGCCGAAGCCCTCGTCGGACGCCCGGTGCAGCAGGTCGACGGACTCGACGTGGTCGAGGTGGAGGGCGAGCGGCGCGGAGGAGGCGCGGGCCACTGCCGCGGCCGCGGCCGCGATGGCGGAGAGCCGGCCGCCGTGGAACTTCACGGCGTTCTCGGAGATCTGGAGGATGGCGGGGGCGCCGGCACGCTCGGCACCGGTCGCGATGGCCTCGGCGTGTTCCAGCGTGATGACGTTGAAGGCGGCGATTCCGCGTCCCTCGGCCTGGGCGGCGGAGACGAGTTCACCGGTGCTGACGAGCGGCATGCTGACCTCTGGTGTTTTCCCCGGGCCCGGCGGAGGGGCCCGGTGCGGTGTGCGGCGCTCAGACCGCGCCTGGTGCGTGTTCCTCGATGGCGACGCGCGGCAGCAGCTCCTCGTAGGCCGCGCGGTCGAAGTCTCCGGCGGTGGGGGCCAGCACGGTCGCCGTCGACAGTGCCACCGCCCGACGCAGCCGGTCCGGCCAGCTCAGGCCCTCGACGAGACCGGACAGCAGCCCGGCGACCGCCGAGTCGCCCGCCCCGGTCGGGTTGCCCTTCACGGGGGCGGGCGGGGACGCCTGCCAGCCGCCGTCCGGGGTGGCTGCCAGCATGCCGGCCGGGCCCAGTGAGGCGATCACCGTGTGCGCGCCGCGGCGGCGGGCGTCGCGGGTGGCCCGCAGGGGTTCGCGGCCGCCGGTGAGCTGGGCGAGCTCGTCGGCGTTGGGCTTGATGAGGTCGGGGCGGGCGGCGATGCCGCGGCGCAGCGGTTCGCCGCTGGTGTCCAGGAGCACCGGGACGCCCGCCGCGCGGGCCGGCCGGATCAGTTCGGCGTAGGCGCCGACGTGGATGCCGGGCGGCAGGCTGCCGCACAGGGCGACGGCGTCGGCGCCGGTGAGCAGTTCCTCGTACGCCTGGCGGAAGGCGGTCCACTCGGCGGCCGTGACGTGCGGTCCGGGTTCGTTGAACTGGGTGGTGTCGCCGGTGGCCCGGTCGGCCACGGCCAGGGTGCGGCGGGTGTCGCCGGCCACCGGGACGAGTGCGTCGGTGAGGGTCGCGGAGCCCGTCGGCAGCGCCGCGAGCAGTTCGCGCAGCACCGCTCCGGTGGCGCCTCCGGCGAAGCCGGTGACGACGGTGTCGTGGCCGAGGGCGGTGGCCACCCGGGCCACGTTGACGCCCTTGCCGCCGGGGCGCTCGGAGAGCTCGGTGACGCGGTGGCTGGTGTGCGGGACGAGGGCCGGGACGCGGTACGTGAGGTCGAGTGCCGTGTTCAGTGTGACCGTGAGGATCACCGCGGCTGCCTCCTGACTCGTGATCCGTGCCGAGCGCGGATCCCTTGCCAGAACGCGCGTTCCCTGCTGTTTTCCCGGACGATCATGCCAAAGAGACGGCGGTCGGCCCAGACCTCCGGACCAACCGCCGTCTCTTCGTTACGTATCCGCACGTATCCGCCACACCGTCCTCGACCTGCGGCCTTCAGACCGCGGCGGCCGCCGGCCGGATGATCCACTCGCCCTTGCGCATGACGCCCTTGAGCGTGAAGTCGGCGTCCAGGACCACCAGGTCGGCGTCCTTGCCCGGTTCCAGCGAGCCGACCCGGTCGTACACGCCGAGCAGCCGGGCCGGGTTGGCGGAGATGGACTGCACCACGTCGCCGACCGGGATCCGGTCGATGGTCACGGCCCGGTGGAAGGCGGTGTCCAGGGTGAGCGTGGAGCCGGCGATGGAGCCGCCCTCGACGAGCCGGGCGACGCCTTCCTTGACCTCGACGGCGAGCGGGCCCAGCTGGTACTGGCCGTCGCCGAAGCCGGCCGCGTCCATGGCGTCGGTGATCAGGGCGACGCGGTGGGCGCCCGCGTGGTGGTAGGCCAGCTCCAGGGCGGCCGGGTGCAGATGGGTGCCGTCGTTGATCAGCTCGACGGTGATCCGCTCGTCCTCCAGGAGGGCGGCGATCGGTCCCGGTGCGCGGTGGCCGAGGCCCGGCATCGCGTTGTAGAGGTGCGTGGCGACGGTGGCGCCCGCGTCGATCGCCTCGACGGTCTGCTCGTACGTGGCGTCGGTGTGCCCGATCGCGGCGATCACGCCGTGCTCGGCGAGCAGCTGGACCGACTCGATGCCGCCGGGCAGTTCGGTGGCGAGCGTGAACATCTTCGCGGTGCCGCGTGCGGCGTCCATCAGCTTGCGGACCTCGGCCGGGTCCGGGTGGCGCAGCAGGGCCTCGCTGTGCGCGCCCTTGCGGCACGGCGAGATGAAGGGGCCCTCGAAGTGGATGCCGGCCAGATCACCCTGTTCGACCAGCTCGGAGAGGATGCCGGCCCGTCCGGCGAGGAAGTCCATCTCACCGGTGACCGTGGAGGCGACCAGGGTGGTGGTGCCGTGTTCGCGGTGGGTGCGGACACCGTGCAGTACGTCCTCGACGGTGCCGGAGGTGAAGGAGGCGCCGCCCCCGCCGTGGTTGTGCATGTCCACGAAGCCCGGAACGATCCAGTGGCCCGACAGGTCGATGGCCGGGACGCCCTCCGCCGTACTGCCGGCGATGCGGGTGCCCTCGACGATCACCCGGCCGTCCTCGACGGTGCCGGTGGGGAGTACCACCCGGGCACCTGCGAGAACGGTGCTGTCTGCGCGTCCGGCCATCAGGCGGATACCTCCGTGGAGAGAAGATCCCAGGCGAGCAGCCCTGCGCCCAGGCATCCGGCGGTGTCCCCGAGGGCCGCCGGGACGATGTGGGGCAGCTTCTGGAACGTGACGCGTTCCTCGACGGCCGCACGGAGTGGTGTGAACAAGGTTTCCCCCGCCTCGGCGAGACCGCCACCGATGATGACGACGCGCGGGTCCAGCAGGGTGAGCGCGGTGACCAGCCCCGCGGCGAGGGCGTCGACGGCGTCGCGCCAGACCGCGACGGCCGCGGGGTCGCCGGATTCGACGGCCTTGGCGCAGTCCGCCGCGTCGGCCTCCGGGTCGCCGGAGGCGGCGGCCCAGGCCCGGCTGACGGCGGACGCGGAGGCCAGCGTCTCCAGACAGCCGCGCTGGCCGCAGTTGCAGTCCGGGCCGTCCGGCCGGATCACGATGTGGCCGATCTCGCCCGCGTAGCCGTGGGCGCCCGCCTCGATGCCCCCCGCGATGCCGATGGCACCGGCGATCCCGGTGCCCAGCGGTACGAAGAAGAAGCGGTCGGCGCCCTTGCCCGCACCGATCCGGCCCTCGGCGAGTCCGCCGGTCCTGACGTCGTGGCCGAGGGCGACGGGTACGCCGCCGAGCCGTTCGCCGAGCAGCTGCCGCATGGGTACGTCACGCCAGCCGAGGTTCACGGCGTTGACGGCGATCCCGTTCTCGGCGTCGACGATGCCGGGCACGGCGACGCCGGCCGCGAGGGCGCTCTCACCGAAATGCTCCTCGCCGTACGTACGCAGATCCGCCGCGAAACCGAGGACCGACTCCACGACGGCGTCGGGTCCCCGCTCTCTGCCGGTCGCGCGCCGCGCCTCGTACAGCAGGGAGCCGTCGGCCCCGACCAGTGCGGCCTTCATTCCGGTGCCGCCCACATCGAGGGCGATGACGTGTTTCACGGGAAACAGTTTCGCCCGACGGACCCCAAAAGGTCTAGTCCACTATCGTGTTTGTTGCGCATCCATACAAAATCGGCCCGCAACGGGGTGGCGATCCGCCGACGACGCGCCCCGCGAACCCTCAGCCCGGCAGGATCACGCTGCGGGAGAGATTGCGCGGGTGGTCCGGGTCGTACCCCTTCGACTCCGCGAGCACCACCGCGAGCCGCTGGGCCCGGATCAGGTCGGCCATCGGGTCCGCGGAGCCATGGGCCACGAGCGTGCCGCCGACCCCCGCGACCTCGCCCGCCAGTCCCTCCGGCAGTGCGCCGAACACCCATGCCACCCGGTTCGGGCCGGTGATCGCGATCGGGCCGTGGCGGTACTCCATCGCGGGGTACGACTCGGTCCAGGCGCCCGCCGCCTCACGCATCTTCAGCCCGGCCTCCTGCGCGAGGCCGTAGGTCCAGCCGCGCCCCAGGAACGTCCACTGCTCGGCCGAGACCACCGCCTCGTCCAGCGGCTCGGTCACCGCCAGCTCCGCGTCGACGGCGGCCTCGGCGACCGTCTTCACGCCCGCCGGGAGCGGACCGGCGGCCTCGAGACCGGCCCGCAGGAAGGCGAGCGCGGTGGTGGCGAACCGGGTCTGCACGACCGACTCCTCGTCGGCCCAGTCCAGTACGGCCACCGTGTCGGCGGCGTCCATGACGGGCGTCGCCGGGTCGGCGGTCAGCGCGACCGTGGGGGTCCTTCCGCGCAGTTCTCCGAGCAGGGCGAGCACCTCGCTCGTGGTGCCGGAGCGGGTGATCGCCACGACCCGGTCGTAGGACCGGCCGGAGGGGAACTCCGAGGAGGCGTACGCGTCCGTCTCGCCCTGCCCCGCCGCCTCGCGCAGGGCCGCGTAGGCGATGGCCATGAACCAGGAGGTGCCGCAGCCGGTGACGGCGACCCGCTCACCCGGACGCGGCAGCCCGTCGGCCACCGCGCCCGCCTCGGCGGCACGCCGCCAGCAGCTGGGCTGGGTGGCGATTTCTGATGCGGTACGGGACATGCTGAACGGCTCCTTGCGGCAAAGGTCTGGACCAATAAGGGGCAAGGGCCTTGTGCCGGGCCCAGGTTGACCGAGACCTACTTAGCAGTCACTCCGCGTCCCGTGCAATGCTGCTGTGTTGCCGAAGCGATATCGAGGTGGTGTAGACCTCGTCCGAAGCGGTGGGGGAAAATCGCAGCTCATCCGGAGTGCCCCACGATGACGTGGGTGTCGCGGATGACGTAATCGATGAGAACGGACTGGGCTGTGCAGCGGCGCTATTTGGGACTGACGGCGGCTGTCGCCGCTCTGGGGATGACGGCAACGTTGTCGGGGTGCGGCGGCGACGGCGGCTCGGGCGACGTCACGCTGAAGCTGGTCGCGGCCGACTACGGCACCGGCGAGGCGAACAAGTCGGACAAGTACTGGGACGGGATCGCCAAGGGGTTCGAGGCGTCCCACCCCGGTATCAAGGTCGATGTGTCCGTCCTGCCCTGGACGGACATCGACCGCGAGGTCGCCGAGATGGTGAAGGCCGGAAAGGCCCCCGACATCGCGCAGATCGGTGCGTACGCGGACTACGCCAAGGCCGGAAAGCTCTACTCCGCCGACCAGATGCTCAGCATCCGCACCCAGGCGAACTTCCTGCCGGTCCTCGCTGACGCGGGCCGGGTCAGCCAGGTCCAGTACGGGCTGCCGTTCGTGGCCAGCACCCGGCTGCTCTTCTACAACAAGAAGCTCTTCAGCCAGGCGGGCCTCGACGCCCCGCAGACCTGGAGCGACATCGCCAGTGACGCCGCCGCGCTCAAGCAGCACGGTGTGAAGGTCCCGTTCGCGCTGCCGCTCGGTCAGGAGGAGTCCCAGGCGGAGACCCTGATGTGGCTCCTCAGTGGTGGCGGTGGCTACACCGACGACGTCGGCTCGTACAACATCGACTCGGCCGAGAACATCAAGACGTTCAACTGGCTGAAGACCAACCTCGTCGACAAGAAACTGGTCGGCCCCGTCGCCCCCGGCAAGCTCAACCGGGCGAAGGCCTTCGCGGACTTCACCAGCGGCGACGTCGGCATGCTCAACGGTCACCCGACGCTGATGCAGGAGGCCGAGAAGAAGGGCGTGGACGTCGGCATGGTGCCGCTGCCCGGCATCTCCGGGCCGACCGACGGCTCGATGGGCGTCGCCGACTGGATCATGGGGTTCAAGCAGAACGACCACCGGACCCAGATCGGCAAGTTCTTCGACTACATGTTCAGCGACAAGAACGTCATCGACTTCGCCGACACGTACGACCTGCTGCCGGTCACCGACAGCGCGTCGGCCTCGATGGAGACCGACCCCAAGTACAAGTCGCTGCGCAAGTTCCTGTCCGCGCTGCCGAACGCGGAGTTCTACCCGGTCGCCAAGACGTCCTGGGCCCAGACCAGCGAGTCCATCAAGAAGAACATCGGCGAGGCGGTCGAGCCGGGGGCGAATCCCGAGAGCGTGCTCGAGCGGATATCGCAGGACGCGACGACGGCGGAGAGCGCGGAGTAGCGGTCCGCCGCCCGCGCAATATATTGGCTGATATGACCGCCCCGCCTCCTACTCCTCCGAACGGCTCCGACGGCTCCGACGGCTCCGAGCCCGAGCCCGAGCCCGAGCCGGCGCCCGCGCCTTCCGCAGGGCTTTCCGACCGGGACCGGGCCGTCCTGGCGGTCGAGCGGCAGTCGTGGGCGGGGCCGGGGGCGAAGGAGCGGGCGATCAGGGAGGGTCTCGGGATCTCGCCGACGCGCTTCTACCAGTTGCTGAACGCGCTGCTGGACGACCGGCGTGCGCTGGAGGCCGACCCGGTCACGGTGAACCGCCTCCGCCGCGTACGCGCCGCGAGACGCGACCGCCGCTGACCCCGGGGGCTCCGCCCCCGCACCCCCGCGCCTCAATCGCCGGCGGGGCATTTCAAGCCCCTCCGGCGATTGAGGAGCGGGGTTCGGGGCGGAGCCCCGGTCGGGCCCCGCGTACCGCCCCCCGCGTACCGCCCACCGGCTATAGGCTCGGACGCATGGGCAGCCACCCGCACACCGCACCCCTGCCGGCCCCGACGACCCCCGCCGGACAGGACGGCCTCGCGGCCATCCTCGCCCGCCCCGACCGTGCCGTCATCGCACTCGATTTCGACGGCACACTCGCCGACATCGTCCCGGACCCGGAACAGGCCCGCGCCCACGCCGGCACCGTCGAAGCACTGGCCGCGCTCGCGCCGAAGGTCGCCTCCATCGCAGTGATCACCGGCCGCCCGGCCGGCGTCGCGGTCCGCTACGGCGGCTTCGCCGGGGTCGCGGGCCTGGACCACCTCGTCGTCCTCGGCCACTACGGCGCCGAGCGCTGGGACGCCGTCACCGGCACCGTCCGCGCCCCCGCCCCGCACCCAGGCGTCGCCGCCGTGCGGGCCGAACTCCCCGGTGTGCTCGACAGGTTCGACTCCTGGCGCGGTACGTGGATAGAGGAGAAGGGGCAGGCGCTCGCCGTCCACACCCGCCGCGCCGAGGACCCGCAGGCGGCCTTCGAGGCCCTGCGCGGCCCCCTCGGCGAGCTCGCCACCCGGCACGGTCTCATCGTCGAACCGGGCCGGCTGGTTCTGGAGCTGCGCCCGGCCGGCATGGACAAAGGCGTGGCGCTCACCGAGTACGTGCGCGAGACGGGCGCCGGGTCCGTGCTCTACGCGGGCGACGACCTCGGCGACCTCGCCGCGTACGCCGCCGTGGAGAAGCTCCGCACCGAGGGCCCCGAAGGCACCCCCGGCCTGCTGATCTGCAGCGGACGAGCGGAGGTGCCCGAACTGGCCGAGCGCGCCGACCTGTTGGTGCCGGGGCCGGGAGCCGTCGTGGAGTTCCTGTCAGCCCTGGCGCAGCGCCTCTAGCTGGTCCAGGAACCACTGCTGCGGCGGCAGCGCGGTCGCCGCAGCGGCCAGCCGCTCCGTGCGTGCCGCCCGTTCGTCGTCCGGCATCGTCAGCGCCTCGTGCAGCGCGTCGGCGGTGGCGGACACGTCGTACGGGTTCACCGTGATCGCGTCGTCGCCCAGCTCCTCGTACGCCCCCGCCTCCCGCGACAGGACCAGCGCGCAGCCGTCGTCGGACACGACCGGGACCTCCTTGGCGACCAGGTTCATCCCGTCCCGGATGGGGTTGACGAGTGCCACGTCGGCCAGCCGGTACGCCGCCAGCGAGCGGGCGAAGTCGTCCTTGACGTGGAGCACCACCGGGGTCCAGTCCGCCGTGCCGTGCACCGCGTTGATGTCGTCGGCGACGCGCTGCACCTCGGCCGTGTACTCCCGGTACACCGCGAGGTCCTGCCGTGAGGGGTAGGCGAACGCGATGTGGACGACGCGCCCGCGCCACTCGGGCCGCCCGTCGAGCAGGGCGCGGTAGGCGAGCATCCCGCGGACGATGTTCTTGGACAGCTCGGTGCGGTCCACCCGCACGATCGTCCGCCGGCCGGGGCCCACCTGCTCCCGCAGGGCCGCCATGCGCTCGTCGACGTCCGCCTCGTGCGCGCGGCGGGTCAGGAAGTCCGCGTCGGCGCCGAGCCCGTGCACACCGATGCGGGTGCGGCCGGTGCCGCCGAGGATCTCCGTGCAGCAGCCGATGAACGCGTCCGCCCACCGGCGGGTCAGGAAGGCCGCCCGGTCGGCGCCGAGGATGCCGTGCAGCAGTTGCTCGGCGATGTCGTCGGGGAGCATCCGGAAGTAGTCGACGGGCGCCCACGGGGTGTGCGAGAAGTGGCCGATCCGCAGATCGGGCCGGAGTTCGCGGAGCATGCCGGGCACCAGCGCCAGGTGGTAGTCCTGCACCAGGACCGCCGCACCCTCGCCCGCCTCCTCGGCGAGCGCTTCGGCGAAGGCCCGGTTGTAGGTCTCGAAGGAGGCCCACTGACGGCGGAACTCCGCGTCGAAGACGGGCTCCACGGGGGTCTGGTAGAGCAGGTGGTGGACGAACCAGAGCACCGAGTTGGCGATGCCGTTGTACGCGTCGGCGTGCACCTCCGCGTCGATGTCGAGCATCCGCACGCCCGGTTCGCCGACCCCGCGCCGCACCGCCTCGCGGTCGCCGTCTCCCAGGGCGGCGCAGACCCACACCTTGTCGTCGACCGCGCTGAGCCCGGAGACGAGCCCGCCACCGCCCCGTTTCGCGTCGAGCGAGCCGTCCTCACCCAGCGTGTACGAGACCGGACCGCGGTTGGACGCGACGAGTACCTGGGCGGTGGCGGACTGAGGGGCGTGCTCGGAGACCATGTTGCGGAATCTAGCCCGATCACGAACCGCCCAAACGTGCGTACGGCCGCGCTCCGTCTCAGGCCGCGCGGCGCGAGACGTACTCGGCGATCTCGCGCATGGGCGGCCGCTCCTCGGTGTCCACCGGGTAGGTGTGCGGGACGAAACCGTGCTCGCCGCGCTCGAACTGGGTGAGCGCGGGGCGGACCAGATGCCCCCGGGAGAGCCGCAGCTGGGCGGTCCGGTAGATGGCCGCCGCCATCCGGCCGAGCGCCTGGCCGTCCTGGTGGCGGTGTTTGCGCACCCCGACGTCGACCTGGCCGAGCGCGTCCAGGCCGACCGTGTGCAGGGCGTCGACGAGCAGCCCCAGCTCCACTCCGTAGCCGACCGGGAACGGCAGCCGTTCCAGCAGTGAGCGGCGCACGGCGTACTCGCCGCCCAGCGGCTGGACGAAGCCCGCCAGCTGCGGCCAGTGCAGATTGAGCAGCGGACGTGCCACCAGTTCGGTGACCCGGCCGCCCTGGCCCGCGGTGTCCCCGAGGGGACGGTCGTACATCGCCTTGACGAACTGGACCGAGGGGTCGGTCAGCAGCGGGCCGACGATCCCGGAGACGAAGTCGGCCGAGAAGTCCTTGAGGTCCGCGTCGATGAAGCAGACGATGTCCCCGCCGGTCACCAGGAGTGAGCGCCACAGCACCTCGCCCTTGCCGGGGACGGCCGGGACGCGGGGCAGGATCGCGTCCCGGTGGATCACCCGGGCCCCCGCGCGGCGCGCGACCTCGGCGGTGGCGTCCGTGGAGCCGGAGTCGATCACCACGAGTTCGTCGACCAGCCGGACCTTCTCCATCAGCTCACGCCGGATCGTCGCGACGATGTCGCCGACCGTCGCCGCCTCGTTGAGTGCGGGCAGCACGACGCTCACGCTCCCGTTCCCGCTCTGGGGGTCACTCCTGGTGGCCAGGAGCCGGTCCAGCGGACGGTCGGCGACCGACCAGGAACGCCTGGTCAGCCAGCGTTCGACCTCTTCCAGCACGGTCGATACTCCCTGTATGTGATCCATCTCGCGGTTCGGACGGCTATCTCAACAGTCCGGTGCTTCGGTTACAGTCTTGAACAACGCAGATGGCCGTCGCATGCCGGGGTCCGTCCGCCGATAAACGCCTGGATCGATGGTCCAGTGCCACAGCGCTCATCCAGAGGGACAGAGGGAACGGCCCGTTGAAGTCCCGGCAACCCTCCCGCCGACCGCGAGGTCAGGTGGGGAAGGTGCCAATTCCGTCTTGTGGCGAAATGCGTCACGAGGAAGATGAGGAGAAAGGGCCTCGCCATCATGGCTGTTCAGACTGTTGCAGCACACACCGATGCTTCTGTGGACCTCGGTCCCGCCGCGGCACTTTCCTGCCGCGAGTGCGGAGAGCGTTTCGAGCTCGGCCCCCTCTTCGCCTGCGCGACCTGTTTCGGGCCGCTCGAAGTGGCGTACGACCTGCCGAGCGGCTCCCCGGACGAGCTGAGGAAGCGCATCGAGGCCGGACCCAACAACATCTGGCGCTACGCGCCGCTGCTGCCGGTCCCCTCCGATGTCGCGGACAAGCCCAACATCAACCCCGGCTTCACCAAGCTGGTCAAGGCCGACAACCTCGCCCGTGAGCTGGGCGTCACCGGCGGTCTGTACGTCAAGGACGACTCCGGCAACCCGACGCACTCCTTCAAGGACCGCGTCGTCGCGATCGCCGTCGAGGCCGCCCGCGCCTTCGGTTTCACCACGCTCTCCTGCTCCTCCACCGGCAACCTGGCCGGAGCGGTCGGCGCCGCCGCCGCCCGTGCCGGACTGCGGTCCTGCGTGTTCATCCCGCACGACCTGGAGCAGGGCAAGGTCGTCATGGCCGCGGTGTACGGCGGTGAGCTGGTCGGCATCGAGGGCAACTACGACGACGTCAACCGCTTCTGCTCGGAGCTCATCGGCGACCCGCTCGGCGAGGGCTGGGGCTTCGTCAACGTCAACCTGCGCCCGTACTACGGCGAGGGTTCCAAGACGCTCGCGTACGAGATCTGCGAGCAGCTCGGCTGGCGGCTGCCCGACCAGATCGTCATCCCGATCGCGTCCGGCTCGCAGCTCACGAAGATCGACAAGGGCCTCCAGGAGCTGATCAAGCTCGGCCTGGTCGAGGACAAGCCGTACCGGATCTTCGGCGCCCAGGCCGAGGGCTGCTCGCCGGTCTCCACCGCCTTCAAGGCCGGCCACGACGTCGTGCGCCCGCAGAAGCCGGACACCATCGCCAAGTCCCTGGCGATCGGCAACCCGGCCGACGGCCCGTACGTGCTGGACATCGCCCGCCGCACCGGTGGCGCCGTCGAGGACGTCAACGACGAGCAGGTCGTCGACGCGATCAAGCTGCTGGCGCGCACCGAGGGCATCTTCGCCGAGACCGCGGGCGGGGTGACGGTCGGTGTGACGAAGAAGCTGATCGAGGCCGGTCTGCTGGACCCGTCGCTCACCACCGTCGTCCTGAACACCGGTGACGGCCTCAAGACGCTGGACGCGGTGGCCGCCACCTCGCAGGCGACGGCGACGATCCGTCCGAGCCTGGACGCCTTCCGCGCCGCCGGCCTCGGCACCAGCTGACCCACCGAGCCGACCCACCCGAGACTCCAGGAAGGGCACCCACCATGAGCGTCAAGGTCCGTATCCCCACCATCCTCCGCACCTACACGGGAGGCCAGGCCGAGGTCCCGGCCGAGGGCGCGACCCTCTCCCAGGTCATCGAGTCCCTGGAGAAGGACCACCCGGGGATCGCCGCCCGCGTCCTGGACGACCAGGGCAAGCTGCGCCGCTTCGTGAACGTGTACGTCAACGACGACGACGTGCGCTTCGAGGGCGGCCTGGAAGCGGTCACCCCGGACGGCGCCGGCATCTCGATCATCCCGGCCGTCGCGGGCGGCTGACCGCATCCGCGTCACCGTGATTGCCCCCTCCGCTTCACAAGCGGAGGGGGCAATTCTGCATGGTTGAGCGCGGTAGAGTGTGGGAAGTCCCCTCCGCTGCCCGTGCCAACCGCATATGAGAATGCGCCTGGCCACGACAAGATGCAGCCAAAGTACCTGATCCTCTTGCGCCATAAGTCGCCTTTGCCTGGCCCGACTTGCCCAGGATCCTCACGAATTCCTCATATTCGGGCGCTCCGTGCTGCCTGGAATTCTCGTCCGATTGACCTGTTGCAGAGGGCAGTTGGGCAGATACATTCGGCCGCGGTCGACGCGTTCCGGCGCACGCACCCTCGCCTGTCGGAGGGTGAGTTCTGACCCAGGGCCCGCGAAGTGCGGTCCTGTGCAAGGGCCAGTAATAGGGGAGTTAGGCATGGCTCAGGGCACCGTCAAGTGGTTCAACGCGGAGAAGGGGTACGGCTTCATCGCGGTCGACGGTGGTGCGGATGTTTTCGTCCACTACAGCGCGATCCAGATGGACGGATACCGCACCCTCGAAGAGGGTCAGCGAGTTGAATTCGAAATCTCGCAGGGCCAGAAGGGGCCGCAGGCGGACATGGTCAAGCTCGCCGTCGGCTGAGCTCGGCGCGGTCGGCCAACGACACTACTCACGCACGTGAGGCCCGTACCTCCCACCGGGGTACGGGCCTCACGTGCGTCTGTGCGCCCCTGCCCGACGTGCCTTCGGCGCTTGCACTCAAGGGGGTCGAGTGCTAATCATTGGCGTTAGCACTCTCCAGGTGAGAGTGACAGAAACTTGGACCGGGCCGGTGAGGCCCGCAGGTCCGTCGGGGCAAGGAACCGGCGGGCGGCAGGCCGTCCGTCGCGGGCGCCACTCGGTCCGGAGAAATCCACCCCTGTCCGGGAGGACCACTTCATATGGCCAAGATCATCGCGTTCGACGAGGAGGCCCGGCGCGGTCTTGAGCGCGGCATGAACCAGCTCGCCGACGCCGTCAAGGTCACCCTCGGCCCCAAGGGCCGCAACGTCGTCCTTGAGAAGAAGTGGGGCGCCCCCACGATCACCAACGATGGTGTTTCCATCGCCAAGGAGATCGAGCTGGAGGACCCGTACGAGAAGATCGGTGCGGAGCTGGTCAAGGAGGTCGCCAAGAAGACGGACGACGTCGCCGGCGACGGTACGACCACCGCCACCGTTCTCGCTCAGGCGCTCGTCCGCGAGGGCCTGCGCAACGTGGCCGCGGGTGCGAACCCGATGGCTCTCAAGCGGGGCATCGAGAAGGCCGTCGAGGCCGTCTCCGCCGCCCTCCTGGAGCAGGCCAAGGACGTGGAGACCAAGGAGCAGATCGCTTCGACGGCCTCCATCTCCGCCGCCGACACCCAGATCGGCGAGCTCATCGCCGAGGCCATGGACAAGGTCGGCAAGGAAGGCGTCATCACCGTCGAGGAGTCCCAGACCTTCGGTCTGGAGCTGGAGCTCACCGAGGGTATGCGCTTCGACAAGGGCTACATCTCGGCGTACTTCGCCACGGACATGGAGCGCATGGAGTCGTCCCTCGACGACCCGTACATCCTGATCGTGAACTCGAAGATCAGCAACGTGAAGGACCTCCTTCCGCTGCTCGAGAAGGTCATGCAGTCCGGCAAGCCGCTGCTGATCATCGCCGAGGACGTCGAGGGCGAGGCCCTGTCGACCCTGGTCGTCAACAAGATCCGTGGCACCTTCAAGTCCGTCGCCGTCAAGGCGCCCGGCTTCGGTGACCGCCGCAAGGCCATGCTCGGCGACATCGCCATCCTCACCGGTGGCACCGTCATCTCCGAGGAGGTCGGCCTCAAGCTGGAGAACGCCGGTCTCGACCTGCTCGGCCGCGCCCGCAAGGTCGTCATCACCAAGGACGAGACGACGATCGTCGACGGCGCCGGTGACAGCGACCAGGTTCAGGGTCGCGTCAACCAGATCCGTGCCGAGATCGAGAACTCCGACTCGGACTACGACCGCGAGAAGCTCCAGGAGCGCCTCGCGAAGCTGGCCGGCGGCGTGGCCGTCATCAAGGCCGGTGCCGCGACCGAGGTCGAGCTCAAGGAGCGCAAGCACCGCATCGAGGACGCGGTGCGCAACGCCAAGGCCGCCGTCGAGGAGGGCATCGTCGCCGGTGGTGGCGTGGCTCTGCTCCAGGCCTCGGCCGTCTTCGAGAAGCTCGAGCTCTCGGGTGACGAGGCGACCGGCGCCAACGCCGTCAAGCTGGCGCTGGAGGCCCCGCTCAAGCAGATCGCCGTCAACGGTGGTCTCGAGGGTGGCGTCGTCACGGAGAAGGTGCGCAACCTGCCGATCGGTCACGGCCTCAACGCCGCGACCGGCGAGTACGTCGACATGATCGCCGAGGGCATCATCGACCCGGCGAAGGTCACGCGCTCCGCCCTGCAGAACGCCGCGTCCATCGCCGCGCTCTTCCTCACCACCGAGGCCGTCATCGCCGACAAGCCGGAGAAGGCCGCTGCCGCGGGCGCTCCGGGCGGCATGCCGGGCGGTGACATGGACTTCTGATCCTCCACGGATCAGCAGTTCCTGCACAGCTGTGAACGGCACCGGCCCCCGGGGAGCGATCCCCGGGGGCCGGTGCCGTATGCGTGGGGGCGTCTACGGCGTGAACACCATCTCCGGGAAGCGGGCCGATGGCCCGTCCAGCAGGTGGTCGTCGTGTCCGCGCAGCCACCGTCCGAAGAACGACGCCACGTAGGCCCGGCTCGCGGCCGCCGCCCGGTCCGGCCGCACGGTCCCGACCGCCGCCGCCAGGCCTCCGTCCGGCTCCGCGCCCTGCCGGGCCAACCGCGGCAGCAGCACCTGCGCGTCGGTGTACGAGGCGTGGCGTGAGCCGCTCAGCGTGACGTTCGCCTTCCAGCCGTGGGTGTGGTGCCAGAACGCCGCCCACGAGGGCTGCTGCCGGTAGTCGCCCGATCCCTGGGCGTCCGTGCCCATCAGCAGCAGCGGCCGGTCCAGCCCCTCCAGCGCGACCGTGCCCAGCCGGCTGCCGTCCGGCAACTCGCCGCCCACGTAGTCCATCTGCCCGTCCATGTTGATGCCCGCCCGGACCCGCCGGTCGTCGTGCATGGTCTGCGCCGCGGTGAACCCGCCCGCGGAGTGGCCGAACATTCCGGTCCGCCGAAGATCCAGTACGTCCCCGAAGCGCGTCCGGTTCAGTGCCGCGAGCCGGTCCAGTACGAACCGGGTGTCGGCGACCCGCACCGCCATCACCTTCCGCAGCACGGCGCTGATCGCGTCCGGGTCGGTGTACGGCGCGCCCTCGAAGATCCGCATCGTGGCGAGGCGTCCGTCGGGGAACTCCACCTCGGTCGCCTCGTAGGTGTGGTCGATCGTGACGACCGCGTACCCGTGGCTCGCCAGATCGTCCACCAGGGCGGTGTTCCAGGTGCGCGGGTCACCGAGCCCGCCGGAGTACAGCACGACGGGCAGCCGGCCGGCCGCCGGGGCGACGGGTGCGCCGCGGCGGGCGTGGCTGAGCGTGGCGGCCCAGTCCACGCTTCCCGGGGCCATCCCCAGGTTCAGGACACCGGCCCCCTCCGCGCCGCCGAAGTGGGCCGCGGCCCTGGCCGTCATCTGGGGCTCCCGGAGCCCGGACCCGCCGGGAGCGGCCGGGTAGCGGACGCTCACCATGAGTTCGCGGCGGGCGGAGGTGCCCGGCAGCCACGGCTCGGCCCGCGCCGGGTCGACGAGGTGCAGGACGGTCGAACCGACGTCGAACGGGCCGGTGGGCCGGGGCAGTCGGGCGGTCGGCAGGGCGGCGGTGCGCGCCCGGCGGCCTCCGGACGCGGCGGACGGCACCGCGGCGGTGGCGAGCAGTGCCGATGCGGCCAGGCCGGTGACGAGGACCTTCCGGCGGTTGTGGTCACGAGTACGCGGACACGGGACTGCGGACACCTGGGGCTCCCTGTTCGGGCGGCACGGCACGCGGTGTGCGGCGGAGGCGTGACCTGTGCGGCGGGTGTGTGCGAACGCCTTCACCATGCCGCGCGGGCCCCGCCCGGCGCGTGATACCCGAGTGCTCATTCGGCGATGTGGTGTCTGGCACCCAGGTATGAGACCCGCCTTCCCGGGGCTGTCGTCGCCTCGGCACGTGCTGAGACAATCCCCTCGCGCGGGTGCCCACGGGGGGCTCCGGCAAGGACGGGGGCGCGAACGGCCCCGAGTCGGTCACCGCGACCCGCGACGCGCGACCCGCGACCCGCGCACCGCTCATCGGCCGCTGGATAGCGCACTCGTCCCAGGTGATCGGCTACGCCATGGTCCCGCTGCTGGTCGGTGCGGGCGCGGCGGCCCGGGGCTGCTACCGGGTGCGCGCCTCGTGCCGGATCCAGACGTTCGGCTCGACGTAGACGGCCCGGTCGTGCGCGAGGTCGCACCGCACGGGCACGAGCGCGCCCGGCACCTCGATGTCGCCGTCCCGGTCGAACGGCACGCCCGTCCAGTCGCGCCACTGCGCCAGGGACCCGCTGACCGTCATCGAGGCGGGGGCGACCTTCTCGACGGTGCCGCCGTTCCTGACGTGCACCCGCAGCCACGGATCCTGCGGCAGCCCGTCCGCACGCAGCCGTCCCAGGTACTCGCTCATCGGTACGCGCGGGTGCAGATGCTTGTCCGTCGGGCGGACCGGGGCGTACAGCGCGTCATGGCCCTGACCGGCGACCGCGTCCCGCAGCGCCTCCAGCATCCGGTACGACAGACCGCGTCCCAAGTACGCCTTGTCCACGGTGATTTCGAGCGCGCTCGCCGCCGTCGGGGCGATTCCGTGGCGCCGGTCGTGGAACGCCCAGGCCAGCACCCGGTCCCACCCCTGGTCGGGCGTCGCTTCCCGCCCGTCCCGTGCGGCGTCGAACGGCACGCCGAGCCCGCGCGCCACCACCCGCCCACCGTCGGTCGCCACCACGCAGTGGGCGGGGAACTCCGCCACGACCTGACCCAGCAGCGCGGCGGCGACCAGGTCGTGCGAGGTGAACACCGGCCAGGTCTCGGCGATCTCGTAGACCCGGGGGATCAAGGAGGGACGCTCGGCGAGCGGTGTGATGCGGATGCTGTCGGAGTCGATGGTCGTCACGGTCCGGCACTGTTCCACAGCCCGCCCGCCCGCGACCAGGCGTTTTCTCTCACCAGGGCAGCGGCCCCTCGGCGTCGAAGTAGCCGCCGGTCGGGCCGTCGGGGCCCACCTGCGCCATCCGGACGATGATCTCGGCGCCCTGCTCGACGGTCTGGACACCGGTGTTCCCGTTCAGATCGGTCCGGGTGAAGCCCGGCTCCACCGCGTTGATCCGCATCTCCGGGAACGCCTTCGCGTACTGCACGGTGATCATGTTGACCGCGGTCTTCGACGCCGGGTAGGCGACGCCGGGGTAGGCGTACCCGGGGGTGCCCGGCCGGCTCGCTCCGGTCAGCGAGGCCAGCCCGCTGCTCAGATTCACCACGACCGGGGACGCGGAGCGCCGCAGCAGCGGCAGGAACGCGTGCGTGACGCGGACCGTCCCGAAGACGTTCGTCTCGAACGTCCCCCGCATCAGGTCGGCGGTCACGTCCGCCGGCCCGATCACGGTGTTGCCGTCGCCGCGCTCCTCGATGCCGGCGCTGTTGATCAGTACGTCGAGCCCGCCGTCCGCCTCGATGGCCGCAGCCGCTGCCCGCACGGACGCCTCGTCCGTGACGTCGAGCCGCACGGTCCGGGCGCCGAGCTGCTCGGCGGCCCGTTGTCCGCGCCCGGCGTCCCTGCTGCCGATCCAGACGGTGTGGCCCGCGGCGACGAGCCTTCGGGCGGTCTCGAAGCCGAGACCCTTGTTCGCTCCGGTGATCAGTGTTGCTGTCATGCCTCCACGATGCGGCGCGACCGTGCCCGCTGCCAGGCGTCCAGTCTTCCTGGGACCGCCGGTACCAGGAAGATCCGGGCCGGGCGGTGCACAGTGGAGCCATGGCGACCACGGAGTTCGGGCATACGGTGCGGCGCTGGCGGGACCGCGTCTCCCCGGAGGCGGCCGGTCTGCCCGTGGGCGGCCACCGGCGCGCGGCCGGGCTGCGCCGCGAGGAACTGGCCCTGCTCGCTGGGATCTCCGTCGACTACGTCACCCGGCTGGAACAGGGCCGCGCGACCAACCCCTCCGAGCAGGTCGTCGAGGCGCTGGGCCGGGCCCTGCGGGTGTCCGCGGCCGAGCGCGAGCACCTGTTCCACGTCGCCGGGCTCATGCCGCCGGGCCAGGGCACCGTCCCCGCCTACATCACGCCGAGCGTCCAGCGGATGCTGGACCGGCTGACCGGGACGCCCGTGGCGGTATCGGACGCGACGTGGACGCTGCTGCTGGCCAACCCCATGTACGCGGCGCTGATGGGCAACCACCAGGGCAACGAACGCAACGCGGTCTGGCGCCACTTCCTCGGTTCGGGCAGCCGCGTCCGCCACACGGAGGAGTCCCTGCGGGCCCTGGAGGCCGCACAGGTCTCCGGCCTGCGTGCGACGGCGAGCCGCTACCCGGCGGACCAGCGGCTGCGCCGACTGGTCGCGGAGCTGCGAGCGAACAGCGAACGGTTCGCCGAACTGTGGGACTCCGGCACCGTCGGCCGGCACGAGGCGTCCCGCAAGACGATCGACCATCCGCAGGTGGGCGCCCTGACGCTGGACTGCGACGTGCTCAGCGTCGCGGGCAGCGATCTGCGCATCATGATCTACACGGCCGAGCCCGGCACCGAGGACGCGGAGCGGCTCGCGCTCCTCGCGGTGATCGGCACCCAGACGCTCGTCGAATAGCGGGGGCCGGCGGCGCCTTCTCGGGCGCAGTACCGATTCGAATGGTCGAAGATCCGAGCGTCGCGAGCGGCGAAGTCCTCACGGTAGGCCTTGAGCCTCAGGACGACCGCCGTTCCGGTCGGTGCGGCTCAGTCATCGGCGATGTCCGGCTTCGCGGCGCGGAGCGTGTTGCCCGGAATCACCACGACGCGTTCGTCACCGCGCACCGAGGCACCCTCGGGCAGTCGCTGCCGCAGGACGTCGGTGAGGTCCCGGCCGATGACCGCGATGTCTCCGTTGTCCAGCTCCCAGAGATCTGGACAACCGTCCTTCTCCGAGGTGTTTCCGAGCTCCTGCGGTGACTTTCCCAAACGGCGCACGAACTCGGCGGACGGATCGGCTTCCCAGGCGTGAGCCACGCTGCTGTAACCCCCTCATGCATGTCCTGACGGCGATCTCGCACATGCCGTGGGCCGTGCCGCGCCTGGACAGACCAACAGGTTTCCTGGAGCCGACGATACGTCAGGAGACCATGGTCCACAGTGGTAATCGGTGGGTCGGACAATGGCGATCCCCCAGGGTCTCGGCCTTCCTGCCCCAGGTCTGGAGCGCCTGCGCGAATGCCGGATCCTGCTGGGCGCGGAGAGCGATCACTTCAGCCAGTGCTTGCGCCCGCTGGTCCGGCCGATCCGCTACCGGTTCATCCGCTCCGCCCGAGGCACCAGCCCCGCCCGCACCGCGCTCATCCGCGCCCGCACCCCCTGCACGGGCACGGCGCCTGCGGGGCCGGTCGGGGCGGGCCCCGGGTTGCCCCGGCAGGCGCCGCACACCCCGCCCGGCATCGCCTCCGCGCTGCCGGGCGCCCGGCACTCACCGCACTCCAGGGTCCGAAGGACGACGACACCGGGGGCCGGGGGAGTCACGCGAGCGGGCGGCAGTTTGTCGAGCAGCCGCCTGCGGACGAGTGCGGCGGCGTGGTGGATCCGTACCGGCAGCCCTTCGGTCAGGGCGTGCATGACCTCGGCCTCGGTGGCGCCCCGCTCGAACCACTCGCTGACCTGCGGCTCCAGCGCGACACAGTCCAAGTGGGACAGCGACAACGTGGGCGCGGTACGTCCTAGGGCGGCCAGCAGGATGAACGAGCGCGAACGGGTGGGGCGTTGGGGCACCTGGGGTACGTCACCCCGGCAGAACGCCGCCCACCACTCGTCGTCGCGCGACGTACGGGAGAAGAACGTCCGGGTCACCCAGATCAGTGCGTTCTCGGTTGCGACGCACTCACTGCCCCGGCGCAGATGCCCGGCCTCCTGGAGCCGGTTCAGCGTGGTCCGCAGCGCGCACTGCCCGTACGGAAGCGCCTTGGCCAGGGTCTTCACGGAGATGTCGGCGCCGTCGCACAGGCCGTCGATGTAGGAGGCGATGGCGGCGTCGCGGGGGAGCAGGTGCACGAAATCACGGCTGCCGCGCGGGCGTTGGTCCGGGGCCGAACGCTTGCCGTACCCGGGATTGGCCATCGGGTGGTCAAGCGTGGCAAGGGGCACGTGCTGGGGAATGGGGGCAGCACTAAGCTGACTGACAGCCATCAGATCGATTCCTAAGTCTTGCGATCGAAGTGGTCAGGCCCCTGCTCGGTGTTTCCGCACCGGCGGGGGCCGTCGTGTCTCGGCTGACGCTAGAGCGTGACTACCCTCCGTTGCAAGTCGGTCGCGAAAAGTCAACCCGCCAGGCAGGGAGGGTGGGTGGGAATCCAATCCCTCCACCCATTCCGCTGAAAGAGGGCTCGGATCTCGGGGCTTGAGCCCCGAGGCGCCCTCGCGCGGCAACTGGCAGGTGGTAGTGAGCGATTGGCGTCACCAGGGCAGCGGTTCGGGTCGCCGGTACCACCACCAGCCCAGGTTCCCGCTCGGTGGCTGTGGGCCCGGGAGCAGCGCGATCAGCGAGCCCTGCGGGTCCTCCGTGGTGAGGCGGGCATAGGTGCTGTCCAGCTGCTGAAGTCCCTGCCGGAGGGTGGCCACGGCGGCAGGGGGGAGCGTGTCGGGGATGGTGGTCAGCCCGTCTCGCGCGGCCAGCCGCCACTTGTACAAGTCCGGGGGGCACCAACCTGAACCGGCCCACCCCGATGCCATGTGGGCGACGAGCTTTTCCCACGCCCCCAGGCAGTCCGAGATTTTCCACTCCGGGCCTAGCTGGGACAGGAAATATGCGGGCATTTCCTCGCGGAAGCTCGCGCATGATGACGCTGTTCTTGGCGCTGGGCTCTCCGGTCCCTGAAGCCCCGGGATGAGCTGAGGCGCGTACTCCCGGATGGCCTCCGCCCGCGCCTCCGCCTCGGCGGCCTCCGCGAAGTGTTCCGGGTGCTTGGACGTCTTCAGCGCCGCGCAGTTCCGTACGAAGAATCCGTCCGCGCCCAGCACCTCGTCGAACTTCTCCGCCTGATCCATCTGCATCCGCCGCACCCCGGACTCCAACTGCCCGATGAACGAGCCGCTGACGAAGAGCCGGCGCCCAGTTCGGTCTGGGAGAGGCCCGCGTTCTCTCTTCGGTGGCGGAGTTCGGCGCCGAGAAGGGTGCGCGGAGAGGAGGAGGGGTCGAGCTTACTGGGACCTGGCATGACAACTCCCTGTGGCACACGTGCGGTTGTTGGAACTGCACCTCTTCCAGGCTGACGAGAGATTGACCACGCTGGGTATGCATTGTCGCTACTCAGAGTGGAAGGAATGGATCATGACGACTACGGAGCGGCGCAGGGCGGCGGCGGGCAGAGTGCGGGAGGCCGAGGAGGTGGTGACGCGGTTGCGGGAAGGGTTCGCGGGGGTCGGGATCGTGCTGCCCTCGCTGCGGATCGACCCGGTCTCGTTCGCCAGGGACGAGCCTGCCGCGCTCGTCGACCTGGGCCGCTGCAACCTCGACACGGCATTGCGGCTGACGCGGGTGCTGGAAGGGGAGAGGCCCGGTCATGACGGCTGACACCGGCGGGCTGGAGACGTGTACGCCGGAGCCCGGCTCGTTCGCGGTCGATGCGCGGGACGGGCGCGTGGGCCGGGTGATGGGGCGGGTCGGTCCGTATGTCCAGTTGCGGCCGCCGGGCGGTGGCGCCGAGTGGGACTGTCCGCCCGAGTCGGTCCGGCCGGCGTCGCCGGGGCTCGTGCTGCGGGCCCGGGTGACCGAGGTCAACCGGGAGGGGCAGCTGCCGCGCTGAGAGGTGTTGTCGGTGCCGGACGGGACGGTGAAGTATGGGACTTCCGTTCCGGACGAGCAGGACGTGGTGCCACTCATGCCGGTCGTACTCGTGCTTCTGCTCTCCGGCACGTGGCTGCTTTCCGGGGCACTTGTCACCGGGACCGAACCGCTGACCGTGGCCGTGGGGCGTACCGCTGTGTGCTGTGCGGTGCTGACCGCGGTCGCCGCGTCCACCGCGAACGGGCGGTCCGGTCTGCGGCAGGCCGTGGCGCGGCCGGGAACCGTCTGGCTGTTGGGGCTGCTCGGCTTCGCCGGGTACGCGGCCGGCACGCTCCTGGCCATCCCGCGCATCGGCACATCGCTGACCAACCTCGTCGTCGCGTTGATGCCGTGCGCCTCCGTGGCGGTCGGGGCGTTGTTCTTCGGCGAGCGGTCCGGGGCCCGGAAGGCGGCGGGTGCGGTCCTGGCCTGTGCGGCGGCTGCCGGGTACGCGGCGCTGGGTGCGGATGCGGGGGACCTGGACGTGGCGGGGGTGCTGCTCGTGGCCGCCGCGACGGTGGCCTTCGCGGTGTACGGGTTCCTGTACCGGGCGCGGCTGTCCGGGCTGCCGCCGCTCGCCGTGCTGCCGGTGCTGCTCGCGGCAGCCACCTGTCTCCTGCTCCCGATGTCCCTGCCCGCGCTGATCGCCCACCCGCCGACTCCGGTCGCGACCGGCGGGATCGTGCTGCTGGGCGCGGCGGTGTACGCGCCCGCCTACCTCGTGCAGCACCGGCTCATCCTGTCGCGCGGCCCGGTCTTCACCGCCGCCGTGCAACTGGCCGTGCCCTTCACGGTCCGCCTCGGGGACTGGGCGCTGGACACCGCACCGGCGCCATCGGCCTCCGAACTCCTGCTCCTGGCGGTGTGCTGCGCGGGGATCGCGCTCGTCACCGTCCAGCCGGGCCGGCGGTCCGTCGAGCCGGTCGCCTCCGAACGGTGAATGGTGAAGGGCGGCACCCCTCTGCCGGGTGCCGCCCTTCCGTCGCGAGACCGGCCTTACGGGGCCGGGACCTCCCGGACGATCGTTGAGGTCCAGGGGCAGAAGTACCGGCCGGGCAGGAAGGCGCCGCCGACCTCGTCGAGGTGGTCCTCGACGTACGGCACCGTCGCGTCGCAGACCTCGATGCCGAAGTTGAAGAACCTGACGGTCTCCGGGTCGAAGTGGAAGCTCCACCGGGGGTTGTAAACGGCAGGGCGCGTGTTGATCCGACCGACGATGTGCGGCTCGTCCGAGGTGGCCCCGCTCACCAGGTCGCGTGCATGGCTGATCTGGCCCTCGTTGACCAGCTTCACGATGAACGTGTTTTGCGTGACGTCGGTCATCTCGAAGTACGCGGGCGTGACGGCGGCGCGCTGGGCACCCTCGCTGCTCACCGTGGCCTGGGCGGGCTGGGCCACGGTGAACGCGAGCATCGCCAAGGCCGCGAGGCTCGCGGCCTTGGTGAAGAGGTGTCGCATGAAAATCTCCAGGGATGCAGGGCGGAACATGATGATCATGGCCGCTCGTCACGCAATGTAATGTATCGACTACATAAAGTGGAAATGACGCACTCCGGGCGAGATGTCCAGATGGGGATCGACCGGTTCGACGCGCGTGGGGCGATGAGCACGCTGTTCACCGAGTCGAACGAGGACGGCACGTACAAGCGTTACGAGGCGGTGCCGTTCGGTAAGCCGCTCACGCTGCCCGCGTCCTTCGACGTCGCGCCGGCCACGGACGCCTTCCCGGTCCGAGGCGGGACGCACGGAAGCGGCGGCACCAGAAGGGTGTAGACGCTTACGTGCGGAA
>NZ_JBHXUW010000007.1:47438-165081 GCF_042672475.1 Streptomyces sp. NPDC127177
GGGGGGGGGGCCGTTCTCCCCCCCGCCCCCGCGCCCGGCGTCCTCCCCGGGCCCGCCGCCCCGGCCGGCCCCCCGGGCCGGGGGGGGGCCGCCCCGCCGGGGCGGCACGTGTGGGGGCCCCCCGCTTCCGTGCGTCAGGTGTGACCGGTGTGGCCGTCAGACCCGGGCGGGTTCCTTCGCCGTGTCGTCCGGGCCGCCGACGGCGGTGGGTGCGGCCGGTGGCGCGGTGGTGGCCGGTTCCTGCGACACGTTGAACTCCGTCAGCAGGTCCTTGCTGAAGCCGAAGAAGTACGTGGCGAGGAAGCCCGCCAGATAGCCGACGACCAGGCCGCCCGCGTAGATCGCGATCGTCGCGCCCAGGCCGTGGTTGCCGTCCAGGAGGGGGAACAGGGCCCAGCCGGACGGGCCGATCGCGGTGGAGCCGACCGCGTCGCCGAGCTGGTTGAAGAAGCCGACGAACGCGCCGCCGAACGCACCGCCCACGCACGCCGTGATGAACGGGCGGCCCAGCGGGAGCGAGACACCGTAGATCAGGGGTTCGCCCACGCCCAGGAAGCCTGCGGGCAGGGCGGACTTGATCGTCTTGCGGATGGACTCGTTGCGCGGGAGGCGGAAGTAGACCGCGATGGCCGCGCCGACCTGGCCCGCTCCGGCCATGGCGAGGATCGGGAGCAGGACCGTGTAGCCCTGCTGCTCGATCAGGGTGGTGTGGATCGGGATCAGCGCCTGGTGCAGGCCCAGCATGACCAGCGGGAGGAAGAACCCGCCGAGGACCAGGCCCGCGCCGGCGCCGCCGTTGGAGAGCAGCCAGTCGGCGAACGTACCGATCGCGGTGGAGACCTCACCGGCCACGTACATCAGGCCGAAGATGGTCACCAGGCCGGAGATCAGGACCGTCAGCGTCGGGGTGACCAGGACGTCCAGCGCCTCCGGGACCCAGCGCCGGCACCACTTCTCCACGTACACCGCGAGCACCGCCGCGCCCAGCGCGCCGAGGACGCCACCCTGGCCGGGGGAGAGCTTCTGGCCGAACGCCTCGATGTTCGCGACGCCCGGGAAGACGATGATGGCCGCCACCGCACCGCCGAGGATCGGCGTGCCGCCGAACTCCTTCGCCGTGTTGTAGCCGACGAAGACCGCGATCAGGGCCATGAAGCCGGACGCCATCGCAGCCAGCGCCGGGGTGACGGACGTCAGCCAGCCGAGGTTCACCAGCAGGCCGTTGAGGCCCGCGATGATGCCGCAGCCGATCAGGGCCGGGATCAGCGGAACGAAGATGTTGGCGATCCGGCGCAGGAACAGCTTGAACGGCGTGGCGTTCTTCGCCTTCCTGGCCGCCTTCATCTCGGCGCCCTGCGCGGCCAGTTCCTCCGCCGTGAGCGGGGCGGAGGCCGGCGAGGGGGCCGGAGCCGGCTGTCCGGCCCGGCCCTCCTCGACGAGCTTCTCGAACTCCGGTGTGACGCGGGCGACCGTACCGGGACCGAGAACGATCTGGTACGTGTCGTCGTCGACCACGCCCATGACGGCCGGGACGGCCTTCAGGGCCTCGTCCTGGACGAGTGAGCGGTCGCGCAGACCCAGCCGGAGCCGGGTCATGCAGTGGGCGATGGAGCTGACGTTCGCGGCGCCACCGACGAGCGGAAGGATCGCGGCGGCGGTGGCGCGGTTCTTGTCTTCTGTAGCCATGGTGCGTGGTGCCTTGCTGTGCGGGGGGTGGAGCCGGAGGGTCAGGTGGTGCGGGGGGCGGCGGCGAGCGCGGCGCGGAGGTGGCCGTCCGATGCGGACAGGAGCGTGGCGGCGGTGGGGCCGTCGACCTGGCCGAGGATGGTGAGGATGGCGTTCTTCACCTCGCCGTCGGTCGCGGCGAGCGCGGCCTCGATCTCCTGGTCGGAGGCGCCGGTGGCCAGCGAGACGATCCGCCGGGAACGGGCGCGCAGCTTCTCGTTGGAGGCGCGGACGTCGACCATGAGGTTTCCGTACGTCTTGCCGAGCCGGATCATGGTGATCGTCGAGAGCATGTTGAGGACGAGCTTCTGGGCGGTGCCCGCCTTGAGCCGGGTGGAGCCGGTGAGCAGCTCGGGCCCGACGACGACCTCGACGGGGTGCTCGGCCGCCCCGCCCAGCGCGGAGTCCGCGTTGCAGGACAGGCCGATGGTCAGCGCGCCCCGGGCGCGGGCGTGCTCGACGGCCCCGATCGCGTACGGCGTGCGGCCGGAGGCGGAGATGCCGACCACCGTGTCGTCGGCGGTGAGCTCCAGCGCGTCGAGGTCGGCCGCGGCCAGCTCCTTGCTGTCCTCGGCGCCCTCCACGGCGGTGACCATCGCGGACGGGCCGCCCGCGATGAGGCCGATGACGTCCGCCGGGTCGGTGTTGAAGGTGGGCGGGCACTCGCTGGCGTCGAGCACGCCGAGGCGGCCGGCGGTGCCGGCGCCCGCGTAGATCAGCCGGCCGCCGCGGGCCATGCGGGCGGCGGTGGCGTCGATCGCGGCGGAGATCTCGGGCAGCCGGGCGGCGACCGCTGCCGGGACCGTCTGGTCCTCGCCGTTCATGATCCGGGCGATTTCCGAGGTGGCCAGCTGGTCTATCTCGGCGAGTTCGGGACGGAATGCCTCGGTGGTGAGGGTTTCGAGCTGGGCGCGCAGCTCGCCGTAGCCGTCGGGGGCGGTGGCGTCGGCGTCGGTGATGGAGGTCATGGAGAGCGGCTCTGCTTTCTTGAACTCGTACGGTTCTGCGGGTGCGGGTGCGGGTGCGGGTGCTTCTGCTGGGCGGTGCGTCAGCGGGTGCGCGGGTTGTGGCGGTGGGCCAGCGCCTCGTAGGAGGCGGCGAGGGCCGGGGCCGCCGTCTCGTACGTACGCTGCGCGACTCCGATGAACAGGCAGTCGACGACCAGGAGCTGGCTCGTACGGCTCGACATCGCGGCGGGGCGCAGCTCGCTCTCGCGGGCCGTGGACGTGGTCAGTACGTGGTCGGCGTACTGCGTGACCGGGCCGTCGGGGCGGCCGGTGATCGCGATCGTCGTCGCGCCGCGGTCGAAGGCGACCCGCAGCGGCTCGATGACGTCACCCGTCGAGCCGGAGTGGGTGATCGCGATGGCCACGTCACCGGAGCGCAGCTGCACGGCGTTGGTCACCGCGAGGTGCGGGTCCATGTTGGAGTGCGCGATCAGGCCGATGCGGGACAGCTTCTGGGCCAGGTCCTGGCCGACGAGAGAGGAGGCGCCCACCCCGTAGATGTCGATCCGGCGGGCGGTGGCGGCGGCGGCCACCGCGGCGCCGAGCTGCACGGTGTCGAGCCCGGCGGCCGTGTCGGCGAGGGTCTGCTGCTCGTCGTAGGCGAGCTTGGCGACCACGTCGGCGATCGGGTCGTCGACCGCTATGTCGGCGGTGACGGCGGGGGCCCGGCCGGACTGCTGGTGGGCGGCGAGACCGGCGAGCGCGAGACGCAGATCGCGGTAGCCGGGGTAGCCGAGGAGGCGGGCGGTGCGGACCACTGTGGCCTCGCTGGTGCCGGTGAGCTCGGCGAGACCGGTGACCGTCAGGGCGGCGCAGCCGGCCGGGTCACCCGCGACCGCCTCGGCGACCCGCTGCATGGAGCGGGTCATGGACGGCGCGAGCGTGCGCACCTTGGCGGCGAGGGCTGCCGGGGCGGGCGGCGAATCAGCGCTGAAACTTTCCTTCAGGTCATTGGTCACATTTGAAAGATATTTTCAGGACGCGGGTCCGTCAACCCCCCTTTGGTCCTGACCTCTGGCGGTCCGTCCTGACCTCCGGCGGTCCGCGTAACGTCCGGCGGTCCCGCAGGCGTCCTGCGGTCCGTGGAGCGTCCGGCGGTCCCGCAGAGCGTCCGGCCGTCTCGCGCTGCGGCAGGTGGACAATGGGTGTATGGAGCCGAATCGTCTTGAGCAGGTGCTGCACACCGCCCGCGCGCTCGTCATGGCCGACCTCGCCGCGGGAGAGGTCGCGGAGGCGCAGATCGTCTCCATGGTCGAGGACGCCGTGACGCACCGGCGCTGGTGGGTCGAGCAGTGGCCGGAGGGCGCGGAGTTCGTCGTCGGCCTGGTCGCTCAGGACGTTCAGGACGCGCTGTTGGAGAAGTACGGACGCTGGCCGCTGTGCCCGGTCTGCCACGAGGGCGACCCGCACGCCCTGGACGTCGAACCGGAACTGGGCCCGGACCCGCACTGGGTCTGCACGAAGGCCACCGTGTCGGTCGCCCGGGTCGGTGCGCTGAGCGGGATAGTGCGCCCGTGACCCTCTACATCGACCCGCCGGACTGGCCGGGCCACGGACGGTTCTGGTCGCACCTGGTCAGCGACGAGTCGTTCGAGGAACTGCACACCTTCGCGGCGTCCATCGGCTGCCCGGAGCGGGCCTTCGAGCGGGACCACTACGACGTACCGGCGGCCCGGTACGAGGACGCGGTACGGGCCGGCGCCCGGCAGATCGGCTCCAAGGAACTGGTCCGCCGGATCACCGACGCGGGCCTGCGCCGCCCGAAGGGCCGGTCGCTCTAGCCCTTCAGGCGCCGGTCGCGGGGGCGCACACCTCCGCCGCGTCCTTCGACGCGGCGGCCGGTGCACCCGCCACCAGCCGGGAGGCGGAGCCGCGGGCGCGCTGGAGCCGCAGCGAGAAGACGACGGCGACCAGGGCGAGCACCGTCATCGCGCCCCCCGCCCACGCGGTCGCCGGGTAGCCGAAGTCCGCGTCGATCACCGTGCCGCCCAGCCAGGGCCCACTGGTGTTGCCCAGGTTGAACGCGGCGGTCGTCGTCGCGCCCGCCAGGGTCGGGGCGGCGCCCGCGACGTTGAACATCCGGGCGTTGAGCGCCGGGGCGGTGTAGAACGCGGACAGGCCGAGCAGGAACGAGAGCACGATCACGGCGGCCTGGTTCGAGGCGAACAGCGCGAGCGCCGCGAGGAACACCGTGGACGCCGCGATACCGCTCAGCAGCACGCCGAAGAGGTGCGCGTCCGCGACCCGGCCGCCGATCGTCGTGCCGACCAGCGCACCGATCCCGAACAGCGCGAGCACGGTCGGCACCCAGCCCGAGTCGAGACCGGCGACATCCGTCAGCAGCGGCGCCAGATAGCTGAACGCGCAGAACACCCCGCCCGCCGCGAGCGCGGTGATCACGATCGACAGCCACACCTGCCGGTCGCGGTAGATGCTCATCTCTTGCTTGAGCTGCGGCTTCTTCTCCGGCAGCGGGATGCGGGGGATGAGGGTCGACACCCCTGCCAGGGCCACCGCGGAGGCCGCGCCGACCGCCCAGAACGCCGAACGCCAGCCGAGGTTCTCACCGAGGAACGCCCCCAGTGGCACACCCAGCACATTGGCGATCGAGAGACCACCGATCATCACGGCCATGGCGCGGGCCCGGGAGTTCACCGGCACCATCGCGATGGCCACCGCCGCCCCCACGGCCCAGAACCCGGCACAGGCGAAGGCGCTGATCACGCGGGAGGCGAAGAGCACCTCGTACGTCGGCGCGAGCGCACCCGCGACCTGGCCGAGGCCGAAGACCGAGATCAGCGCGATGAGCGTGGTGCGGCGCGGCAGCCGGAGCGTGGCGACGGCGAGCAGCGGTGCGCCCACCACCATGCCGATCGCGAACGCGGATATGAGGAGACCGGCGCGCGGGATCGACACGTTCATGTCGTCGGCTATCGGCGGCAGCAGTCCGGAGAGCATGAACTCGCTGGTGCCGAGGGCGAAGACCGAGAGGCCCAGGATGTATACGGCCAGGGGCATACGTGAGCGGCGAGCGGCAGAGTCGGGCATGACAGGTGCCAACAGTCAACTTGTCCGTTACATTCCCGCGGCCGGCCTCATCCCGCCCGCGTCCCGCCCGCCGGCGGCGGCCTCATCCCGCATCCCCGGCCGCAGCCCGCATCCCGCCGCTCGCGTCCCGCAGCCCGGGCCGAGCCGACGCACCCGCGGCCGCTCAGTGGGCGAGCAGCTCCAGTTCCGTCAGCAGGTTGTGCCGCGCCCTCGGCTCCCACTCGGCCACCCCGTGCGGCGTACGGAACAGCTGGGGCAGTTCCAGCAGCTGACGCAGCACGGCCGCCCGGCCCTCCCGGAACGCCTCGTCCGGGACGAAGCCGTACTCCTCGCGCACCTCGGCCGCGTACTGCGCGTACCCCTTGGGCGCGGCCGCCAGGATCGCCAGATCCGCGTCGCACAGCACCTCACCGTTGGTGTCGCCCTCGGCCGGATCGTGCGAGACGGTGAGCCGCACCAGCCGGGCGACCTCGGCGGTGACCGCGTCGGGCACCCCGGCCTCGGGCAGCGCGCGCTCGGCGAGGACGGCGCTGCGCTCCTCGTTCTCCGTGCGGTCGGGGCGGTAGACCGCGTCGTGGAACCAGGCCGCGAGCCGTACGGCGTCCGCGTCCGCGGCATGGCCGGCGAGCGTGTCGACGCGGTCCAGGACCGCTGCCAGATGGGCGGTGGTGTGGTACTTGCGCTGCGGCTCGGCCCAGCGCGCCAGGAGGTTGTCCGCGTACGGCAGCGGATCGGGCCCCGCCCCGCCGCCCCGTACGGCGGTCAGGGCGTCGCGCCAGCGGACGCGGAGGCCTGCATCGTCGGTGTCGCGGGTGCCCTGAGCGGTGTCGTCCATGGGGACGAGGTTAGGGCCTCGCGTGCGGTCGGGCGCGCGGACGGTCCGCCGCGTCCGCGCGGAACCGCAAGTCCGGGCCCGCGCAGGATGGTTGGCTGGGGTCATGGCTGACGAACGTGACCCCGAGCTCCCCGGACTCCTGCTGCGCACCGAGCGCGACGCACTCCTCCCGCTGCTGCGGTCCGCGGGACCGAGCGATTTCGGACTGCGCACCGCGTGCCCCGGCTGGACGGTGCGCGATGTCCTCGCGCACTGCGGTTCCGCGCTGGTCCGGGTCGTGGAGAGCCGGTTCGGACCGGATGTGTTCAGCCCCGAGTGCAACGACCGCGACATCGCCGAACGGGCCGGCTGGACGGACGCGCAGGTCCTGGACGAGCTGGAGCGCGGGATGACCGGGGCCGGTGCCGCGATCGCCGGGGCGGGCGGGGTGCTGGACGGCGTGGCGCTGGGGGAGTGGGTGCACGCGGGGGACGTACGGGAGGCATGGGGCCTCGAAGGGGCGTACCGGGGCGCCGGGCTGGCCCACGCGCTCACGCTCCTCGGCCCGGTCGCCCGCCGCAGGACACCGCTGCTCGTCGCGGAACTGGAGGACAGCGGGGAGGAACTGGTGCTCGGCACCGAACAGGAGGGCCGCGCCCCCGGCCGGTACCGGGGGGACGGGGCAACACTGATCAGGTTGTACGCGGACCGGCCGCTGGTGGGCACGCGCTATGAGCTGGAGGGCGTGAAGGAGCGCGAGCTGTTCGTCTTCTGACGTCCGGCCGGCCGTTTTTGACGGGCAGTTGGCCGCGGCCAGGCGCTAACGTGCGTTTCGTGACGAATCTGATGGACCTCAACGCGGATCTCGGTGAGGGCTTCGGTCGCTGGTCGCTCACCGACGACGAGGCGCTCCTCGCCTGCGTGACCAGTGCCAACGTGGCGTGCGGCTTCCACGCCGGGGATCCTTCGGTGATGCGGCGGGTCTGCGACACCGCGGCAACCCGGGGCGTACGGATCGGCGCGCAGGTCTCCTACCGCGATCTGGCGGGCTTCGGGCGCCGGTCCATGGATGTGCCCGCCGACGAACTGGCCGCCGAAGTGGCCTACCAGATCGGTGCCCTGAGGGTGTTCGCCGAGGCGGCGGGCTCCACGGTCTCGTACGTCAAACCGCACGGCGCCCTCTACAACCGCGCCGTCCACGACGACGGACAGGCCGCGGCCGTGATCGAGGGCGTCCGGCTCGCGGGCGGGGAACCGGCGGTGCTCGGGCTGCCCGGCTCCCGGCTGCTCGTGCGGGCCGCCGAAGCCGGGCTGGCCACCGTCGAGGAGGCCTTCGCCGACCGCGCGTACACCCCGCAGGGCACGCTCGTGCCGCGCGCCGAACCGGACGCGGTCGTGCACGACGGCGACGAGGTCGTACGCCGCAGCGTCGGGATCGCGGTGGACCGGAGCGTGATCGCGGCCGACGGCCGTCGGATCACGGTCGCCGCGCGCTCCCTGTGCGTCCACGGCGACACCCCCGGAGCTGCGGCGATCGCCCGGCGCGTACGGGCCGCACTGGAAGAGGCGGGCGTCGCGGTACGGGCGTTCGCATGAACACGCCGACACCGCCGCAGGGGGCGGGGCGCGGGCCGGCGCCCGTCGTACTGGCCGCCGGAGCGGACGCGCTGCTGGTCGAACTGGGCTCCGGGGAGGAGACCGAGGCCTTCCACGCGGAGGTGCTGCGGCGGCGCGAGGCCGGTGAACTGACCGGGGTGCGCGAGATCGTGCCCGGTGCGCGGACCGTACTGCTGGACGGTGTCGCGGCGGCCCGGCTGGACGGCGTCGCACGGGACCCGGCCGGGCTCGCCCGCGAGCTGACGTCCTGGCGTCCGCCGCCGCTGCGGCGGACCACCGGCGAACCGGTCGAGATCCCGGTCCGCTACGACGGCCCGGACCTGGCCGACGTCGCCGAGGCATGGGGCGTCGGCGCCGACGAGGTGGGCCGCATCCACGCCGGAACCGAATTCCGGGTCGCCTTCTGCGGGTTCGCCCCCGGCTTCGGCTATCTGACGGGCCTGCCCGACCACCTCCACGTGCCGCGCCGGGCGACCCCGCGGACCCGGGTCCCGGCCGGTGCGGTGGCCCTGGCCGGCCCCTACACCGGGGTCTACCCGCGACCGTCCCCCGGCGGCTGGCAGATCGTCGGCCGGACGCCGGACCCGGCCGCCCTGTGGAACCCGGACCGCGAACCCCCCGCCCTGCTGACGCCCGGGGCCCGGGTCCGCTTCGTCGCGGTGGGGGCCGGGGCATGAGCGGGCGGCTGGAGGTCGTCCGCGCCGGAGCCCTGACCACCGTGCAGGACGAGGGGCGCTTCGGCCACGCCCACCTGGGCGTGGGCCGGGCGGGCGCCCTGGACGCACCCTCCGCCCGGCTCGCCAACCGGCTGGCCGGCAACCCCGTGACCGCCGCGCTGCTGGAGACGACCGCCACCGGCTGCGCGGTCCGCCCGAGCCGCGCGGTGCGCGCGGTCGTCGGCGGCGCGCCCTGCCGGGTGACGGTGGACGGGCGGCCCGTCGCGTGGGGTGCGGCCGTGCACGTACCGGCGGGTGCGGTGCTGGACGCCGGACCCGCCGCGCACGGCCTGCGCGGATACGTGGCGTTCACGGGCGGCGTAGAGCCGGAGCCGGTGCTCGGCAGCCGCTCCGCCGATCTGCTCTCCGGACTGGGCCCGCCGCCCCTGAGCGACGGCGACGTACTGCCGCTGGGACCCGCCCCGGCCGCCGGCACCCCGCCCGCGGGGGCCGTCCCGTGGCCCGGGGCCCCCGCCGGACTCGTGCTCCCGGTGCTCCTCGGCCCCCGCCACACCTGGTTCACCGCCGAGGCCCTGCGCACCCTCACCACGACCGAGTACCGCGTCTCCCCGCAGAGCAACCGCATCGGCCTGCGCACCGAAGGCCCCGCCCTGGCCCGCGCCCGGCAGGGCGAACTGCCCAGCGAGGGCATGGTGCTGGGCGCGGTCCAGGTCCCGCCGGACGGCCGCCCGGTGGTGTTCCTGAACGACCATCCGACGACGGGCGGCTACCCGGTGATCGGCGTCGTCCCGGAAGCCGCGCTGGCGGCGGCGGCGCGGGTCGTGGCGGGGACCGCGGTGCGGTTCGTGACCGGCGGGGGCTGATCCGGCAGGGCGGCCGGAGGCCCGGCTCCCCGCAGGGGGCTGAGCCCGGCCGCCCGCGGTCGGGGGATCCGGGAGACGTCCTACGCCCCGGCGCGGAAACCCCGCAGCCGCAGCGAGTTGCCGACCACGAACACCGACGAGAACGCCATCGCCGCGCCCGCGATCATCGGGTTCAGCAAGCCCGCCGCGGCCAGCGGGAGGGCGGCCACGTTGTAGGCGAAGGCCCAGAACAGGTTCGTGCGGATGGTGCCCAGTGTCCTGCGGGACCGCCGGATCGCGTCGGCGGCGGCCCGCAGGTCGCCGCGGACCAGGGTCAGGTCTCCCGCCTCGATCGCCGCGTCCGTGCCCGTGCCCATCGCGAGGCCCAGGTCGGCCTGGGCGAGGGCGGCCGCGTCGTTCACACCGTCACCGACCATCGCGACCGAACGGCCCTCCTTCTGGAGGCGCTTGACGACGTCGACCTTGTCCTGCGGCAGGACCTCCGCGTACACGGTCCCGATCCCGACCTCGGCCGCGACGCTCTCCGCCACCGCCCGGTTGTCGCCGGTCAGCAGGATCGGCGTCAGTCCGAGCGTGCGGAGCCGTTCGACGGCCTCGGCGCTGGTGTCCTTCACCGCGTCGGCCACCTCAAGGACCGCCCGGGCCTCACCGTCCCAGGCGACCGCGATCGCCGTCCGTCCGGCCTTCTCCGCATCGGCCTTGCGGCGCGCCAGTCCGGCGGGCAGCCGGATCTCCCACTCCGCGAGCAGCTGCTCCCGGCCGACGAGGACGGCGTGGCCCTCGACGACGCCCTGGACGCCGAGGCCGGGGACGTTGGCGAAGTCCTCCGGGGTGGGGAGGGGGCCGGTGGTGCGTTCGGCGGCTCCGGTGGCCACGGCCCGGGCGATGGGGTGTTCGGAGGCGTTTTCCAGGGCACCGGCCAGACGCAGCGCGTCCTCCTGGGTGGTGCCGGGGGCGGTGTGGACGGCCTGGAGGGTCATCCTGCCGGTGGTGACCGTGCCGGTCTTGTCGAGGACGATCGTGTCGACGCGCCGGGTGGTCTCCAGGACCTCGGGTCCCTTGATGAGGATGCCGAGCTGGGCGCCGCGTCCGGTGCCGACCATGAGGGCGGTGGGTGTGGCGAGTCCGAGGGCGCAGGGGCAGGCGATGATCAGTACGGCGACCGCGGCGGTGAACGAGGCCGTCAGCCCCGATCCGTCGGCGAGCCAGAAGCCGAGCGTGCCGAGCGCGAGCAGGATCACGACGGGGACGAACACCGCCGAGATCCGGTCGGCGAGGCGCTGGGCCGCCGCCTTGCCGTTCTGCGCGTCCTCGACCAGCTTCGCCATCCGGGCCAGCTGGGTGTCGGAGCCGACCCGGGTCGCCTCGACGACCAGTCTGCCGCCCGCGTTGAGCGTGGCACCGGTCACCGGGTCGCCGACGCCGACCTCGACGGGGACGGACTCGCCGGTGAGCATGGACGCGTCCACGGCCGACGAACCCTCGACCACGGTGCCGTCGGTGGCGATCTTCTCGCCCGGCCGGACCAGGAAGCGGTCCCCGGCCCGCAGGTCCGCCGTGTCCACGGTCATCTCACGCCCTTCGCGCAGGACGGTGACCTCCTTCGCGCCCAGTTCGAGCAGGGCCTTCAGCGCGGCGCCCGCCTTCCGCTTGGAGCGGGCCTCGAAATAGCGCCCGGCCAGGATGAACGCGGTGACTCCGGCGGCGGTTTCGAGATAGATGTTCCCGGCGCCGTCGCCGCGGCCGATGGTCAGCTCGAAGGGGTGCGTCATGCCGGTCATTCCGGCGGTGCCGAAGAACAGCGCCCACACCGACCACAGGAACGCGGCCGAGGTACCGAGCGAGATCAGCGTGTCCATGGTGGCCGCGCCGTGCCGGGCGTTGGTCCACGCGGCACGGTGGAAGGGCCAGGCGGCGTACGTGACGACGGGTGCGGCGAGGGTCAGCGAGAGCCACTGCCAGTTGTCGAACTGGAGCACCGGGACCATCGACATCGCGATCACCGGTACGGCGAGCAGGACCGCGGTGACCAACCGCTGCCGCAGCGGGCGGAGCTCGTCCGCCTCCGCGGCCCCGGTGGCCCCTTCCCCGGTGCGTACCGGGGGAGTGGGCTCGTGCGCGGTGTAACCGGTCTTCTCCACGGTGGCGACGAGGTCCTGTACGGAGACGTCGTCGCCCCGGTAGCTGACCCTGGCCCTCTCGGTGGCGTAGTTGACGGTGGCCTCGACCCCGTCCATCCGGTTGAGCTTCTTCTCGATACGGGCCGCGCACGAGGCGCAGGTCATGCCGCCGATGGTGAGCTCGACCTCTGCGGTGCCGGTGGTGGCTGCGGTCTGCGCGGACACGGGGCCTCCTCGGTGGCTGGATCATTCGGCACGGTCATTTATACCCCTAGGGGGTATGTGGTTCTGATTCAGGTATACCCCCTCCCCCTATGGAGACGCAAGGCTGATCCAGTACGGACGCGCTGATCCGGCTCGTCCGATTGCCGGACAGGCGTCTGACCTCGCGTATCTTCACCTGCGCGGTGCGGCTGCGCCCTCGGCCGCCCGACCCGTAGGCTGGCCATTGGACTAGACCTATAGCTGCTTCCTGGAGGATTGGGTTCCCATGAGCAACCGTGCAGTCCTGGAGGTGATCGCTCTCGACGCGGAGGACGCGGTCGCTGCCCAGGCGGGTGGTGCGGACCGGCTTGAGCTGGTCACCGACATGGCGGCGGACGGCCTCACCCCGTCCTGTGCGACCTTCGCGGCGATCCGTGCCGCGGTGGACATCCCCCTGCGGGTGATGCTCAGAGTGGCGGACGGTTTCGCGGCCGGTGACATCGATGTACTCGTGCGCAAGGCGCACGAGCTGCGGGCGGAGGGCGCGGACGAGTTCGTGCTCGGTTTCCTGGACGCGGACGGCAACCCCGACCTGGTCGCGGTCGAGCGGATCATCGCCGAGCTGGACGGCTGCCACTGGACGTTCCACCGCGCGATCGACCGGGCAGCGGACCGGGATGCCCTGCGCAAGGCGCTCGCGGACGTGCCGGGACTGGACACCTACCTCACCGCCGGATCGCCCGCCGGGGTGGACGACGGCATCCCCACACTGCTGGTCGAGGCGGCGCGCAAGGGGGAGCCGGGGTACGAGCCGCAGATCCTCGTCGGGGGCGGGCTGCGGCTCGACCACCTGCCGGAGCTGCTGGACGCGGGTATCGACGCCGTCCACATCGGTGGTGCGGCGCGGCCGGGCGGGTGGTCCGGGCCGGTGGACGCGGAAGCGGTACGCGAGTGGCGGGTGCTGCTTGACGCGTAGCGGTGGCCGGCCCGGGGCGGGGCCCGGTCCGTGGACCGGGGGCTCCGCCCCCGGACCCCCGCTCCTTAATCGCCTGAGGGGCTTGAAATGGCTCGAATGGGGCGCCCGAGGGCTTGAGCGGGTTGGCCGGAGGGGCTCAGCGGCTCAGCTGGTCCGGGAGAGGTGTCGTGTGGACCACGATCAGACCCGACACCGCTCGGGTCAGGGCCACGTACAGGCGGCGCAGGCCCGTCCGTTCGTCCGGTTCGCCGTCGACAACCGCCGCCGGTTCGTCCAGCACCACGTAGTCGTACTCCAGGCCCTTCGCCAGGGACGCCGGGACCAGCGTCAGACGGGACTCGGCGGTCGTCTCCTGGCCGGGTGACAGGAACGGGTGGCCCGCGGCCGTCAGCGCGGCCTCCAGTGCCGGGATGCGGGCGTCGGCGGCGATCAGCCCCGTCGAACCCTCCTGCTCGAGCGACTCCTCACAGGCCGCGACCACCGCCGCGTCCAGCTCGTCCGCGTCCCCCGCCATCCGTACGGACAGCGAGCCCGGCGACTCACGCACCGACTCGACCGCCGCCAGGCCCGGCGAGATCACCGGCAGCAGCCGTGACGCGTACGCGATCACCTCGCGCGGTACGCGGAAGCCCGCCGTCAGCTCCTCCACCACCGCGTCCGACTTCCCGAGGTGGTGCAGCGCCTGCGCCCAGCTCTGCGTCGACCACGGCGTCGTGCCCTGTGCCAGGTCCCCGAGGACCGTCGCCGACCCGGTCGAACAGCGCCGGCCCACCGCCCGGTACTGCATGGGGGAGAGGTCCTGCGCCTCGTCGATGACGACATGGCCCAGCGAGTGCGTGCGCGCCACTAGATCGGACGCCTCGTCGATCAGCACCGCGTCCGCCGCCGACCACTTCGCGGACTTCGCACTGCGGGCGGGCCTGGTCCACAGGATCGTCTTCTGCTCGTCGTCGGTGAGCAGCCCCTCCGCCTGCTCGGCCAGGAACTCCGGGTCGGACAGCAGCCGCAGCACCAGCTTCGACGGATCGACCGCGGGCCAGATCGCCTTCACCGCGGCCTTCACCGCGGGGGTGCGCGCCACCGCGTTCTGCACCCGGTCGTCGGGCGCCTCGCCCGCCTCCTCCATGCGCACCAGCACGGCGTGCGCGATGCGCTGCGGAAGGGCCTCGTGCGCGGCCCCGTACCGCATGTCGCGGGCCAGCAGCTCCTGCACCATCTCCTCGATCTCGTACGCCGGGACCCGCCAGCGCCGCGAACCGCGCACCACCATCACGGGCTCCGTGGGCAGCGTCACGTGCGAACGGACCGCCCGCCGCAGGACCTCCGCCATCCGGGCATCGCCCTTCACCACGGCGGCCGGCGCCTCGTCCGTGCCCCGGACCTCCAGGTGGGCCGTCACCAGGTCGTCGACGGTGGCCTGCTTCACCTCCAGCTCGCCGAGGGCCGGCAGCACCTGCTCGATGTAGTGCAGGAAGGACCGGTTCGGGCCGATGACGAGCGTCCCCGTGCGGGCCAGCCGCTCCCGGTGCGCGTACAGCAGATACGCGACCCGGTGCAGACCGACGGCGGTCTTCCCGGTGCCCGGCCCACCCTGCACACAGACCGAACCGCCCAGCTCACTGCGGACGATCTCGTCCTGTTCGGGCTGGATCGTCGCGACGATGTCGCGCATCGGGCCGACGCGCGGCCGCTCGATCTCCGCCTGGAGGAGCTTGCTGGTCTGCGAGGTCTCGGTCGGATCGGTGAGGTGCTCGTCCTCGTACGCGGTGAGGTCACCGCCGGTGTAGCCGAAGCGGCGGCGCTGGCCGACGTCGAGCGGGTCGTTGCGGGAGGCCCGGTAGAACGGCTGGGAGACCGGCGCCCGCCAGTCGATGACCATCGGATCGCCGCCGGCGTCGTGGACATGGCGGCGACCGATGTAGAACTGCTCACCCTCCGCGCCCTCGGCCCGCTCGGCGCCGACCACGTGGAGGTAGTCCAGCCGGCCGAAGAAGAGCGGCGTGTGGGCGAGGTCGGCGAGCGACTTGATGCGGTCGGTGATCTGGGCCTGGAGTACTGCGGCGTTCACCCAGTTCGCCGTGACATCACGGATGTTGAGGGACTGGGCGTCCTCGCGCATGGCGCGCAACGCGGCGCGCGAGGCGGCGAGATGGGCGCGTTCGTGAGCGAGGGGGTCGGTGGTGGTGTCGCTTTCGTGGGCGTGCGCGGGCACGGTGTTGCCTCCGGCATTCAACGCAGGACGGCGGACCGCACCCCGTCCCCGGCCGTTCACCGGGGGCGATGCGGTCCGCTCGGGGATCGATCACTGGTACGCACGAGGGCGTGCGTACGGGCTGTCGGCCGGTTTCCGTCCGGTCGGCGGCGCTCCCCCGGCTGCCGGCGCACGTCCTTGCGGACGGCCGGTACCACGGTGCGGGAGGCGGGCAGACCGGCGATTGTATCGACGGGCCCGGCCGGGCGCGAACGAATTCCGGCGTACGGGGGAGTCCGTCCCGTAGGGGACGGCATGCGACCACAGGGGTAGGCGCGGCCCCGCCGCCTTCCGTCTGCGGGCCGACGCTTTCACGGGCCGGACGGAGCACCATGGAATACATGAGCACCGTCACCCTGAACCCGCGAAAGACCGGCCCCGCGCACGGCGCGACCGCGGCCACCGGTCACCCTCACAGTCACCGCGCCGGTGACGCCCTGCGCGCCGTCAGGATCTTCGTACGGGCCGCGTTCGGCGTCGTCGTACTCGGCGAGTACGCGGAGGAGGCGGGCGTCCGGCGCACGCGCTGACCACCCGCCCCGCTCGGCGGCCCCGGGCCGTCCGTCAGCTCTCCGCCAGCAGCTCGTCCGCGTCGACGATCCGGTACGCGTAGCCCTGCTCGGCCAGGAACCGCTGGCGGTGGGCCGCGAAGTCCTGGTCGATCGTGTCGCGGGCGACCACCGAGTAGAACCGCGCCTCGTGCCCGTCCGCCTTCGGCCGCAGCACCCGGCCGAGCCGCTGGGCCTCCTCCTGGCGCGAACCGAACGTGCCGGACACCTGGATGGCGACGGTGGCCTCCGGCAGGTCGATCGAGAAGTTCGCCACCTTCGACACGACCAGCACGCTGATCTCGCCCTCCCGGAACGCGCCGAACAGCTTCTCCCGCTGGGCGTTGCTGGTCTCGCCCTTGATGACCGGGGCGTCCAGATGCTCACCCAGCTCGTCCAGCTGGTCGATGTACTGGCCGATGACCAGGGTCTGCTCGCCCTTGTGCTTGCGCACCAGGGCCTCGGTGACCTTCCGCTTCGTGGCGGTCGTCGCGCAGAACCGGTACTTCTCCTCGGCCTCGGCGGTCGCGTACGCGAGCCGCTCGGTGTCCGTCAGATTGACCCGCACCTCGACGCAGTCGGCGGGCGCGATGTAGCCCTGCGCCTCGATCTCCTTCCACGGGGCGTCGAACCGCTTGGGCCCGATCAGCGAGAAGACGTCCGACTCGCGCCCGTCCTCCCGGACCAGGGTCGCCGTGAGCCCCAGCCGGCGCCGCGCCTGGAGATCGGCGGTGAACTTGAAGACCGGCGCGGGCAGCAGGTGCACCTCGTCGTAGATCACCAGACCCCAGTCGCGGGAGTCGAACAGCTCCAGGTGCGGGTAGATGCCCTTCCTTCGCGTCGTCAGCACCTGGTAGGTGGCGATGGTGACGGGCCGGATCTCCTTCCTCGTCCCGCTGTACTCGCCGATCTCCTCCTCGGTCAGCGAGGTCCGCTTCACCAGCTCGTGCTTCCACTGCCGGGCGGAGACGGTGTTCGTGACGAGGATCAGCGTGGTCGCCTTGGCCTGCGCCATCGCGCCGGCGCCGACCAGCGTCTTGCCGGCGCCACAGGGCAGCACGACAACACCCGAACCGCCGTGCCAGAACCCCTCGACGGCCTGCTGCTGATACGGGCGCAGCGCCCAGCCGCTCTCGTCCAGCTCGATCGGGTGGGCCTCGCCGTCCACGTAGCCGGCGAGGTCCTCGGCGGGCCAGCCCAGCTTCAGCAGCGTCTGTTTGACCTGCCCGCGCTCGGACGGGTGCACGGCGACGGTGTCGGGGTCGATCCGTGTCCCCACCAGCGGCTGGACCTTCTTCGACCGGAGGATCTCCTCCAGGACGGGCCGGTCGGTGGAGGTCAGCACCAGGCCGTGGACGGGGTGCTTGGAGAGCGTGAGGCGGCCGTACCGGCCCATCGTCTCTGCGATGTCGACGAGCAGCGCGTGCGGTACGGGGTAGCGCGAGTACTTCACGAGTGCGTCGACGACCTGCTCGGCGTCGTGTCCCGCGGCCCGTGCGTTCCACAGCCCGAGCGGGGTCAGCCGGTAGGTGTGAATGTGCTCGGGCGCGCGCTCCAGCTCGGCGAAGGGCGCGATCACACGGCGGCAGGCGTCGGCCTGCTCGTGGTCGACTTCCAGGAGCAGCGTCTTGTCGCTCTGGACGATGAGGGGTCCGGTCACGCGCTTCGGCCCTTTCTGCGGGGCCGCCACGGGGGCGGCGGGTTGGCCAAACCTCCAGTGTGCCGTATGCGGTGGCGGTATGCGGTGGGGCGGGCGTGGGGGTGGTGTGCGGCCCCGCCCCGGTCCGGGGGCCGGGCTCTGTATGCGGGCGCCCGGAGGCCGGGGCCGTGCCGGGTGGCTGGATTGTGCGGGGCGGGCCGGATCGCGCGGGGGCATGCTCTGGAACTCCTCAAATCGGCGGACGGCTTCCCCGGACGGGCGGTATACACGTCTTCCCGGGAAGCCGAGTGAGCGAGGGGTGACGCAATGGAATCGGAACTGGCCGCATTGGCGGGTCAGGCCGCGTCGACGATGGTCAACGGCATGGCGACAGCAGGGTGGGAGCGGGCGCAACGGGCGCTGGGCGACCTGTGGCGTCAGGTGCACCCCGAGCGGGCGGACACGGTGGTGGCCGAGCTGGGCGAGTCCCGGCGAGAGGTGCTCGCGGCCCGGCGGAACGGGGACGGCCCGGCCGAGCAGGAACTCGTCGACGAATGGCGGCTGAGGCTGCGCCGGCTGCTCACGGCCAACCCGGAGATGCTGCCCGAGTTCCAGCGGGTGATCGACGAGCTGCGGGCCGCGGGCGGTGAGGAGAAGCCGGGGGCGGAACGGGTCACCATGAACGCGACCGCGTCGGGCCGCGCCCGCATCACCATGGCCGGGCGGGACATCAACGGCACCGGGGCGTGACCGCTTGAGCTACTCCGGCGGGGCCCCGGGAGATTCGGGCGACGGGGACCGCGACGGGGCCGGCGGGACCCGGATCACCGCGCACGGGTCCGGGCGCTCCCGGATCACGGTGGCCGGCCGCGACATCACCAGTACCTACTTCGTCAGTGCCTCGTCGGCGGCGCTCGCCGCCCTCGTGGGTCTCGTCGTTCTCCTCGGCGTGTGGCAGCCGTGGCAGGAAGCCGCGTCCACCGGCGGACAGAAGACCCCGGACAGCGCGATCACCACCGGTGCGCCCCCCAGCGCGCGCGTGCCGGACCCGGACCCCGGGCCGCGGTCGGGCGGCGGGGACGGCGAGGAACACGAGGAGGACGCCTCCCCGAGCCCGAGCCCGAGCCCGAGCAGCCCCAGCCCCTCCCCGGCCCCTGATCCACCGGACCCGGTCGACGTCGCGTTCGCGTCCGCAGGCGTCGGCGCCTGCCTCAACGTGTACGACGAGGGCTGGGGCAAGCTGAACCGGGACCGGCCCCTGGTGGTCGACTGCGGAACGAACTTCGCCTTCTCGAAGGTGACGATGGTGACGGCGTCCACCACCGGCTGCCCCGAGGGCGGGGGCCGGCACGGCTGGGGCCACGTCAACCACGACGGGTCCTCCGTCGCCCTGTGCCTGGACCGCGTGTTCGTCGCGGGGCAGTGCTTCCCCGCGACACTGACCAAACAGGCCGACGGGTCCCTCCGGGGCACGGGGCGGCTGTTCAGCGTCTGGGGATGCAGTCGGACGGACGTACCGAAGGGCCAGAACGCGATCATGGCGATCACGGCGGTGCTGAACGGGGGCAGCTGCCCCCGGCAGACCGGCCGGCAGACGCTCTCCTGGCCGGTCTTCAACGGCGCGCGCAAGGTCTGCGCCGTGCTGAAGCAATGAGTGGGACCCGGGCTGTCACGCCGTCTGGTCGTCGGCCAGTTCCGCCACGCCCGTGATCCGGTGCAGGGGGTACGTGCGGACCTCGTCGGCCGTGTGGTCGTACGCCGTCACGTAACCGCCCTCGACCCGGACCGGGGCGATCACGCGCTGGCTGGCGGTGCCCTCCGCGTTCACGTAGCCGATCCAGATCGCCGAGCCCGTCATCGCCGCGGCCTGGACGGTGACCAGCGTCTCGGCGGACGTCGTGCGCGGCAGCGCGCCCGGCGACGCGGCGGGCCCGGAGCCGGGCCCGGTGTCCTTGTGGACGACCGTCGCCGCCGTGTCCCCGGCCCGGATCGCCCGGACCGCCGCCCCCAGCAGGGTGGGGTCGGGAACCGGCGGGCCCTCCGGCACGGGCGCCGGGGCGGTCCGCGGCGGGGTGCGGCGGGCACCCGCGCGGGTGATCAGGACATCGCCGTCGGCGGACTCCGCGGCGGGCGCGTAACCCAGTTCGCGCAGCCCCTCCAGGAGCGAGGCCGGATCGATCTGGGCGGCCAGGGCCGTGGGAGCGAGGCGCCGCAGCCGCAGGGTGGCCGAGCGCCGGTCGGCGAGGATCTCGTTGAGGACGGCCTCGTCGTCGCAGCGCACGTACGAGGACGCGACACCGATCCGCAGATGGCCGTGCCGCCTGGCGACGTCGTCGATGAGGTAGCTGAGCGGCTGCGGCACCGGCGTACGGCTGTGCGCGGCGAGGAAGGCGTGCAGGTCCGCGGCGGACTGTCCCGCGTCCAGGCCGCGGCGCACGGACCCGGGCGTGAACCGGTAGACCGTCGCCCCGCCCTTCGACTCGATGTCCGCGACAGCGGCGAGCATGTCCGCGAGCGGGCGCTCCAGCGGGCCCGGCGCGACGGCGGTCAGGTCGGCCTGGAGCAGGACGTGGTCGAGCGGCTCCGGGATGAGCGGGGCGAGCAGGGCGGCGGCCTCGGCGGGACCGGTGGCCAGCAGGGCGCGGGACTGCGAGGCGAGGGCGCCGCGGCCGGTGATGCCGAGGAGTTCGGACTCGTTCAGCGTCCACAGCGCGATCCGGGACCGCAGATCGGTGGTGTCCCCGGCGGAGGCGGAGGCCCCGCGCAGCGGGCGCTCCCAGCGGAGCCGGGCGAGCAGCGTCTCCGGGTCCGGTGCGGTGCCGGCGGGCAGCGCGGCGAGCAGGGCCAGTACACGGTGGCGGACCTCGGGCGCGGCGGAGCGGTCCAGGTCGGGGCCGAGGGTGGACAGCGCCCGGCCCTTCGCGTCCTGGCCGCCGACCAGTCCCGGGGTGCGGGTGGCGGCGAGCCAGGCGGAGGCGAGGCGTACCCAGCGGTCCTCGGCGGGGAGTTCGGTCCAGTCGTCGTACGCGGGGGTCGGCGCGTACCGCTCGTCGGCCTCGCCGTCGGAGGCCAGCAGCCCCGCCGCGTAGGCCAGTTCGATCCAGAACGCGGCGACGGGCTCCGACACGTCCAGCGCCGCAGCCGTCTTCTTCAGCTCGCGGACGCTGAGACCGCCGGCCCGCAGTATGGCCGGGCCGCCGCCGTTCCAGCTCTTCAGCAGCTCCTCGACGGTGGACACCGACAGGAACGCCTGGCCCGCCGCCGCACTGTCCACAGCCTGTGGATCGCGTTCGGCGACGGCGACCACGGCCGGCGGCCGCGGCTCGGGCACCCGGTGGGCGCGCCCGGCCCGCAGATGCAGAGCGGCCTCGCGCGGCAGCACGACCGTGCGGGTCGACACCGGCAGCAGCAGCCCGCGGTCGCGCAGCCACTTCACGGGCGGGGTGGGGTTCGGGGTCACCTCGCCGTACGGCGGCCCCCAGACCAGCCGGTCCAGCACCGACAGCGCCTCCACCGGGGCGGCGTCGAGGAGTTCGCCCATCCGGGCCCGGTCGGTGAACAGGGCGGCCAGGGCGGTCACCGCGGAGACCGGGTCGTGGGTGGCGGGCAGTCCGGCGGTGGCGAGGATCTCCTGGAGCCGCCCAGGCGACATACCGGACGTGGCCTCCGCGACCGTCGGTCCGAGACCGGTGGGGGAGGGGTGCTGCGGCGAGGGGGAGAGAAGTTCACGGGCGGTCCGCACCAGGTGCAGCCGCTCGTCCTCGCCCCAGACGAGGGCCTGTTCGCGCAGGGTGGTCAGGGCCCCCGGCAACGCGTCCACGACGGCGGCGCCGGCGTCGTCGTGATGGACGCCGTCGTCCCGGCCGTCACCTGTGAGCAGGCCGAGCAGCGTGTCGTACGGAGCGGGATCGGGCGCGACAGCGAGCGCCTCGGCGGTCTGCAGGGCGAACCGGTCGAGGTGTTCCAGGGCGCGGACGACGGAGGCACGGGTGCCGGCCCGCGTCGCGAGTTGGGTGATGTCGTTGGGCACGGGGCCGAGGAGGTCGGGCCGGGCGCGCAGCAGCCTGCCCAACGACTCGTCGTCCCGGGCGCGCAGAGCCTCGGCCAGCGTCCGCGGTGGTGTGGTCATCCCCATCCGTCCCACGGTAGTCGCTCCGGACGGGCCCGAGGGCGCTACCGTCGGTGCAGGGCCGAGAGGGGAACCATCGCGTGGGGATCGAGAGCGATCAGCTGGTCTACGACTACCTGAGCCGGGTCGGGGACATGGCGCAGCAGCAACAGCTGTCCTCGGGCACCCGGATGAAGCTGGTGTCGGCGCTGCGCGGCGAGATCGACCGGCAGCGGGTGAAACAGGCCGCGGACACGCCGGCGGCGGTGCGCCGCATCATCGGGAAGCTCGGCACCCCCGACGAACTGGTCGCGGCGGCGGCCTCGTCGGCCGACGGATCGGTGGCGCTGCCGCAGACGCCGGAACCGGGCCCCGCGGCGGCGTCCGGCATCCCGCGGCCACGCAGGCCGAAGCTCCGCAAGGACGGCCGCGGGGAGGTCCGCAAAGGCCGCGGGGAGGTCCGTAAAGACAGTTCGCGCAAGGGCGCGTCGGAGGCGCCCACCGATGCCGCCGAGGCTCCGGCGGCGGCTTCACCCGGCGGAGGTCCGTCCGCCCCGCACCGGGCCGGCACGGACGAGCTCGGACCGTCCGGGAGCGAGACGGACTGGTGGCGCGTCGAACCGGGCCCGTTCGGCGAGTTCGGCGAGGGGACCGACGTACCGGGCTTCCGGGGCGGGGTGGAGATCCCGGCGCTGCTGCGGCCGCCGGTGGCGGAGGACGACGACGAGTTCGACGACGACGGCGACGGGGCCGAGGCGTCCGAGGAGCTCGACGAGGAGTACGAGGAGTACGAGGAGGCGCAGGCGGTTCGCCCGCGCCGGTGGCGGCCGCGACTGCGCCGGGCCGGCGGGGAAGCCGGGCCCCGCGGCTTCTCGCACCCCGTGCTGCTGCTCGCCGCCGCACTGCTGGTGGCCGGCGCGGTGATGGGCTCCCCGCAGGCCCTGCTGGTCCTGGCGGGCGGCTGGGCGCTCGCGTACAGCTCCCGGAAGCTGTCTCGCGCGGAGGCGAAGTGGGCGGTCATGGGGCTGCCCGGCCTGGTGGCGGTGGCCGGGCTCGTCTGGCTGTGGGGCCGGCTGGACGGCCGTTGGGGCGCCCCGATCCCCGAACACGGCATGGCGGACGCGCTGAGCGGCGTCTGGCCCGTGGTGATCCGGGCGGCGGCGGTCTCCTCGGCCGTGTTCCTGGTGTGGCGGGCACGGCGGCGGTAGCCCGGTCCGGGGGCGGGTGTGCCCGGTGGGCGGGGGCCGGTGCCCCTCCCCACCGCGCGGAGCGCACCCCACGGACCACCAAATCAAGCCTGTCCGGGGATTGAGGACAGAAGAACCCGCACCCCGGAACCCCGCCCTCCGGCTACTTCTTCAGATCCGTCAGCAGCTCGTTGAGGATCTTGTCCGCCGCCGTGTAGCCGATCCCCTGGACCCACAGCTGGTCGTCGACCGCGAAGACCCTGCCCTTCTTCACCGCGGACATGTTCTTCCACAGCCCACTGCCCGTGGTCTGCGTCTCCTTGGACTTCTTCGGGTCGCCGTACGTCGAGTGGAAGACGACGTCCGCGTCCGCGAGGTCGATCTTCTCGGGGCTGACGTCGTACGAGAAGCCGTCCTTGGCCTTGTCCGTGATGGCCGGCCGCCCCAGGCCCACGTCGGCGAGGATCGTGCCGATGTAGTTCTTCCTGCCGTAGATGCGGATGTCCGCGCCCTCGACGAACCGCACCAGGTTGACGTCGGTGGCGGAGGCCTTCGCCTTGCCGCCCAGCGCCTCGGTGACGTCGGCGACGTGCGAGGCGTAGTCGGTGGTGACCATCTTCGCCTCGGCCTTCTTGCCGAGCGCGTCGGCGTGGACCTGGAAGTTCGCCTTCCAGGGGTAGCCGGTGTTCTCCGTCATCACGGTCGGCGCGATCTTCTTCAGCTCGTCGTACTTGTCGCCGTGCCGGATCTTGCTCGTGAGGATCAGATCGGGCTTGAGCGCCGCGATGGACTCCAGGTTCGGCGTCATCATCGCGCCGACATCCTTGATCCCGGCGACCTGGTCCTTCGGCAGGTAGTCCAGGAAGCCCGACTTGACGTCCGCGTGCGTCGCACCGACCGGCTTCACGCCGAGGGTGAGCGCCGAGTCCAGCTCCGCGGTGTCCAGGACGACGACCCGCTTCGGCGCGTCGGGGACCTTGACGTCACCCATGGCCGTCCTGACGGTGTGCGTACCGCTGCCGGACCCGCCGCCGGAGCCCGCGTCGGAGGAGTCCGAGTCCGAGGAGCCGCAGGCGGACAGCGTGAGTGCCGCCGTCACGGCCAGGGCGCAGGCGAGGATGCCACGTCGGTTGCGCAGGGGTGCGGTCATGTGAGCGGTGCCTTTCGGTCGGTGGGGACGGAGCCGGTCGGGGTGGAGCGGTCGGGGGCCGACGGGCTCCACGGCGCCCCCGGCACGACGAGCGGCGACCCCGTCACCGGGTCCGGGACGATCACGGCCTCCAGACCGAAGACCTCCCGGACGAGACCGGCGGTGACGACGTCCTCGGGACGGCCCTCGGCGACGATCCGGCCCGCCTTCATGGCGACCAGGTGATCGGCGTACCGGGCGGCCTGGTTGAGGTCGTGCAGGACGGTCACCACGGTCCGGCCGCGGGTGCCGTCGGCGGCCGGCGCGGCGAGCCGGCGCACCAGGTCGAGGACCTCCACCTGGTGGGCGATGTCGAGATACGTGGTCGGCTCGTCGAGCAGCAGCAGATCGGTCTCCTGGGCCAGCGCCATCGCGATCCACACGCGCTGACGCTGCCCGCCGGACAGCTCGTCCACCGAACGGGAGCCGAGCGCGGTGATGTCGGTGCGCTCCATGGCGTCCGTCACCGCCCGCTCGTCCTCCTGGGACCACTGCTGCCACCAGTGCTGGTGGGGCTGGCGGCCGCGGGCCACGAGATCGGAGACGGTGATCGCCTCGGGGGCCACCGGGGTCTGCGGAAGCAGCCCGATCGACTGGGCGATCTTCTTCGTGGGAATCCTCGACAGCTCGGTGCCGTCCAGCAGCACCGCCCCGCCGCGCGGCTTGAGGAGCCGGCCCAGCGCACGCAGCGTCGTCGACTTGCCGCAGGCGTTCGGACCGACGATGACGGTGACCCGCCCGTCCGGGACGGCGAGGTCCAGTTCGTGGACGACGGTGCGTTCCTCGTACGCGAGCGTCAGCTCACGCACCGTCAGCCGACTGGTCACCGCTTCCTGCTGCCGGGTCCCGTTCATGCGTTGCCTCCCCTGCGGCCACCGTGACCGCGGATGATCAGCCAGATCAGATACGGGGCGCCGACCGCCGCCGTCAGGACGCCCACCGGCAGTTCGGTGGGGGAGAAGAGTCTGCGGGCCAGCAGATCGGCGAAGACCACGATCACCGCGCCCAGCAGTGCCGAGCAGAGCAGCGGGATCTGTGCCGTCCGCGTCATCCGGCGGGCGATCTGCGGGGCGAGGAGGGCGACGAAGTCGACCGGCCCGGCGGTCCCGGTGGCCACCGACGCGAGGATCACGCCGAGCGCAACGAGCCCCAGTCGGACCCGGCCCAGCCGCACGCCGAGCGCGGTCGCCGTGTCGTCGTCCATGGTCACGGTGCGCTGGGCGCGGGCCGCCCACAGGACGGCGGGCAGCAGCACGAGCAGCGTCCAGCCGATGGGCGCCGCCTCGGCGTAGCCGCGGCCGTTGAGCGAACCGGTCATCCAGATCTGCGCCTGCTGGGCGACGAGGTAGTCGCCCTTGGTCAGGAACAGGGTGGTGACGGATCGCAGTGCGACGGCGAAGCCGATGCCGATGAGCACGAACCGGGTGGCGTGCAGTCCGCCGCGCCAGGCGAAGAGGTAGACGAGCGCCGCCGCCGCGACCCCACCGATCACCGACAGGTACGGCAGCACGGTGTACGAGGTGATGCCGAACGTCATCGCGCCGACCGTGAGCGCGCCGGCGCCCTGGCTGATGCCGATGATGTCCGGGCTGGCGAGCGGGTTGCGGGCCACGGTCTGGATCAGCGCGCCGGCGATCCCGAAGGCCAGGCCGACGAGCAGGCCGACGACCATGCGCGGCAGCCGCAGCGTGCCGACGACGAGTTCGTCGGCGGACGGCCGGCCGAGCACGACCTTCAGGACCTCGCCCGGGGCGACGAAGCTCTCGCCGACGCAGAGGTAGGCGACACAGACGACGGCCAGCAGGACGACGAGAGCGGTGGCGGCGACGGCGGCCCGGCGGTGCAGCAGGAACCGTCCGCGCGCCCCGATCCGTACGACGCTGTATCCGGCGGGCCGCACGGCGGCCGTGGTGGCGCTCACGCGGGCACCGCCTTCCTGCGCACCAGCGTGACCAGGAACGGCACTCCGATCAGCGCCGTCATGACCCCGGCCGGGATCTCGCTCGGCGGGAAGACGATCCGGCCGACCACATCGGATACGAGCAGCATCACGGGTCCGATCAGAGCGGCCATCGGCAGTACCCAGCGGTGGTCGCTGCCGACGATCGCGCGGGCGATGTGCGGGACGGCGAGGCCGATGAACGCGATCGGGCCGGCCGCCGCGACGCCGACGCCGGTGAGCACGGTGGCGCCGATCCCGCCGACGATCCGTACCGCCGCGATCTTCTGCCCGAGCCCCTTCGCCATGTCCTCGCCGAGCGCCAGCGCGTCCAGCCCACGGGCTACGGACAGCACGAGGACCGTCCCCACCAGCAGGAACGGCCAGATCTGCTGGGCGACCTGGGACTCGCGGCCGGCGATCGAGCCGACCTGCCAGAACCGGAACTCATCCAGCGCGGACGCCTTCGTCGTCAGTACGGCCATCGTCACCGACACCAGCAGCGCGTTGATCGCGGCGCCGCCGAGCGCGAGTTTCACCGGGGTGGCGCCGCCGCGTCCGCTGGAGGCGATGGCGTACACGGCGACGGAGGCCGCCGCAGCGCCCACGAAGGCGAACCAGACGTACCCGGTGAGCGTGTGGATGCCCGCGTACGCGATGGCGAGCACCACGCCGACCGACGCGCCCTGGCTGATGCCGAGGATGCCGGGGTCGGCGATGGGGTTGCGGGTGATGCCCTGGAACACCGTGCCGGCGAGGGCGAGCGCGGCGCCGACCATCAGCCCGATCAGGGTGCGGGGCACCCGCATGTTCCGGATGACCTCGGCGGCGTCGGAGTGCCCGCCGTGCAGCAGGGCGTCCAGGACGGCGGACGGGGCGATGGTCCGTGCCCCCACGGCGAGGCTGAGCAGTACGGCGAACAGCAACGCCGCGACGGCCGCCGCCGTCAGGAGAGCGCGTCTGGAGCGGCGTGGTGCGGCGGCTGGCATCGGACCCAATCGGCAAGCGAAACGAAGTAAGGCGGCCCTAAGTCTAGGTGCCGCCTGTGCGGGCCGGTCGGGGGGTGGCCGGGGTCTTGCGCGGGCTCGGCACAATGGCAGTCATGGCTTCGCACACACTGACGGTCGGCTTCGACCTGGACATGACGCTCATCGACTCCCGGCCCGGCATCAGGGCCGCCTACCTGGTGCTCGCCGCCGAGACGGGGGTGGCGATCGACGTCGATCTGGTGGTGAGCAGGCTGGGACCGCCGCTGGAGGACGAGCTGGCGAACTGGTTCCCCGTCGCCGAGGTGGCCGCGATGACCGACCGCTACCGGGAGATCTATCCCACGTACGCGATCACGCCGTCCCTCGCCATGCCCGGCGCCCGCGAGTCCGTCGATGCGATACGGGCCCTCGGCGGCCGGACGATGGTCGTCACCGCCAAGTACGAGCCGAGCGCGAAGATGCACCTCGCGCACCTGGGGATCGAGCCCGACGTGATCGTGGGCGGGCTCTGGGCCGAGGCGAAGGCGAAGGCGCTGCGGGAGCACGGGGCCGGGGTGTACGTCGGCGACCACACCGGCGACGTACGCGGCGCGCGGGCCGCGTCGGCGGTGTCCGTCGGTGTGACGACGGGCCCGTGCGACGAGGCGGCGCTGCGGGGGGCCGGGGCGGACGTGGTGCTGCGGTCCCTGGCGGAGTTCCCGGAGTGGGTACGCGGGTACGCGCGGCAGACGGGTGTCTCAAACCCGTCCGGCGTCTGAGGGCGGAACAGCTTCGGGGAGCCCGCACCCCACGCCTGCGCTCAAGGAGCCATGCCCAAGGAGCCACGTCCCAGGAGGCCACGCCACGCTCAGCGCGGCGCCCCCGCGCGGGCCGAGCGGAACAGGCCCGCCGCCGCGATCAGGAAGCCCACCCCCATCAGCATGCAGACCGCGTAGGCGATCGAGGGGAACGGCTCGGTGCCGAGGAACAACGGGGCCATGGTGACCAGCGTCGCCACCGCGCCGACGAAGAAGACGATCGCGCCGACCCGGACGAGCAGGTCACCGGCGCCAGAAGGAGAAGTACTCACCCGGTCAGGGTAGTTCTTTCAGGACACGAGTCCGGATGACCAGCCTTGACGAGGGGTACTTCACCTGTGGAGGCTTCTGCCAGCAGGGGGAGCACGATCACTGGACGGCCTGACCTGCTGAGGCTTTGTTCCGGCATACAGGTTGAGATGGGGTGCGTGCTTTGCCGACTGGCAAGGTCAAGTGGTTCAACAGTGAGAAGGGCTTCGGCTTCCTCTCCCGCGACGACGGCAGCGACGTCTTCGTGCACTCGTCCGTGCTCCCCGCCGGAGTCGACGCACTCAAGCCCGGCCAGCGCGTCGAATTCGGCGTGGTCGCCGGACAACGCGGTGACCAGGCACTGTCCGTGGCGATCCTCGACCCCACCCCGTCCGTCGCCGCCGCCCAGCGCCGTAAGCCCGACGAGCTGGCCTCGATCGTGCAGGACCTGACGACCGTGCTGGAGAACATCACGCCGATGCTGGAGCGCGGCCGCTACCCCGACAGGGCGGCGGGCGCCAAGATCGCCGGCCTGCTGCGTGCGGTCGCGGACCAGCTCGACGTCTAAGGGCCGTCCCGTCCTTGGGGCGCATCGAAAGTGCCGCCCACCCCGTGGGGGCGGACGGCACTGCTTTCGAAACACGCCCCGGGCAGGGGCCAGGGGCAGAAGCGGCCGTCAGACGAACGACAGCGCGTCCGGGCCGAGGGGCGGCACGAGCCCCTCGGCCGCGGCGCGCGTCAGCAGGCCGCGGATCGCCGCGTAGCCGTCCTCCCCGAGGTCGGCGGTGAACTCGTTCACGTACAGACCGATGTGCTGGTCGGCTACGGACGGGTCCAGTTCCTGCGCGTGCGCCCGCACGTACGGGCGGGAGGCCTCCGGGTCGTCCCACGCCATCCGTACCGACGTGCGCACCGACTCGGCGAGCAGCTTCAGCGTGTCCGCGCCCAGCGACCGCTTCGCGATGATCGCGCCGAGCGGGATCGGCAGACCGGTGGTGTCCTCCCAGTGCCGTCCCATGTCGGCCAGGTTGTGCAGGCCGTACTCCTGGTACGTGAAGCGCGCCTCGTGGATGACGAGACCGGCGTCCACCTTGCCGTCCCGTACCGCCGGCATGATCTCGTTGAACGGCATGACGACGACCTCGCCGACCCCGCCCGGCACCACGTCCGCGGCCCAGAGCCGGAACAGCAGGTACGCGGTCGAGCGCTCGCTCGGCACGGCGACGGTCTTCCCCGTCAGGTCGGTGCCCGCCTCCTTCGTGAGGACGAGCGGCCCGCAGCCCCGGCCCAGCGCGCCGCCGCACGGCAGCAGCGCGTACTCCTGGAGGACCCACGGCAGTACCGCGTACGAGACCTTGAGCACATCCAGCTCGCCGCGCTCGGCCATGCCGTTGGTGAGGTCGATGTCGGCGAAGGTGACATCGAGGGCGGGCGCGCCGGGGACCCTTCCGTGCGCCCAGGCGTCGAAGACGAACGTGTCGTTCGGGCACGGCGAGAAGGCGATCCGCAGCGGGTCAGGAGTCGTTTCGGTCATGGTGGGTCCAGCCTTCCAGTACGGGTATGAGCTTCCCGAACGCGTCGGTGAGCGCGGTCAGCGCGTCGCCGATGCGCCAGGCGTCGCGGTCGCGGGGGCCGACGGCGTTGGAGACGGCTCTGATCTCCAGGACGGGCACACCGGTCAGCTCGGCCGCCTCCGCGACCCCGAAGCCCTCCATGGCCTCGGCGACGGCCCCGGGGTGTGCGCAGAGGAGGGCGGCGGCGCGCTCCGCGCTGCCGGTCACGGTGGAGACGGTGAGGATGTCGCCGGTCACCGCCCCGGTCGCGGCGGACACGGCGCGCACGAGCGAACGCGGCGGGAGGTGCCACACCCGGCCGAAGCCGAGACCGGTGACGGGCACGAAGCCCGCGGGGGTCTCGGCGCCCAGGTCGGCCGCGCCGATGCGGCCGGCCACGACGAGGGAGCCGACCGGGGCGACACCGGGGAACCCGCCGCCGATGCCGGCCGAGATCACCAGGTCGTAGCGTTCCGGGGCCGGGGCCGAAGCCAGGGCGAACGCGGCGGAGGCCGCCGCGGCGGCCGGTCCCGCGCCGCCCGCGAGGACGTCGAAGGGGCCCGCGCGGTGGATCTCCGCACCCGGCACCCGGCGCACTGACACCTCGTCACCGGCCCCGGACGCACGCGTGACCGCGTCCCGTTCCACCGGGACAGCGGTCACTACGAGCACACGCACGGGGAGATCCTCCGCGGTCAGGAGGGGGTCAGTCGGTCTTCTTGAGCTCGAAGTGCCAGATGCCGGTGAGCTTCTTGCCCTTGGTCTCCACGATGCTGATCTGCGTCTTGCTCGCGGTGGCCTCGCCGCTCTGGCTGGAGAAGAAGGCGCTGCCCGGGATGGACCGGTAGGTCTTCTTGTACGGCTCCTGCTCGGCCTGCTGGCCGTTGATGAAGAGCGTCCAGCCGTTGTCCGCGACGCCGGGGTCCACGCCGAAGCGGACCTTGTCGTCCATCGCGACCTTGACGGTCTTCTCGGCCTTCTTGTTGAGGCAGCCCTGGATATCGGATTCCTTGAGGGCGTTGCCGTCGTTGTAGCAGGACGCCTCGGTGTTCACCGAGTTGTCGCCGACCGTCACGGTGGCGAGCGGCGTCGGCTTGTCGCAGGCGGAGAGGACAAGGAGTCCCGCGGACACGGCACCAAGAGCGACGCCGATTCGACGGCCCTTACCGGAGAAGAACGCAACGGTCATGGGCCGAAGGCTATCGGTCGCTCCGGCTCATGCCACGCGGGGGTGCGGCGAGCCGCGCCGCGCCGCGCCCAGCAGCCCCCGTACGGAGGCCGCCGCGCCGAGCGCGAGGAGCCCCGCGGCGACCGCCATGCCCAGTACGCCGTTGAGGGGGAGCGCGATACCGATCGCACCGCCGGCCACCCACGACATCTGGAGCAGCGTCTCGGACCGTGCGAACGCGGAGGTCCGCACCTCCTCCGGCACATCGCGCTGGATCATCGCGTCCAGTGAGAGCTTCGACAGCGCCTGGGTGAAGCCCGCCGTGGCGGCGAGCGCGGCGACCATCACCGTGCTGAAGAAGGCCGCGGCCAGCACGGCGACGCCGAGCGCCAGGCCCAGCACCCCGGCGATGATCACTTCCGGTCCGCGCGCCCTGAGCCAGGAGCCGACCGCGGTGCCCAGCGCGTTGCCCGTACCGGCCGCCACGCCGACGATGCCGAGCGAGATCGCGGCGCTCTGGCCGGAGAGGGGCTGCTCGCGCAGCAGGAACGCCAGGAAGAAGATCAGGAAACCGGAGAGCGCGCGGTGCGCGGCGTTGGCCTGCAGTCCGTGCAGGACGGAGGGGCCGACCGACCGCAGCCCCGGCCGTTTCTCGCCCTTCTCCTTCTTCTCCTTGGTTCTGGCCGCCTTCCTTTCCGTCCCGGGCGTGGCGGATTTCCGCGCCGGCTCGGGCCGGACGGCACCCTCGTGCGGCTTCACGAGACGTGCCTTGCTCTCACCCTTCGCCGAGTCCACCTTGGGCGGCAGGGTGAAGGCGAGGACGGCACCGCAGACGAAGATCGCGGACGCCCCGTAGAGCGGCCAAGGCGGGCCGATGCTCTGGAGCCCTGCCCCGATCGGAGCAGCGGCGCCCGTCGCGAGGAGACCGGCGAGGGTGACCCGTGAGTTCGCCTTCACCAGGGAGAAGCGGGGTGGCAGCAGGCGCGGTACGACGGCGCTGCGCACGACTCCGTACGCCTTCGAGCAGACCAGGACGCCCAGGGCCGCCGGATACAGCTCCAGGCCACCGGTGGCGACCGCGCCCGACATGGTGAGCGCCAGCAGCGCACGGGCCAGCATGGAGCCCGCCATCGCGGCGCGGCGGCCGTGCGGAAGGTGGTCCAGGAGCGGGCCGATGACCGGGGCGAGGACGATGAACGGTGCCATCGTGACGGCGAGGTACAGCGCGACCCGGCCGCGGGCCTGGTCGGTCGGTACGGAGAAGAACACGGTGGACGCCAGCGCGACCGTGATCATGACGTCGCCCGCGCCGTTCACCGCGTGCAGTTCGATCAGCTTGCCGAGCCCGGACTCACCGGCGCCGTGGGCGTGCGTGGCCTTGCGGATGCCCCGGGCGGTCCCGGTGAACGGGCTGCGCAGGGCATGACCGACCGTCCGGCCCGTTCTGCGGAGCGGGCCGGATCCGTCGTGCGACCTGGCAGAAGCCACTTGGTCATACTGCCCCAGTACCCGTGGTTGCGAACCGGGACAGGCGCGGGGCGCGGTGCGTACCGCCCCGTCGGGTCAGCGACCGGCCAGGTCGCAGGGGGTGCGGGCCGGTGAATACGGATGTCCGGACCGCGCTCTTCACACGGGACACGGCACCGGATACGGCCTCGTTTGGGACGGGCAGGTGGGCGGGAAGCGGCGGAGAGGGTAGCGTGCGTAGCGCGCCACCGGCGGTTGTTCTTGGCCGCGCGCCTCTCGGCGATCCCGCAGAATGGGTTGCGGAAGGTGCGCCCGAGGCAGGCACAACGGGTGTGGACGTCGACGCGGCCCCCAGGTCCGCTCCGCCCGCAACCGTATGGCCGAAATCGATGGATGTGCTGGCGCGCTCGTGAGACTGGCGTAGGAGAGAAGCGAGACCTGTGAGTGCTGCGACGACGCGAAGCCGTACGGCCCGTACCCCTGTTCCCGACCGTCTGTGCGCCGAGGCGGTAGACCTCGCCCGCGCGGCGGCCGAGGAGGCAGCCGCGCCAGGGGTCGTGGGTGAGCATGTGGACGTGGTCCCCGAGGGGGACCGGGTCGTCACGCACTACTTCGAGTGCAAGGACCCCGCCTACCGCGGCTGGCGCTGGGCGGTGACGGTCGCCAGGGCCTCCCGGGCGAAGAACGTCACACTGGACGAGACGGTGCTGCTGCCCGGCGGCGACGCGCTGCTCGCGCCGGAGTGGGTGCCGTGGAGCGAGCGGCTGCGGCCGGGCGACATGGGGCCCGGGGACCTGCTGCCCACCGAGGCGGACGATCTGCGGCTCGAGCCCGGTTACACCGGCGACGACGAGCCGCCGCCCAACTCCGTCGTCGAGGGCGTCACGGGCGAGCTGGCCGACCTGGTCGAGTCGGAGGACGCGGAGCTTACGACGCGCCCGGACGCGCCGCGACGCGGTTCGATCGCGGCGGTGGCGGACGAGCTCGGAATGCGGCGGGCGCGGGTGCTGTCCCGGTACGGGCTGCACGCGGCGGCCGACCGCTGGGACGAGGGGTTCGGCGCGAAGACCCCGATGGCTCAGGCGGCGCCGGCCTCCTGTGTGTCCTGCGCCTTCCTGGTACCGCTCGCGGGCTCGCTGAAGCAGGCCTTCGGTGTGTGCGCGAACGAGTTCGGTCCGGCGGACGGGCACGTGGTGTCCCTGTCCTACGGGTGCGGTGGGCATTCGGAGGCCGCGGTGATGCCGAAGCCGCCGAAGCCGGTGCCGCATGCGCTGGACACGATGCAGGTGGACGAGTACCCGCTGCGTCCGGAGCGGGATTCCGGCTCCGTGCCGGTGGGCCCGGACACCCCGCCGGAGGACCTCGGCCACTCGTAGGCGGCGCCCAGGCGTTTCCCGCCCGGCGCGGGCCGCCCCGGCGTACGGGTTCCGTCCTCAATCGCCGGACGGGCTTGGTTTGGCGTACCGGTTCCGTCGTCCGGTGGCGGGATGGGCTTGGGTTTGGCGTATTGGCCCTGTCCTCGATCGTGGGATGGGCTTGGTTTGGCGTACCGGTTCCGTCCTCCGGTGGCGGGGATGGGCTTGGGTTTGGCGTACCGGCCCCGTCCTCGATCGCCGGACCGGCTTGTTCTGGCGGGCGCGCTGTCGTCGGTCGCGGGATGGGTTCAGGGCGCATTCCAGCCCGTCCGGCGTTTGAGGACGGACCCGGTGCGCCGGGGCGGGCCGAGGAAATCAAGCCCGTCCGGCGATTGAGGACAGAACCGGTGCTGCACGGCGGGCCGAGGAAATCCAGCCCGTCCGGCGATTGAGGACAACGCGGGCGCGGGCCGGGACCCGGTAGCTTCGGGCGCACACTTGGCGGCACGGGTACCCGTCACCGGAAGAGGGAGTCACAGCGTGAGCATGAACGCGACCGAAGGGGCCGACCCATTCGGCACCGCACGGCTCCGCCGCGGCGTGCTCGACGCGTGGGGCGCCGGCCCCGCCCGCTTCCGCGAGGACGCCAACGCCGAGGAGGACCTCGCACTCGGCGGCTACCGCGACCGCCTCGTCGTCGAGCTCGCCCAGAACGCCGCGGACGCCGCCGCCCGCGCCCACGCACCCGGCCGGCTCCGCCTCACCCTGCACCCGGCGACCGACGGCGCCCCCGCCGTCCTCGCCGCCGCGAACACCGGGGCTCCGCTGGACGCCACCGGTGTCGAATCGCTGTCCACCCTGCGCGCCTCCGCCAAGCGCGAGGGGCACGAGGGCGCCGTCGGCAGGTTCGGCGTCGGGTTCGCCGCCGTGCTCGCGGTGAGCGACGAACCCGCCGTCGTCGGCCGGCACGGTGGCGTGCGCTGGTCCCTGGCCGAGGCCCGCGAGCTCGCCCGGGAAGCCGCCGTCGGCAGCCCCGGCCTCGGCGACGAGCTCCGCCGCCGCGACGGCCACGTACCGCTGCTGCGGCTCCCGCTGCCCGCCGAGGGCACCGCACCGGACGGCTACGACACCGTCGTCGTCCTGCCGCTGCGCGACGGCGGCGCCGAGGACCTGGTCGGCCGGCTGCTCGGCGCGGTGGACGACGCACTGCTGCTCACCCTGCGCGGCCTCGACGAGATCGTCATCGAAACCCCGGAAACCGTACGGACGTTGACGCGCTCGCAGCACGGCCCGTACACCCACGTCGTCGACTCCGCGCACGGTACGAACCGCTGGCGCACCGTCGCCCACCACGGCCCCGTCGAGCCCGCCCTGCTCGCCGACCGCCCGCTGGAGGAACGGCTGCGCCCGCACTGGTCGGTGACCTGGGCCGTCCCCGTGGACGCGGAGGGCGCCCCGGTCCACCCCCGTACCGCCCCCGTGGTGCACGCCCCGACGCCCACCGACGAACCGCTCGGCGTACCCGCGCTGCTCATCGCGTCGCTTCCGCTGGACACCACGCGCCGCCACCCCGCGCCCGGCCCGCTCACCGACTTCCTGGTGCAGCGCGCGGCCGACGCGTACGCCGAACTGCTCGCCGACTGGCAGCCGGTCTCAGTCGCCACCATCGCTCTGGTGCCCGGTCCGCTGGGCAAGGGCGGGTTGGACGGGGCGCTGCGGGCCGCGATCCTGGAGCGGCTGCCGCGCGTCGCGTTCCTGGAGCCGGCCGCGCCGCGCGACCCGGCCGCCGAGCCCGACCAGTGGGAGAACTGGGACGCCGGGCCGGGCGGTGCCCGTACGGCGACCACGGCCCTGCGGCCCATCGAGGCGGAGGTGCTGGAGGGCGTGGGCGCCGGGACGGTCGCGGTGCTGGCCGAGGTGCTGCCCTGTCTGCTGCCCGCCGGCCTGGAACGCCGGGTCGAGCTGCGTACGCTCGGTGTGGCCCGGGTGCCGCTGACCGAGGCGATCGACCGGCTCGCCGGTCTCGAACGCGATCCGGGCTGGTGGCGGCGGCTGTACGACAGCCTGGCCGGTATCGACCCGGACCGGCTGTCCGGTCTGCCGGTGCCGCTCGCCGGAACGGCGTCCCACGGGCCGGACCCGGAGACCCCCGCAGTACCGCGCACCACCATCGGCCCCCGGCAGATCCTGCTCCCGCTCCCGGACGCGCTGACCGCACCCGTACTGGACCGGCTGGCCCGGCTCGGGCTGAAGGTCGCCCACCCGGACGCCGCACATCCGCTCCTGGAGAAGCTGGGCGCCCTGCCCGCCACCCCGCGCGCCGTGCTGACGACCCCGCAGGTGCGGGCCGCCGTCGCCGGTTCGCTGGACGCGGGCGAGGTCTGGGACGAGGACGCGCCGACCGGCGACGAGCTGGTGGACACCGTCCTCACCCTGGTCCGGGACGCCGACCTGCTGCCCGGCGACGAGCCCTGGCTCGGTGCGCTGGCCCTGCCCGACGAGGACGGCGAGCTCGCGCCGGCCGGGGAACTCGTGCTGCCCGGCAGCCCGTTCGCCGGTGTCATGCGCGAGGGTGAACTCGCCCTCTGCGACGAGGAACTGGCCGACCGCTGGGGCGAGCAGCCGCTCACCGCGTGCGGGGTACTGGCCACGTTCGCCCTGGTGCGCGCCACCGACGTGGTCCTGGACCCGGACGAACTGGAGCCGCGCGACGGCGACTTCGCCGAGTCCGACGACGCCGGGCTGCTGGACGCCGTCGACGTGTGGTGCGAGGACATCCTCGACCAGCTGCCGGACACCCCCGTGCCACCGGTCGCCACCGAACTCGTCGCCGTGCGCGACCTGGACCTGGTCGACGACGACGCCTGGCCCCAGGCACTCGCGCTCCTGGCCCGGCCGCCGCTGCGTGACGCGCTGACCCAGCCGGTGCGGGTGCTCCTCCCGGACGGCACCACGCAGTCGGTGCGCCCGTACACCGCATGGTGGCTGCGCGACCACCCGGTGCTTGGCGGCCGCCGCCCGGCGGGCCTGCGCGCCGACGGGGGCGATCCCCGCCTGACGGGCCTGTACGACTCCGCCGACGCGACGGGCTTCGACGACGCCGAGGTGCTGCGCTCGCTCGGCGTGCGGACCTCGGTCGCCGCCCTGCTGGACGAGCCGGGCGGCGCCGCCGAACTCCTCGGCCGGCTCGCGGACGAGGACCGGCCGGTCGGCCTCGTACAACTGCACTCCCTGTACACGGCCCTGGCCGACCTCGACCCGGAGCAGGTCACCCTGCCGGACGAGCTGCGGGCCGTGGTCGACGGCGAGGTGCGGGTCGTCGACGCGGCGGACGCGATGATCGCGGACGCCCCCGACCTGCTGCCGCTGACCGAAGGCGTACCGCTCCTGCCGGTCGCCCCGGCGAACGCGGCGGAGCTGGCCGAGCTGTTCCAGGTGCGGCGGCTCGGCGAGAGCGTCGAGGCGGAGGTGACGAGCGAGGGCGAGGAGCACCGGGTGCCGGATTCGGTACGCGTCCTGCTCGGCGCGGGCACCCCTGACACCTACGTCGAACACGGTGAACTGCGTGCGGGCGGTGTGGAACTGGACTGGCGCCGCACCCCGGACGGCACCGTGCACGCCTCGACCCTGGAGGGCGTCGCGGCGGGCCTGGCCTGGGCGGCGGGCCAGTGGCCGCGCCGCTTCGAGGTCGCGGCCCTGTTGGAGGACCCGTCGCGCACGGACGAACTGGCCCGGGACCGCTGGTTCGACTGAGCGAGCCCCGGCACACCACAGCCGTTGCGGCGGGTGTGCACAGGAAATCCGCAAGGGTCTTCCCGGCTACACCGGGAAGCGGCGGCTCACCAGGCGCCAGGCGTACTCCAGCGCGGCCGAGGCGATCACGGCGATGCCCACCGCCATCCACGGCATCGGCGCGCCCACGAGCTTCAGGGCGAAGAAGTCCTGGAGCCACGGCACCGCGAGCACGATCAGGAAGGCCAGGCCCATCGCCGCCACCAGGCAGATCCGCCACCAGGTGTACGGGCGGGCGATGATCGCCAGGACCCACATGGAGACCAGGAACAGGGTGAGCGTGGCCGCGCTGGTCTCCGCGTCCAGTGCGCCGGGGCCGACGTAGTGGTGCCGGGCGATCAGGTACGTGGCGAAGGTGGCGGCGGCCGCGATGGTGCCCGACGGGACCGCGTACCGCATCACCCGGCGCACGAAGTGCGGATGCGCGCGCTCCTTGTTGGGCGCCAGGGCGAGGAAGAACGCCGGGATGCCGATCGTCAGGGTCGACAGCAGCGTCAGGTGCCTCGGCAGGAACGGGTACTCGACCTGGAAGCAGACCACCAGGACGGCCAGCAGCACCGAGTAGACCGTCTTCGTCAGGAAGAGGGTGGCGACCCGGGTGATGTTGCCGATCACCCGGCGGCCCTCGGCGACGACGGACGGCAGCGTCGCGAAGCTGTTGTTGAGCAGCACGATCTGGGCGACGGCCCGGGTCGCCTCCGAGCCGGAGCCCATCGAGACGCCGATGTCGGCGTCCTTGAGGGCGAGCACGTCGTTGACGCCGTCGCCCGTCATCGCGACGGTGTGGCCGCGGGACTGGAGGGCGGCGACCATCTCCCGCTTCTGCTGCGGGGTGACCCGGCCGAAGACCGCGTTCTCCTCCATGGCCGTGGCCATCTCGTCCGGATCGGTGGGCAGCCTGCGCGCGTCCAGGGTGTGTTCGGCGCCCGGCAGGCCGAGCTTCGCGGCGACGGCGCCGACCGAGACGGCGTTGTCGCCCGAGATCACCTTCGTGGCGACCCGCTGGTCGGCGAAGTAGGCGAGTGTCTCCCCGGCGTCGGGCCGCAGCCGCTGCTCCAGGACGATCAGCGCGGTGGGCGCCGCCCCGGTCGCCGTGTCCGGGCTGTCGAGCCGCCCCTCGACGCGGGCCAGCAGCAGGACCCGCAGGCCCTGCTGGTTGAGCTGTTCGATCTCGGTGAGCGCCGGGTCCTCATCGGGCAGCAGCACATCGGGGGCGCCGAGCAGCCAGGCCGATGTCCTTCCGTCGCCCTCGTCGAAGGCGGCCCCGCTGTATTTGCGGGCGGAGGAGAACGGCAGTGCCTGTGTGACCTCCCACCCCCTGTCTCCGGGGGCCGGGTAGGCGTCGATGATCGCCTGGAGGCTGGCGTTCGGCCTCGGGTCGGAGGCGCCGAAGGCGGCCAGCACCCGGCGCAGGTACGGCTCGTCCGTCCCGTTCAGCGGGCGGGCCTCGGTGACGTCCATGCCGCCCTCGGTGAGGGTGCCGGTCTTGTCCAGGCAGACGACGTCGACCCGGGCCAGACCCTCGATGGCGGGGAGTTCCTGGACCAGGCACTGCTTGCGGCCAAGGCGTACGACACCGATCGCGAAGGCGACCGAGGTGAGCAGGACCAGGCCCTCCGGGATCATCGGCACGATGCCGCCGACGGTTCGGGCGACGGAGTCCTTGAAGTTGTGGTCCTTCACCACGAGCTGGCTCAGCACCAGGCCGATCGCGGTCGGGATCATCATCCAGGTGACGTACTTCAGGATGGTGGAGATGCCGCTGCGCAGCTCGGACTGGACGAGCGTGAAGCGGGAGGCCTCCTCGGCGAGCTGTGCGGCGTAGGCCTCACGGCCGACCTTGGTCGCGGCGAACGCTCCGCCGCCCGCGACGACGAAGCTCCCGGACATGACCGGGTCGCCGGACCTCTTCAGTACCGGGTCGGCCTCGCCGGTGAGCAGCGATTCGTCGATCTCCAGGCTGTCCGCCTCGGCGACCGTGCCGTCCACCACGACCTTGTCGCCCGGTCCGAGCTCGACGAGATCGCCCAGGACGATCTCGGAGGTGTGGATCTCGGCCGCCACCCCGTCCCGCCGGACGGTGGGCTTCGCCTCGCCGATGACCGCGAGGCTGTCCAGGGTCTTCTTGGCCCGCCACTCCTGCACGATGCCGATGCCGGTGTTGGCGATGATCACGAAGCCGAAGAGGCTGTCCTGGATCGGTGCGACGAACAACATGATCAGCCAGAGCACGCCGATGATCAGGTTGAACCGGGTGAAGACGTTGGCGCGGACGATCTCGGTCACGGACCGGGAGGAGCGGACCGGGACGTCGTTGACCTCGCCGCGGGCGATCCGCTCGGCGACCTCGGCCGCGGTGAGCCCGGCTCCGCCGCCCGCCGGGGCGGGCAGTTCGACCGGGTGGACCGGGTCGAGTTCGGACCCGGCGTCGATCATCACCGGCCGGTCGGTGCCGGAGAATCCGGTCGGCTCATCCCCTGAGGGGTCGGGTGCCCGCTGAGTCATGGTTCCGACGGTACGGGCGTAACGTCCGGTTCACCCCCCGGGTGGCCCGAAGATCAGACCGGGGGAGGACCGGGATCGTCCGCTGGTGGTACGGGCGGGTTGCCGCCGTCCGCTCTCAGGCGGTGGCGCCGGGAGTCTCCCCTGAACCGGGACCGGAACCGGGACCGGAGTCGGAGCCGGAACCGGTCTGCGATGTGTCAGCTGCCGCGGCGGCCCGCTTGAGTGCGGCGTCGCGTCCCCGCACGTACCAGATGCCGATCAGGCCGAGGCCCGCACCGGCCAGGCACGTCCACACCCACCACAGGTGGCCGTGGTCGTCGAACCAGCCGTAGAACGGGAGCTGGACGAGGAAGAGGACGAACCAGAGGATCGTGCCGCCCGTGATGGTCGCGACGATCGGCCCCTCCAGGGGCTCGGGTGCCTCGTGCTTCGGTGTCCACTTCGCCATGCGGTCAGTGTATGCGGCGCATACACAAACCCCGCCGGTCCAGTCGGCCCAAGGGTCTACGCGCGGAGATAGCGATCTTCGCCTTATGTATTCATACTGAATCTGCTTACGGCTGTCTCGAATTATTCGTGTGAAAGTCCAAAGCTGACCGCATTTCGCCCCTCTCTACGTACGACTGAGGTCCTACATGCCCCCCTCGGCCACCGCTCCGGTCGACTCCGACCAGCCCCCGGCTCCCCAGCCCACCGGCGGCCTGGACCAGTTCTTCAAGATCTCCGAGCGGGGGTCGTCGGTCGCGCGTGAGATCCGTGGTGGATTCGCCACCTTCTTCGCGATGGCGTACATCATCGTGCTGAACCCGATCATCCTCGGCAGCGCGAAGGACATGTACGGTCACCAGCTCGACGGCGGCCAGTTGGTCACCGCGACGGTGCTGGTCGCGGCGTTCTCCACGCTGCTCATGGGCGTCATCGGCAACGTGCCGATCGCGCTGGCCGCGGGCCTCGGCGTCAACACCGTCGTCGCCCTCCAGCTCGCCCCCCGGATGAGCTGGCCCGACGCGATGGGCATGGTCGTCCTCGCGGGCATCGTGGTCATGCTGCTGGTCGCGACCGGGCTGCGGGAACGCGTGATGAACGCCGTACCGACCTCGCTCCGCAAGGGCATCGCGATCGGTATCGGCCTCTTCATCCTGCTGATCGGGCTGGTCGACTCGGGCTTCGTCTCCCGTATCCCGGACCTCGCGCACACCACCGTCCCGCTCCAGCTCGGCAACGACGGTCACCTCAACGGCTGGCCGGTCCTGGTCTTCGTCCTCGGTGCGCTGCTCACCCTCGCGCTGATCGTCCGCAAGGTGCCGGGCGCGATCCTGATCTCCATCGTGGCGATGACGGTCGTCGCCCTGATCATCGACGCGGTCGCGGACCTGCCGGGCGAGGCCTGGGGCCTGACCGTCCCGAAGTGGCCGGGCAATCCGGTCGCCTCTCCGGACTTCGGGCTGGTCGGAGACGTCAGCCTGTTCGGCGGCTTCCACAAGGTCGGTGTGCTGACCGGAGTCCTGTTCGTCTTCACCGTGCTGCTGTCCTGCTTCTTCGACGCGATGGGCACCATCCTCGGCGTCGGCGACGAGGCCAAGCTGATGGACAAGGAAGGCAACTTCCCCGGCATGAACAAGGTGCTGTTCGTCGACGGCATCGCGGTCGCCGCGGGCGGTGCGAGCTCCGCGTCGGCCGGTACCTGCTTCGTGGAGTCCACGGCCGGCGTCGGCGAGGGAGCCCGCACCGGCCTCGCGAGCATCGTCACGGGTCTGCTGTTCACGGCGTCGCTGTTCCTCACGCCGCTGGCGACCATGGTCCCCTCGCAGGCGGCCACCCCGGCCCTGCTGGCGGTGGGCTTCCTGATCATCGCGGGCTCGGTGCGGGACATCGACTGGAGCGACTACACGCTCGCGATGCCGGCCTTCCTCGCCATGGTGATGATGCCGTTCACGTACTCGATCACCAACGGCATCGGTATCGGCTTCATCGCGTTCTGTGTGCTGCGGCTGGCCGCCGGGCGCGGACGCTCGGTGCCGGTGGCCATGTACGTGGTCTCGGCGGTCTTCGTCTTCTACTACGCGATGCCGGCGCTCGGCCTCACGTGATCACTCACGGGTGCGCGGCCGACGGGGTCAGTTGACCTCCTCGGCCGCGCACCCTTTCGCTCCGTAGAACTTCTCCGTCTCGTCGACGGCCGCCTGGAAGCGCTCGTCGAAGTCGTCGCGAATGAGCGTCCGGACCACATAGTCCTGGACGCTCATTCCGCGTCTGGCGGCGTGCTGCTTGAGCCGGTCGAGCAGCTCACCGTCTATCCGCAGGCTGAGCACTGTCGATCCCATGGCATGCAGGGTTACGTTCCCCGGCCCCGACGCGCGTGACTTTCCGGAACCGACTCACTCGTTTGGGTGATCGATTGGTGATTCGGCTCTCGCGCGTGTACCACCGAGTGGTCTTTAGGGTAGGTAATGAGTTACGCTAACAAACATGCCTGACCTGATCCACGACAGCGACAGTGCCGCCGCCGTGAGCTCCCTTCGTTCCGCCGTCATGCTGCTCGGCCGGCGCCTCAAGCACCAGCGCGTCGACGAGTCGCTGAGCCCGACCGAGATGTCGGTGCTCGGCACACTCGCCCGTTGCGGTTCGGCCACCCCCGGTGAGCTGGCCCGCAAGGAGCACGTCCAGCCGCCGTCGATGACCCGCATCGTCGCGCTGCTGGAAGCGAAGGGACTCGTCAGACTGGAACCGCACCCCGATGACCGTCGTCAGAAGATGGTCAGCCAGACCGAGCAGGCCGAGGCCATGCTCGCCGAGAGCCGCAACAAGCGGAACGCCTGGCTGACCACCCTCGCCGAAGGCCTGGACGAGGACGAGTGGGAGACGCTGCGCAACGCGGCGCCCGTGCTGGAGAAGCTCGCCCACCTGTAGCGGAGCGGGCCGCGCCGGACCATCACCGGCGCACCGCCCCACCGCCGCGATCCCCGTCAGTCAGCACAATGTCCACGCCCGAGGAGGCGAACCCTTTTGAGTACGGGATCCGGAGCAGACTCCGCCCCCGCACCGACTTCCACCCACGAGAGCAAGCCCGGCGGGACCTTCTCGTCGCTGAAGATCCGTAACTACCGCCTGTTCGCAACCGGCGCCGTGATCTCCAACACCGGTACCTGGATGTCCCGCATCACGCAGGACTGGCTCGTTCTGAGCCTCACCGGGTCCGCCACCGCCGTCGGTATCACCACGGCGCTCCAGTTCCTCCCCATGCTCCTCTTCGGTCTGTACGGAGGCGTCATCGCCGACCGTCTGCCGAAGCGCAAGCTCCTGCTCTTCAGCCAGGCCGCGCTCGGCCTGTGCGGTATCGCGCTCGCCGTGCTCACCCTCTCGGGCGTGGTGCAGGTGTGGCACGTCTACCTGATCGCCTTCCTGCTCGGCGTGGTCACGGTCGTGGACAACCCGGCCCGGCAGTCGTTCGTCTCCGAGATGGTCGGCCCCGCCCAGCTGCGGAACGCGGTCAGCCTGAACTCGGCGAACTTCCAGTCCGCCCGGCTCATCGGTCCCGCCGTCGCGGGTGTGCTGATCACCTCGGTCGGCAGCGGCTGGGCCTTCATGTTCAACGGCCTCTCGTTCCTCGCGCCGCTCGCCGGCCTGATGATGATGCGCACGAGCGAGCTGCACAAGGCCATCGTCGTGCCGCGCGCCAAGGGACAGCTGCGCGAAGGGCTCCGCTACGTGTCCGGCCGTCCGGAGCTGATCTGGCCGATCGTCCTCGTCGGATTCGTCGGTACGTTCGGCTTCAACTTCCCGATCTGGCTGACGGCCTTCGCGGACGAGGTCTTCCACGGCGGCGCCGGGATGTACTCGTTCTTCAACATCCTGATGGCGGCCGGCTCCCTCGCCGGCGCCCTGCTCGCCGCCCGCCGCCGCTCCTCGCGGCTGCGGATGCTGGTGGCCGCGGGCACCCTGTTCGGCCTGCTGGAGATCGTCGCCTCCGTCTCGCCGTCCGTCTGGCTGTTCTCGATCCTGCTGGTCCCGATCGGCATGATCGGTCTGACGACCAACATCAGCGCGAACACCAGCGTCCAGATGGCGGCCGACCCGGCCATGCGCGGCCGGGTGATGAGCCTGTACATGATGGTCTTCGCCGGCGGTACGCCGGTGGGCGCCCCGATCGTCGGCTGGGTCAGCGACGCGTACGGCGTCCGGACCGGCATGGCGGTGGGCGGCGCGTTCTCCCTGGTGGCCGCGCTCGGAGTCGGCTTCATGCTGGCCCGCGTCGGCGGCCTGCGCCTCAAGGTCGACCTGCGGCCCGGCCGCCCGCACGTACGGTTCGTCCCGCGCGAGCAGCTGGCCACGGCGGCCTGAGAGCCACCGGCACCACGCGCCACGGCCCCGACCGGGTACCCCGGTACGGGGCCGTAGCGCGTGCGGGGCTCGTGCGGGGCGCACTTCGGAGGTGCGCCCGTCCGCCGGTGCCCACCATGCGTCCCCGCCGGACGACGATCCGTACGCGGACCGGGCCGCGCAGGCGACCGTATGCGGTGGTGCGGGCCTGGCCACCGGGGCGGTGAGCGGGACGGTTACGCTCGTCGGGTGGACCCCAAGACCCGAAACCGCATCATGGCGGCCGTGCTCGTGCTCATGTTCGTCGTCGTCGCAGTGGCGGCCGCCCTCGGCTGATGAGCCGGTGAGGACGGCCGCGGCGCCGATTCCTACCAGGCGAAGTTCTCCGGCGACGGACCCGGGCCCGGGAAGATGTCGTCCAGTGCCGACAGCACCTCGTCCGACAGCTCAAGCTCCACCGCGCGCAGCGCGGAGTCGAGCTGCTCGCGCGTGCGCGGGCCCGAGATCGGGCCGGTGACGCCGGGGCGGGTCAGCAGCCAGGCCAGACCGGCCTCGCCCGGCTCCAGACCGTGCTTCTCCAGCAGGTCCTCGTACGCCTGGATCCGGGCCCGCACCTTCGGGTCGGCGAGCGCGTCGCCGGAGCGGCCCGAGGTGGACCGGGCGCCGCCGCCCTCGCGCTCCTTGCGGAGTGCGCCGCCGAGCAGACCGCCGTGCAGCGGCGACCACGGGATCACTCCGAGGCCGTACTCCCGGGCCGCCGGGATGACCTCCATCTCGGCCCCCCGCTCCATCAGGTTGTAGATGCACTGCTCGCTGACCAGCCCGTAGCTGCCGCGCTGCTTGGCGACCTCGTTGGCCTGGGCGATCTTGTAACCCGCGAAGTTGGACGAGCCCGCGTAGAGGATCTTGCCCTGCTGGATCAGTACGTCGATGGCCTGCCAGATCTCCTCGACCGGGGTGGACCGGTCGACGTGGTGGAACTGGTACAGGTCGATGTGGTCGGTCTGCAGCCGCTTCAGGCTGGCGTCCACCGCCCGGCGGATGTTGAGCGCGGAGAGCTTGTCGTGGTTGGGCCACGCCTCGCCGTCGGCGCTCATGTTGCCGTAGACCTTCGTGGCGAGCACCACCTTGTCGCGGCGGTCTCCGCCCTGGGCGAACCAGGTGCCGAGAATCTCCTCGGTGCGGCCCTTGTTCTCGCCCCAGCCGTAGACGTTCGCGGTGTCGAAGAAGTTGACACCCGCGTCCAGGGCGGCGTCCATGAGCGCGTGGCTGTCGCTCTCGTTGGTCTGGGGGCCGAAGTTCATCGTCCCCAGGACGAGGCGGCTGACTTTGAGTCCGGTGCGTCCGAGCTGCGTGTACTTCATGAGCCCAAGCCAACTCCTTGGAGTCCGCTCGAAGCAAGGGCGGAATCCTGCGCGGTGCGGTGCGGCGCGACCCGGACGAAGGGCGCTACCCGCCCGCGAACCCGTCCAGCGCCGCCAGTACCGCCCGGCTGGTCGCCGCTCCGCCCAGATGGCCCGCGTCGTCGATCACGGTCAGTTCCGCGTCCGGCCACGCCTTGGCCAGCTCCCACGCGGTGACGAGCGGGCCGCCCAGGTCGAACCGTCCGTGCACCAGCACGCCCGGGATGCCCGCCAGCCGGCCGGCCTCCCGGATCAGCTGCCCCTCCTCCAGCCAGGCACCGTGGGAGAAGTAGTGCGCGCAGATCCGTACCAGCGCCTGCTGCGCCCGGCCCGGCCGGCCGCTGTACGGGGGCGGCCCGGCGTACGCCTCCTGGGAGAGCACCGCGTCCTCCCAGGCGCACCAGTCGGCCGTCGCCCGCGCCCGTACCTCGGGGTCGGGGCTCCCGGTCCGCCGGGCGTAGGCGGCGAGCACGTCCGGCGTCGCGTCGCTCGGGGCCTCCGGGACCCCGGCCCGGAACAGGTCCCAGGCCTCGGGGAAGATCTGCCCCGCGCCCCGGTACAGCCAGTCGATCTCGGAGCGGCGGGTCGTGGTGACGGCCGGGATGACGATCTCGCTGACCCGCTCCGGGTACTGCTCGGCGTACGCGAGGATCAGCGTCGAGCCCCAGGAACCGCCGTACAGCAGCCACTTGTCGATCCCCAGCCGGACGCGCAGCCGCTCCATGTCGGCGATCAGCCGGTCCGTCGTGTTGTACCGCAGCTCCGTTGCCGGGTCGCTCGCGTGCGGGGTGGAGCGGCCACAGCCCCGCTGGTCGAAGAGGATCACGCGGTAGCGGTCCGGGTCGAAGTACTGCCGGGGCCGCTCGGTGCATCCCGAGCCCGGTCCGCCGTGCACGACGACCGCGGGTTTGCCGGCCGGGCTGCCGCACGCCTCCCAGTAGACGAGGTTGCCCTCGCCGACATCGAGCATGCCCTGCTCGTACGGCTCGACGGGCGGGTACTTCTCGTCGGGGCGGCGCTGCACTGCGGTTGTCTCCCTCGGCTGGACGGCGTAGGGCGCGGGCGGTCTCCCGCCGGCGGTTCAGCCCCTGACCGCCACGTGGTAGGCGGACGCCCACAGCACCGCGGCGGAGCCCAGGCCCACCACGGCCCGCACGCTCTCGCCCGAAAGGCCTGCCGCGACGAGCACGAAGCCGACGACGGCGACGGCGCTCAGCAGCACGGCCGTGCCCTTGTACTGCCACTGGTCGTAGAGGCGCGCGAGCGGAAAGAAGTGCAGTCCCACGACCAGCGCGACGGCGGCCGGGATGAACTCGGGGTGCCCCGACGCGTTGGAGGCCGCGATGACCGCGAAGACGGCTGCCACCTCGACGACATTCACGATGCCGACCGCGCGGGCCCAGTTGCCCGGCAGGTTCACCATGCGGGGGGACGGGGCCGCGCCCTTGCGGTAGGCGAGCACGATCGCCACCGCGGTGAGCGGTACGGCGACGATCTCGATGGCCGCGGACGCGCCCGAGGACGTCAGTCCTGAGGCGCCGGCGAATGCCCAGACGGCGGCGAACACCGACAGGACGACCGTCCCCCTGCGGCGCAGGGACCGGGTGAGTGCGGCGCACTCGGCGCTCGCGGCCGAAGGCGCGGACGGTGACGGCGTTGTGGGAGCCATGTGCGGAGAGTACAAGGATCATCTTCCCGGCCGGACCGTTTCGGGCCGGGCGGCCCGTAGCCGGCCTGCCCGGCGCCGTAGCCTGGGAGCCGTGAACGCCACTCCCGAAGTACTGGCCGTACTCGACGACCTGCTCGCCACCGCAGCCCCCGACGACCGGGGCGCGCTCTGGCAACTGGACCGGCAGGGAAGGGAGCTGGACGCCAATCTGGTGCGACTTCCGCCGGGCGCCGAGGTCGGCGAGCACCAGGAGGACGTACTGGACGTCCTCCTCGTCGTCCTCGCGGGCAGCGGCCGCCTCACCCCGGCCGGCGGCGGCACCCCCCTCGCCCTGACCCCCACCACGGCCACCTGGCTGCCCCGCACCTCCCGCCGCTCCCTGACCGCGGGCCCGGACGGCCTCGCCTACCTCACGGTCCACCGCCGCCGCCCCGGCCTCACGATCAAGCCCGCGGTCCTCACCCAGGAGGGCGGCGAGGCCCCGTGCTCCCTGGACCGGGTCTGCCCGGAGTGCGGCCGCATGTCCCAGGAGCCGGCGCCGAAGTACTGCGGCGAGTGCGGGGAGCGGTTCCCGTTGCGCTGAGTGCCCCGGGAACTCCCCGCGCCGGGCCCTGCCGAGGATCGTCAGGTTCGTCGAGGAGCCGTCCAGGAACGCCGGGGCGGGGCGGGCCGGCGCACGGAACGCACGGGCCGCTGAAACTGATCGGGCCCGCAGCTCGTCCTGGAGGGCAGGACGAGCGGACGGGAAGACATGGTGCAGCGGCTGGACAGCGGTGGGACGACGCCGGCGGAGGGGACGGTGCCCCGGTTGCCGATCCCGGCGCGCGGGCGGGTGCTTGCCGTGCTCGCGGTGCTCACGGGTGCGCTGCTGGCGTTGCACCGGGCCGTGCCCAACTCCGTCGGGCACCTGGGGAGTCTGCTGGAGGCGTTCCTGCCCTGGGTCGGCGTCGTGGTCGTCCTGCTGCTCTGCCTGGCGCTGCTGCGCCGCTCGGCCACGGCCCTGCTGGCGCTGCTCCTGCCGGCCGCCGTCTGGACGTACCTCTTCGGCGGGCTGCTCGTGCCCGGGGCGGGGGCCGGTGCGCACGATCTGGTGGTGGTGCAGCACAACGTCAGCGACGAGAACGCGGACCCGGCGGGCACGGCCCGCGCGCTCGCCGGCGCCGGGCCCGATCTCATCGCGCTGGAGGAGCTGGTGCCGGCCGCGCTGCCGGCGTACGAGAAGACCCTCGCCCCGGACTTCCCGTTCCACGAGGTCCGGGGCACCGTCGGGCTCTGGTCGAAGCACCCGCTCTCCGGCACCCGGCTGGTGGACATCAGGCCCGAGGGGATCGCGGAGGGCTGGAGCCGCGGGCTGCGCACGGTGGCCCACACCCCGCACGGGGACGTCGCGGCGTTCGTCGCGCACCTGCCCTCGGTCCGCATCCGCACGAGCGGACTCGCCTCGTCCTCGCGGGACGAGAGCGCCGTTCTGCTGGGACGGGCCGTCGCCGCCGAGAAGACCGGAAAGGTGGTCCTGATGGGCGACCTCAACGGCACGGTCGAGGACCGCGGGCTGGCCCCGCTGACCTCGCGGCTGAACGTGGCGGAGCGCGGGTTCGCCTTCAGCTTCCCCGCGGCCTTCCCGCTGGCCAGGATCGATCAGGTCATGGCCCGCTCGGCGACGGTCGACGACATCCGCACCCTGCCGTCCACCGGCAGCGACCACCTGCCGGTGGCCGCCCGGATCACCCTGGACTGACGGCCCCGGCCCGGAGGGCGGCTCCCGCTGCCGGGCCGGTCTGCGAGCGGGCGGGCCGGGACCGCCCGGACAGCCCGCCCGCCGGAGGGATCAGCCGGTGGGCAGATTGCGGTGCAGCAGGGGGAGCAGACGCTCCCAGTGCAGCTTCAGGCCCGCGGGGCTGAATGCACCGGTGTCGGACATCGTGAAGCCGTGGACGGTGCCGGGGTAGGTCTCGGTCGTGTAGCCGACACCGGTGGCGTCCAGGGCGCGGTTGAACTCGCCGAGGGTCTCCGGTGACATGTCGCCCTCGGCGAGGCCGAGATGGACCTCGGCGGTGAGCCCGGAGAGCAGCCGGTGCGGGCTGTCCGGCGCGTCGGTGACCAGGAAACCGGGGTGGAACCCGGCGACCGCGGCCACCTGGCCGGGGTGGGCCGCCGCGGTGCGCATCGCCAGGGAGGCGCCGAAGCAGTAGCCGATCACGCCGACCGGCCCACCGTCGGTGCCGGGCTGGGCGGTGAGGAAACCGAGGTAGGCCTCGGCGTCGCGCAGGACGCGTTCGGTGGTGTGCGCGTGGATCAGCGGCATCAGTTCGCCGATGATCGCGTGCCGGACGTCCTCCCCGATGTACTCGGGGAGTTCGGTCACCGGCGCCGGCCCCTTCCGGTAGTAGATGTTGGGTACGAGCACGTAGTACCCGTGCCCGGCCAGTTCGCGGGCCTTCGCCTCCAGTTCGGGCCGCACACCGAAGGCGTCCGAGTACAGCAGCACTCCCGGATGCCGTCCGCCGTCGTCGGGGAAGGCGGCGAAGGCGTCGGCCGTGCCGTCCGGAGTGGGAAGCGTCAGAGTCGTGCTGGGCATGAAGTCACCTGTCGTGATTGAGGTGTCGGATCTTCGGATCTCTGGTCGACATCAACACGACGGAGGCGGAGCCCGCGCAGCGGCACGGGTTCCGCCGTCGTACGGCGGGCCGCCCCCGGCCCGTACGGCGCTCAGCGGAGCACCGGGTAACCGATCCGTGTGTGGCGCGAGGCCGTCCCGGTAGTCATGGCCGCAGAGCCTAGCCGAACGTCCGTCAGGACAGGATCTCGACGTACCCGTCCGTTCCGTGCACCCGGATCCGCTGCCCGTCCCGGATCAGCCGGGTGGCCCGCTCGACGCCCACGACGGCCGGCAGACCGTACTCCCGGGCGATCACCGCCCCGTGCGTCATCAGGCCGCCCACCTCCGTCACCAGGCCCGCGATCACGACGAACAGCGGTGACCAGCTCGGATCGGTGAAGGGCGTGACCAGGATGTCGCCCGCCTCGAGATCGGCGTCGGCCATGTCGAGGACGACGCGGGCCCGTCCCTCGACGGTCCCGGCGGACACCGGCAGTCCGACCAGGGCGCCGGCCGGCGCGTCATCGCGCCGGTACGCCCCGGTGAGGGCCTCGCCGTCCGACGTGAGGACCCGCGGCGCCGTCAGCGCACGGCAGGACCGGAACTCCTCCTTGCGCCGCCGGATGAGCCCGCCGTCCACCCGGTGCGAGCGCACGACGTCGCCGAGTTCCTGGAACGTGAGGTAGAAGGCGTCCTCCTTCTCGGCGAGCACGCCCGCCCGCACGAGGCGCCCGGCCTCCTCCAGCAGGGCCCGCTTGTAGACGAACGAGCGGCTGACGATGCCGTACTTCGGGTACTCGCGGTACCCGATGAACGCTCTGACCTGGTCGATCATCCGCTTGACCTGGTCCGCCCTGTCGTCCCCCTCCGGCAGTGCCCGCAAGCGGGACAGCACGTCCTGTTCCTTCGCCAGGGCCTTCTGCCGGCCCTGCTCGAAACGCCGCCCGGCCGCGCCCGCCTCGAAGTTCCTGACGTTGTCGAGGATCACGGGCACGAGCGTGCTGGGGCGCTCACGCCACCGCGGCCTGGTGATGTCGATCTCGCCGACGCAGCGCATGCCGTACCGGTCGAGGTAGGACTCGATGGCGTCGCGCGCCTCGGTCCCGCCCGTGACCTCCGCCAGCTCGGCCAGGAAGTTCTCGTCCTCGACGCCCTGGAGGAACGCCACCACCTCCGGATGCGGACGGATGACGTCCGCGACGTCGAGCAGCGCCAGCCCCATTTCCGACGTGATGTTGTCGGGGGCGGACAGCGTGAGCGTGTCCGCCACGTTCTTCTCGCCCAGCCACTCCAGCAGCTTGTCGTTGAGCCACCACGTGGCGTCCATCCCCGCCATGATCGCCTTGAAGTTCAGCGGATCACCGAGGACCCGCTTGTGCTCCTCGAAGGCCTCCAGCAGGAAGTCGAACAGCGCCGGTCCGCTCTTCGTGCGGATGTCGCGCTCCAGGGCGGCGACGGATGCCCGGCTGCGCTCGATCAGCTCCGCGACGATGGCCGGATCGGCCTCGTCCGGCATGGACGCACCGTCGGCCGGCGGTGCGCCGCGGCCCGTGTCCGGGAGCGACGGGACGAAGCCGTCGTTGTCCAGGACGGTCTCCAGCGCGTCCCTGACCAGCGGATCGCCCCGCCCCATGAGGTCCAGCAGACCGGCCCGGCTCGCGGGCGATGCCAGGCGCGGGGTGACGTCCACGAACAGCCTGCCGCCGGCCTCGTGCATCCGCACCATGGCCGTCAGCTGCCACATCGAGAGCCCCAGGGGCTTCATGGCGTCGGTCATCATCTGCTGATGGCCGACGGAGACGTAGACGTGGTTCTCCCGGTCACCGGCATCGGGGACGGGGAACAGAGTCGTGATGGGCCGGCTCTGAACGATCCGGAAGCCGTCGTCGGCCAGGCACCATTCGATGTCCTGGGGCCGGCCGAAGTGCGCCTCGATCCGCCGTCCTAGCCGTGCGAGCCGGACGACCTGGGCGTCCGTCAGCGCCGGCTGCTCCTGCCGCTCCGGTTCGACCGCCACCTCCCGCGTACCGCCGTCCGGCAGGGCGTGAACGGCCCGCTGTTTGGCGGCGATCGCCCTGCCGACGACCTCGCCGTTCCGCACCTTGAAGACGTCCGGGTTCACCAGGCCAGAGACCAGGGCCTCACCGAGGCCGAAACCGGCGTCGACGGTGGTGACCCGCCGGTTGCCGGTGACGGGGTCGGCCGTGAACAGGATGCCGGACGCGTGCGGGAAGACCATCCGCTGCACGACCACGGCCATGTCGACGGTCCGGTCGTCGATGCTGTTCCGCCGGCGGTAGGTCACGGCCCGTTCGGTGAACAGCGAGGCCCAGCACCGGCTGATGTGCTGAAGGACCGCCGCGGGGCCCACGACGTTCAGATACGTGTCCTGCTGGCCGGCGAAGGAGGCCGTCGGCAGGTCCTCCGCCGTGGCGCTGGACCGGACGGCGCAGGCGGTCCCATCGCCGAGCCGGGCGAGCGCGCGGGTGATCTCCGCCGAGAGCTCCTCCGGTACGGCGATCTCCTCGATGGTCCGCCGGATCCGCGCGCTGAGCGTGCGGATCGCCTCCCGGTCGTCCGGCTCCAGGCGCGTCAGCTCATCGAGCAGGTCACCGATCGACGGGACCTGTGCCATGATCCGCCGGAAGGCGCCCGTCGTCACGACGAAGCCGTCCGGCACGCGGACGTCCTCGATCCGCGAAAGCGCGCCCAGATGCGCGCCCTTGCCGCCGACGGCCGCGATCCGCGACTCGTCGACCTCCGCAAGGTCCAGCACGTACCGCTCGGTCATCGTGAGACCCCCGGGTCCGCCGCTCGCCCGGCCCGCAGGCTCGCTGCCGGTCCGTCCATCCGCCGGACGTCACCGCGTCCCCAGTACGCCGACAACAACACACGCACGTCGTGCCCTCTTTTCCGCAGGTTGTGGCCTCGGCCGACGATTGTGCGCCGTTACGGGGGCCTTGCCGCAAGCCCCCCTGTGCGCTATAAGTTGAGAGTGGCAAGGAGAGCTCTCTCCTTGCCATTGTCTTTTTCCGCCGCGGGACGCGGCGTCGCGCCACGCGAGATCCGGGCCGCCCACGGGCCCCTGTCCGCCCTCGGCCACGGCATAGAAAATTCCTATGGCGTCCGCTGCTTTTTCGTCTTTGCCTCTCTTTCTTCTCCGAACGTAACGTTCGAGAACACGCAATCGAGAGGGCAGATGAAATGACCGCGATCGAAAATGGGTCAGGCACGCGGGAACTCGCTGGAAAGCGCGCTCTGGTCACGGGTGGTTCCCGCGGGATCGGGGCGGCCGTCGTGCGGCAGCTCCTGGACGCGGGTGCGCAGGTGCTCACGACCGCCAGGTCCGCGACGAGCACGGTGCCCGACGGGGCGTCCTTCGTCGAGGCCGACGTGCGGACACCGGCCGGAGCCCGGGCGCTCGCCGCCGCCGCGCGGGAGCGGCTGGGCGGGGTGGACATCCTGGTCCACAACGCGGGCGGGGCGACCCCGCACGCGGGCGCGTCGGACATCTCCGACGAGGAGTGGCAGGACGCGCTGGACCTGAACTTCCTTGCATCGGTACGGCTGGACTCGCTGCTGACACCGGGGATGCGGGAGCGGGGTTCCGGGGCGATCGTGCACGTCTCGTCGGCGGCGGTCCTCACCCCGGTGGGGCCGTTCCTGCACTACGCGGCGGCCAAGGCGGCACTGGAGACGTACGGAAAGGGACTGGCCCTGGAACTGGCCCCGTTCGGAATCCGGGTCAACACCGTCTCTCCCGGCAGGACCGCCACGCCGGGTGGCGAGGAGACGCGGGAGCGGTGGGCGGAGGTGTCGGCCCGTACGGGAGGGGAGCCGGCCCGGATCAACGCCGACGACACGACACCGCTGGGCCGCGACGGCCGGCCCGAGGACATCGCGAACGCGGTGCTGTTCCTCCTGTCCGACCGGGCGAGCTGGCTGACGGCGAGCAACCTCATTGTGGACGGCGGTGAATTCCCCAGGGGGTGATACCGGCGGAAACGTATGGCACCGGTTTCCTTCTCCGGGAATTCAGGAAACCGGTGAGAAGGAAGCGGATGCGGACCATTTCTGCTGACGCAGGAATTCGAGCAGGGCCGTTTCCGCCGGGGCGGCGTCCGGCCGGAGCACGGCGATCACGGGCTGGGGCACCACCGGGAACACCCGGCGCACGAGGTGCTCGTAGCCGTGGGGCACGGCGGACTCCGGGACGAGCGTCACCCCCAGCCCGTGGGCGGCCCAGCGCACGGCCGTCGCCGTCTGGGAGACGCGGGCGGCCGTGGCCGGGGTCAGATCGTTCTCCCGCAGGACGTTCAGCAGCACGCCGTCGAGCGCGCTGTCCCGGTCGAACCGCACCCAGGGCTCACCCTCCAACTCGCGCAGCTCCACCCGGTCCGCGGCGAGCAGCCGGTGCCCGGCGCCCAGCACCACGACGAACTCCTCGTCGCCGATGTGGTGGGCGTCGGAGGGGCTCCGCTCGCACGCCGCCATCAGAGCGAGGTCCAGGACGCCCCGGCGGCACAGCCGTTCCAGCTCGGCGGAGCTCGGCTCCTCGAAGACGGTGGCCTCCAGCCGCGGGAAGCGGCGCCGCAGCGCGCTCAGTGCTTCCGGCAGCTGCCGGGTGCCGAAGCCCATCTGCACCGCGACGACCAGCTCACCCACCACGTCATCGGCGCCGGCCCGCGCCGTCGCCCGCGCCCGCCGCGACGCCCTCACCGCGACCTCGGCCTCCCGCAGGAACGCGCGGCCGACCATGGTCGGCACCAGTCCGGTCGGCGTCCGGTCGAACAGCTGCACTCCGAGCTCCCGCTCCAGGCCGCGGATCTGCTGGGACACCGACGGCTGGGCGACGTGCAGTACTTCGGCCGCCGCCGTCACGGACCCCTCCTCGGCGACGGCCAGGGCGTACTCGTACTGACGAAGGCTCATCCCGCTCCCGTTCCTTCCAGCTCACCGACGCAGTCATTGCAGTCGTAGCGACAACGCGGCAGGCGGCACGTTTACTCCGCGGCGGCGCGGCCGGTGCGTCCCGTTCCGTGCCCACAGAACTGCAGTTCGGGCTGCTGGAGGGTGTGGTGGCGGGGGACGGACGTGCTGTACGGTGATCGCGTTATTACGCTCCGTGCGCATCCGCGCGCTGGTCGTCCCCCGGGGCGGGCCGACCAGGCGTCGGGCGATCACGCCGAGCGGATCGGGTCGGGCACGTCTTCCGGCCCAGGGTGACGAGACGGTGTGCCCGCCGTGTGCGCAGGACGCCGCCCGGCGGTCGCACATCGCCAAGTGGCCGGTCCGCACGCCCGATCAGGGCCAGGACATCGAGGCCGCCGAGCCGTCGCCCCGGTGGGAGCGGACCGCGGCGGTTCTCGCGGGACGCGGGGGTGATGTCGGCCGAGGCGTAAGGCCGTTCGCCGGTGTGGCGGTTCCACCGCTCGGGCGGTGGAGCGAGGAGAGTGGCCCCGGGGGCCTGGACGGACTGAGGAGGACCGGTGGTGGACGCCATGGTTGACCAGTGGGACGGAGTTCGGGTGACGAGGGACCCGGTGCGGTGCCGTGAGCAACTCATGGCGGCCGGACGTACCTTGTTCGCCGTGTACGGCTACGCCCGTACCTCCGTCGAGGATCTCTGCGCCGCGGCACACGTACAAGTGCGGGATTTTTACCGCGAGTTCGAATCACGCGAGGCGCTACTCACCGACCTGTACGACGAGGTGGCGATGGGCGGGATGCGTGCGGCCGAGATCGAGCTCACGGCCGAGGGCATGGAGACCTGTTCGACCGAGGAGCGGGTCCGCAGGCTCTTCGACGCCTATGTGCGGGTCGTGACGCGCGATCCGCAGGCGGCGAGGGTGGCGTTCGTCGAGGTGCTCGGGGTGAGCCGGGCGATGGACGACCACCTGACGGCGTGGCGGTCGGTGTGGGTCGAGTTCCTGACCCGCGAGGCCGAGCGCGCGGCGGAGCGGGGCCATGGGGCCGACGGTGATCTCTCGGTCGTGGTGAAGGTGCTGACGCGCTCCGTGGACGAGCTCCTCGCCCACCACGGACGCCGGCCGCGGCAGGTGCCGTCCGACTGGCTGACCAGCGAGCTGACCAGGATGTCGCTGGCCATGATCGGGGCGGGCGCACCTCGCTCCGCCTGACAAACCCGCTTGCCGGACCGGCAAGCGGAGGCATCATGGAGTCATGGCATCGGATGAGGTCGAGGCGGCCGGGGCGGACGGCGGTGGCGGCGCGGAGGACGAGTTCTCCTCCGTCCTGACCGGCGTGGGACCGCGGCTGCGCGCGCTGCGGACCGAGCGCGGCACGACGCTGGCCCAGCTGAGCGAGACCACCGGGATCTCGCTCAGCACGCTCTCCCGGCTGGAGTCCGGCGGCCGTAAGCCGACCCTGGAGCTGCTGCTCCCGCTGGCGAAGGCGTACGGGGTGCAGCTCGACGAACTGGTCGGCGCGCCGGACACCGGTGATCCGCGGGTCACGTTCCGGCCGTTCAGCCGGCACGGCATGACGTTCGTACCGCTGACCCGGCACATCGGCGGGGTGAACGCGTACAAGCAGGTCATGCCGGGGTTGAAGGGGCCGCCGGGGCCGGTCGAGCAGCGGGTGCACGAGGGGTACGAGTGGCTGTACGTGCTCTCGGGGCGGCTGCGGCTGGTGCTCGGTGAGCACGATCTCGTGCTGTCGTCCGGGGAGGTGGCCGAGTTCGACACGCGTACACCGCACTGGTGGGGCAACGTCGGGCCGGAACCGGTGGAGTTCCTCAGCCTGTTCGGACCGCAGGGGGAGCGGATGCACGTACGGGCGAAGCCGGCGCCGAAGCCGTGAGGGGCGCCGCTGACGGACGGTCCGGCGCCGGTACGTAGGGCCCGCCCAGCCCCCACGCCTGGTGCATCGCGTCGGCGAACGCGGCCGCGAGGCGGTGTTCGCCGGACGGGCCGGGGTGCGTGCCGTCGTAGGTGTCCGTGTGGATGTCGTAGTCCGGCGGGCTGGAGGCCAGCAGGAGCGGGGACATCGGCCCGTCGAGGTCGGCCACGGCCTTGGCGAGGAGTTCGTTGAAGCGGGCGCACTCGGCGGCGAACGGGGCGTCCGACTCGGCCCGGATGTTCGGTATGACGGGCAGGAACACGCACTTGACGTACGGGTTCGCGGTGCGGGCCGCGGCGAGGAACGCGCGGGCGTTCAGGGCGGTCTGCTCGCTGTCCGTGTAGAAGCCGAGGTCTATCAGGCCCAGCGAGACGAGCAGGATGTCGGCGCGGTGCGCGGCGACCGTCTCCGCGATCACCGGGGTCATGTGCAGCCAGCCCTCGCCCCAGGCGGCCAGGTGCGCGCGGGCGGAAGGAGGGAAGTCCCCGGCCGCGTACCGGCGGGAGGCCGGGGTGCCGGTGGCCGGGTCGTACAGCTCGGTGCGTGGCCCGACGATCGTGTACGGGCCGTCGAAAGCCGCTTCGAGGTGCTGCCACATGCGGTAGCGCCAGGTGAAGTCGCCGGCGCGTCCGATGGTCATGGAATCGCCGACGAACATGAAACGCATGGCGCCATCATGGCGGATCATGGCTCCGGCCTGCGACGTGACGATGGACACTTGTCCCATGCGTTCGTATCGACTGACTGCCTTCGGCGCCGCCGCGCTCCTCTTCCTCGCCGCGGCGGCGCCCGCCGTGGCCGATGACGGCGGGGCCGACCAGAGCTTCACGATCAAGGACCCGCGGATCACCGAGTCCAGCGGACTGGCCGCCAGCCGTGCCCATCCGGGGATCTACTGGACGCACAACGACAGCGACGACGGCCCGTACGTCTACGCCGTCGACTCCCGGACCGGGAAGACCGTGGCGACGATCACCATGAAGGGCGTGGGGGCGCCGCGCGACGTGGAGGCGATCTCGCTGGGACCCGACGGGAACCTGTACGTCGGTGACATCGGGGACAACCTCGGCGGCAGCTGGGACCACGTCTGGATCTACCGCTTCCCCGAGCCGAAGGAGCTGCGGGACGCGACGGTCCGGGCGACACAGTTCGACGTGAAGTACGCGGACGGCCCGCGCAACGCGGAGGCGCTGATGGTCCACCCGAAGACGGGGCGCGTCTACATCGCCTCGAAGAAGGAGGGCGGCGGCGGGCTCTATGAGGGCCCCGCCGAGCTCACGACCGGTGCGGTCAACGTGTTCCGGCGGGTCGGCGAGGTGCCGTGGGTGACGGACGGGGCGTTCTCGCCGGACGGCAGGGAGCTGGTCCTGCGCTCGTACTTCAGCGCCCGCGGCTACGCGTTCGAGGACGGCAGGCTGGGCAAGGACTACCCGGTCGAGTCCCCGCTGCTGGGGCAGGCCGAATCCGTCACGTACACGGCTGACGGTTCGGCGCTGATGTACGGCACGGAGGGCAAGCAGAGCGACGTCGTGCGCGTGGACCTGAAGAACGGCGGCGATTCGGGCGGATCCGGCGGGAGGTCACCGTCGTCCGCCGGTGCGGGCGGGGGCGGGGACGGCGTGCCGGTGAAGGGCACCACCGTGACCGGTGTGGGTGTGCTGGCCGTGATCGGGCTCGTGCTGTTCCTGGGCAGGCGCCGCAGGAAGGCCTGACGGCGGTGCGGCGGACCGGGCGTCATTCGTCGAGCGGACGGATCTCGTAGTGCAGGGTCCTGTCGCGCTTGATCCGGTGCGCGAGCGGGACGAGTACGCCCTGCACGATGGGGTGCTTGCGCGACATCATCCGGGCGGCATGCGTGTTCTCCTTCGAGCCCGCCTGGAGGAGGCGTGCGTGGGCGGGGATCTGCGGCCCCGTCGGCCTGCCGCGCACCGTGCACGGGCCGATCATCACCACGGGGTGGTTGCGCATCCGTTCCACCTTCCAGGCGGACGAGAACGTACGGATGTACGCGTGATCGCCCTCGACGGCGATGTTGACGGGGGTGTCGGCATGCGTGCCGTCCTGCCGCCGCGTGCTGAGGAGGACGGCGTACTGCTTCACGTACGGCTTGAGCTCAGGAGTCGTGTCCATACCTTCCATGATCCACAGGCCAGGCGCCCTGTCATCCGGGTGAGGACCGCCGAACGAGCGTTTCGGGGCCGTCGTCGCGCCCGGCACGGGATCATCGGCTCATGACGACGGACAACGGGCCCGCGCCCTTCTCCACCGCCCGCCTGGACGCCCTGCCGCTGCGGGTGGCGTACGCGGAGGAGATGGCGGCCGTGCTCGCCGATCCGGCCCTGCACGTCTTCACCGGCGGCGCCCCGGAGCACCCGGACGCCCTGCGTGCCCGGTACGAGCGGCAGACCGCCGGATCCCCGGACCCGGACGAGCGGTGGTGGAACTGGGTACTCAGGGTGCGCGACGAGGACCGCCTGGCCGGCTATGTGCAGGCGACGGTGGACGTGGCCGGTGCGCGGGCCGAGATCGCCTGGGTGATCGGGACCGGGTGGCAGGGCCGCGGTTATGCGAAGGAGGCGGCGGCCGGGCTGGTGGCGCACCTGCTGGACGGGGGCGGGGAAGCCGTCGTCCGTACGGTCGTCGCCCATATCCACCCGGACCACGCCGCGTCCGCAGCGGTGGCCGCGTCGCTCGGGCTGGTGCGGACGGGGGAGTGGGAGGACGGGGAGGAGCGGTGGCGGCCGGCCGGGCGGTGAGCGCCGCGGCCCAGCGCTTCACCAGGGGCTATGCCGGCTGGTCGCCCGTGGCCCCGTCGATCAGTTCGCGGACGATGTCCATGTGTCCGGCATGCCGTACGACGTCCTCCAGCATGTGGATGAGCACCCACCGCATCGACACCGTCCGCCCGTTCCAGGACGTGCCCGTCGTGTCCAGATCCGTCTTCTCGATGGCCCGGTCGGCGGCGGTGCGGGCGCGGTCGTAGAACGCCAGGATGTCGGCGGTCGACTCGTCCGGTGCGACCGTCATGTCCTCGGTGGCCGAGTCGAACCAGAGCTTCTCGACCTCGAAGCCGAACGGCGAGCAGAACCAGCCGTACTCGACGGTCGCCAGATGCTTCACCAAGCCCAGGAGGTTCGTCCCCGTCGGGGTCATCGGGCGGCGCAACTGCTCGTCGTCCAGCCCTTCGAGCTTCCACAGCACCACGTCCCGGTGCCGGTCGAGGGCTGTGTGCAGGGATTCCTTCTCGCCGCCGGTGTACGGCACGTTCTTCGGCATGGGCCGGAAGGTAGCAGCCGGCACTGACAGCGCGGGTCCGGCGGGCGCTGGCCGCGGGACTGTTGGCTGTGGCCGGCATCGAGGTCATCGTCGTAGGAGGCCGCGCCCGTACGCGTCCCGCAGGTGAACCACCGCCCTTGCCGGTGAAGCGGAAACGGCCCCGCACACGCGGTCACGTGTGCGGGGCCGTTTCGGACGTGTCGCCGGTGAGGGCTACAGCTTCTCGATGACGTAGTCGATGCACGCCGTCAGGGCCTGGACGTCCGACGGGTCGATCGCCGGGAACATCGCCACGCGCAGCTGGTTGCGGCCCAGCTTGCGGTACGGCTCCGTGTCGACGATGCCGTTGGCGCGCAGCACCTTGGCGACCGCGGCGGCGTCGATCTCGTCCGCGAAGTCGATCGTGCCGATGACGCGGGAGCGCTTGGCCGCGTCCGTGACGAACGGGGTGGCGTACTTGGACTCCTCGGCCCAGCCGTACAGGTGGCCGGAGGACGCGGCCGTGCGGCCGGTGGTGAAGTCCAGGCCGCCCTGGGTGTTCATCCAGGTCAGCTGCTCGTTCAGGAGGAAGAGCGTGGCGAGTGCCGGGGTGTTGTACGTCTGGTTCTTCAGGGAGTTGTCGATCGCCGTCGGGAGCGAGAAGAACTCCGGGATGTGGCGGCCGGAGGCGTGGACGCGGGCCGCGCGCTCCAGGGCGGCGGGGGAGAAGACGCCGATCCAGAGGCCGCCGTCGGAGGCGAAGGACTTCTGCGGGGCGAAGTAGTAGACGTCCGTCTCGGCGATGTCGACCGGCAGGCCGCCCGCGCCGGAGGTGGCGTCCACCAGGACGAGGGAGCCCTCGTCGGCGCCCGCGACGCGCTTGACGGGAGCCGCGACACCGGTCGAGGTCTCGTTGTGGGTGAAGGCGTAGACGTCGACGCCCGCCTCCGCCTTCGGGTCCGGGTGGGTGCCCGGCTCGGAGGCGATGACGGTCGGGTCGGCCAGCCACGGGGCGAGCTTGGCGGCCTTCGCGAACTTCGACGAGAACTCACCGAAGTTGAGGTGCTGGGACTTCGACTCGATCAGACCGTGCGTCGCGATGTCCCAGAAGGCGGTGGAGCCGCCGTTGCCCAGGATCACCTCGTAGCCCTCGGGGAGGGAGAAGAGGTCGCGCACGCCGTCACGTACCGCGCCGACCAGGTTCTTCACCGGAGCCTGGCGGTGGGACGTACCGAGCAGAGACGTTCCGGTGGCGGCCAGCGCGTCGAGCGCCTCCGTCCGCACCTTGGAAGGACCGGCGCCGAAGCGTCCGTCGGCGGGCTTGATGTCAGCGGGAATCTGGATGTCGGCCACGAGTCGGAGCGTAGCCCTTCGGTGCGGGGGCTACGCATCCTGTCCGTCCGATGAGACGCCCTGTCCGGGGGCCCGGCCCCTTTCCGGTCTGCCCCGGGGCCCGGGGTGGCCGGGGGCGGTCAGCCCAGGTCGACCGGGAGGTCGAACAGGTCGTTCTGGGTCGCTATCGGCTTGTTGCGCAGTTCGGAGGCGGGGACCGCCAGGTCGAGCCGGGGGAAGCGCTCGTAGAGGGCGGGGAGTGCGACCCCGGCCTCCAGGCGGGACAGCGCCGCACCGGGGCAGACGTGCGGGCCGTGGCCGAAGGAGATGTGGCGGTTGGGGGAGCGGGTGACGTCGAACTCGCCGGCCGTGGGCCCGTGCTGCCGCTCGTCCCGGCCCAGCGCGCCGAAGGAGACGATCAGTGCCTCGCCCTTGGGGAGGACCTTGTCACCGACCTCGACGTCCTCGGTCGCGAAGCGGATCAGGACGTGCGAGGTCGGGGTCTTCCAGCGCAGGGTCTCCTCGATCACGTTCTCCCACGGCACCTCGCCGCTCAGCACCTGCTCGCGCTGCTCGGGGTGGGTCTGGAGGGCGACGACGGCGTTCACGATCAGGCTGATCGTGGTCTCGTGGCCCGCCGCGATGATCAGTCGCAGGGTGTTGACGATCTCCTCGTTGCTGAGGTGGTCGCCGTCCTCGGAGGCCGCGATCAGGGCGCTGGTCAGGTCGTCGCCCGGTTCGGCCCGCTTCGCGGCCACGATCTCGGTGAACAGCGTCCCGAGGTCCTCCAGCACCCGCGGGACCTCGTCCGGCGGAGTCTGGGTGGAGAAGAACTTGTCGAACAGCTCCTTGAGACGGGGGTGGTCGGCGCCGTCCACGCCCATCAGCTCGCTGATGACGTTCATCGGCAGCGGATAGGCGAACTCCGCCTTCAGATCGACCTTCTCGCCGGGGGGCAGGGCCGCGAGGCGGTCCAGGCTCGCGGCCGTGAGCGCCTCGATGCCCCCGCGCAGCCGCTCGACCCGCTTCACGGTCAGGGCCTGGGCCACCAGTGTGCGCAGCCTGCGGTGGTCGGGCCCGTCGACGGTCAGCATGGAGCGGCCCGGGTTGACGAGGCCGATCAGCGGCCAGTCCAGGGGTATCTCGCCGCGCTGCCAGGCGCCCCAGACGTTGATGTCCTTCACGATCCGGGCGTCGGTCAGCAGCTGCCGCGCCTCGGCGTGGTGCGTGACCGCGTAGCAGTGCACACCGCCGGGCAGCTCCACCTCGGCGAGCGGGCCCGCGGCGCGCAGCGTGGCGCTCTCGCCGTCGAGGTCGGCGACGAAGGGGTCGAGGACGATCCGTGTCATTGCTGGCCTCCGGTGGCAGGTCCTGCGGCGGGAGTCGGCGTGAAGGTGACGGGCAGGTCGGTCAGGCCCCGCAGCCACGGGGACGGGCGCCGGGTGAGCTGCTCGGCGGGGACGGCCAGGTCGATGTCCGGGAGCCGGTCGAGCAGTACCTCGATGCCGGTGCGTGCGATGACCTCGGCGGTCTCCTGGGCGGGGAAGGGGCAGCGGTGCTCGCCGTGGCCGAAGGAGAGGAACGCGTTGTTGCCGCCGGTCAGCGCGGAGCCGTCGGTGCGGATCTGCGGGTCGCCGTTGGCGGCGGCGATGCCCAGGAGCAGCATGTCGCCCGCCTGGATGTGGCGGCCCCCGAGGTTGGTGTCGCGTACGGTCCAGCGGCCCGCGACGTTCTGTGTCGGGGTGTCCTCCCACAGGACCTCGTTCATGGCCTCGGAGACGCTGTGGCGACCGCCCGAGAGCGAGGCGGCGAACCGGTCGTCGGTGAGCATCAGCCGCAGCGAGTTGCCCATCCAGTCCGCGGTCGGCTGGTGGCCGGCGGCCATCATGACCATCAGGTCCTGGGTTATCTCCGCGTCGGTGAAGCCGGCGGGGTCGGCCAGCATCCGGGTGGCGACGTCGTCGGCGGGCTCTGCGTGCTTCTCGGCCAGCAGCTGCACCATCGACGCGGCGTGGTGCTTCTGGCCGGCCAGCGCCCGCTCCCCGCCGTTGATCATGTCGTTGATCCCCTCGACGAGGGTCTCGCCGACCGTGTCCGCGAAGCCGTAGATCCGCGCCAGTACCCGGGCCGGCAGCAGCTTCGTGTACTCGGCGATGATGTCCGTCTCGCCGCGGGAGCAGAACCGGTCGATCAGCTCGTCGGCGAACTCCTCCGCGTACCGCTTGAGCGCGAAGGGGTCGACCGCCTCCAGGGCGTCGCTGATCATCCTGGCGCGCTGCACGTGCCGGGGGCCGACCGTGTAGAGGATCGAGGGCTGTTTGCGCCCGATCATCGGCCGCAGCGGCCAGTCGTCGGGGATGCGCTCCCACTGGCTCCACAGTTCGGAGTCGCGGCTGAAGAGCGCCGGATCGCTGGTGACCTGGTGCAGTTCGCGGTAGCCGAGCACCAGCCAGGCCGGGATGTCGCCGTGCAGCATGACGGGTGCCACGGCGCCGTGGTCCCGGCGCATCTCCCGGTACAGCTGGGTGGGTTCGGTCTGGAACCGTGGTCCGGACAGGGGTACGCGGCCGTGCGCCGGGCAGCCCGGAGGCGGTTCGGTGGGCTGGGTCACGGGGTGTGCTCCGGGGTCTTCTCCGGCGTGGTCTCCGGACGGGTGGCGGAGCCGACCGTGCCCCTGGAGAGGGCGTGCAGGTGCTCCACCAGTGTGATCAGTACGTACTTGCTGGAGGACCGGTCCCTGGCGTCGCACTCCACGAGCGGTACGTCCTCCGAGAGGTCGAGCGCCTCCCGGATCTGCTGCTCGGTGTGGAGCGGGCCGCCGAAGTCGTTGCACGCCACGATGAACGGCGTGCCGTGGTGCTCCAGCCGGTCGATCGCGTACCAGGAGTCGGCGAGGCGCCGGGTGTCGATGAGCACGACGGCACCCAGCGTCCCGGAGAACAGCCGGTCCCACAGGAACCAGAACCGCTCCTGCCCGGGGGCGCCGAAGAGGTACAGCACCGAGCGTTCGTCGAGCGTGATCCGGCCGAAGTCGAAGGCGACGGTGGTGGACGTCTTGGAGTGCACGCCGTCGAGGTGGTCGACCGCCTCGCCCGCGCGGGTCATCGTCTCCTCCGTGTTGAGCGGACGGATCTCGCTCACGGATCGGACCATGGTGGTCTTGCCGACCCCGAAGCCGCCGACGACGACTATTTTCAGTCCGTTGTCGGCCGTGGCCTGTAGGGCGGCACGGTCAGAGGTTGCGGAGTCCAACGAGCACCTGTTCCAGGATGTCGGGGTCGGGGAGCCGGTCCGCGACGCGTGCGGTACGAGGGTGGCGGGCGCTGATCCGGCCGGTGTCGAGCAGGTCGCACAGCAGGATGCGCACGATGCTGACGGGCAGGTTCAGGCTCGCGGCGATCTCGACGACCGCGGTGGGCCGTTCGCACATCCGCAGGATCGCGACGTGCTCCGACTGCATACCGGGGGCCGGTTCGCATTCCGAGACGACGAGCGTCACCAGGTCGAAGGCGGTCGAGTCGGAGCGGCTGCGCCCCCCGGTGAGGGTGTACAGCCGGTCGGGGTCGTCGTCCCGGCCGGGACGGTGGCGGGTGGTCATACGGCCGATTTCTCGGTTGCCCCGGTGGGCCCGGAGGGTTCGCGCGGCGGGGCGACGAGGTGTTCGCCGAGCTGCTCGACGAGCTCGCTCATGTTGTGCCCGACGAGGCCGACGTCGGCGTCCTCGGAGGCGACGACGGCGAGGTGGGCGCCCGCACCCGCCTCCACGATGAACAGCACGCCGCCGTAGAACTCGGCCATCGCGGACCGTACGCCGCCGGTGCCGTCGCCGAACTCGACGGAAGCGCCGTGCGACAGGCTCTGGATGCCGGCCGAGATCGCGGCCAGCTGGTCAGCCTGGTCGACGGAGAGCTCGGGGGTACGGCACAGCTTGAGGCCGTCCCGGGAGAGCACGAGGGCGTGGCGGGCGCCGGGGGTGCGCTCAAGGAGCCCCTCCAGCAGCCAGTTGAGCTTCTCGTCCGTGGTCGCGGTCATCGGGTGTTGCCTTCCGGGTGCGGGGTATTGGGCCGTACGGCCTGGCGGAAGCTGCTGAAGCGGGCTGCCTGGGCCTTGGGGTCGGACGTACGGGTCCGGGGGTTCGTTCCGTCGGCCGCCTCGGCGTCGGCGTCGGCATCGGCGGTGGCGGCCCTGGCGCGGGACTCGGCGGCGGCCAGGGTCCGGCCGCGGGAGCGCTTGGGCAGTCCGCTCTCGCCGAACCGGGGCAGGCCGCCGGTGGTCTCCGACGCGGATTCGGAGCCGGGCGCGGACTCGGCTCCGGGCTCGGAGACGGCGCCGGGCTCGGGGCGCCGGGTCTCCTGGGTGCGGGAGCCGTCGGTGCCGTCGGACCGGCCGGTGCCGTCGGACCGGTCGGCCCCGGAGGCGTGGACCGGCTCGGGCTCGCTGGGGGCGGACACCGGCGGGGTGGCGGGTTGGGGCGTGGGCAGCGGGGTCCTGGTGATGATCTCCTGCGGGAGCATCATCAGCGCGCCCGTGCCGCCGCGTGCGGACGGCCGGAAGGAGATGGTCAGCCCGTGCTTGCGGGCCAGCCGGCCGACGACGGCGAGACCGAGCCTGGTGCCGGAGAGGCCGGCCAGGTCCTGGTCGACCGCGGAGACGGCGCGCTCGGCGCGGCGCAACTGCACATCGCTCATGACGAGACCGCTGTCCTCGACGGTGAGCACGATGCCGGCCGGCACCTCCTCCACGTACACGTGGACCTCGGCGGTGGGCGGTGAGAAGTTCGCGGCGTTGTCGAGGAGTTCGGCCAGTGCGTGCATGACGCCCTCGGCCGCGTGCCCGGCGACGGCGACATCGCTGGTGGAGTGGAGGCGTATCCGCTGGTATCCGCTGATCCGGCCCATCGCGCCACGCAGGATGGACTCCATGACGATGGGCTTCGCCCAGCGCCGTCCGGAGCGGGCGCCGGTCAGCACGGCGATGGAGTCGGCCAGCCGGCCCGCCTGGGCGGTGCGGTGGTCCAGGTGCAGCAGATCGCCCAGGACCTCTTCGGACGAGTGCCGGTTCTCCATCTCGCGCAGGTCGGCGAGCATGCTCGTGGCGAGCGCCTGCATCCGGCCGGCGGCGTTGGCACAGGCCGCGACGGCCGCGGAGCGCTGGGTCTCGCTGCGGGAGGCGCGGGCCCTGAGCTTGGCGTTCTCGGCGGTGAGGCGTTCGGCCGCGGCCGCCGCCTCCGCCGCGATCCTGGCCCTCTCGGCGGCGGCGGCCGACTTCATCCTGGCCGTCTCGGCGGTGAACTGCTGGGCCTCGTAGGCGGAGGCGGACACCATCCGGGAGGTCTCGGCCGTGAACCGGCTGCTCTCGGCCGCCTGCCTCTCGCGCAGCCGGCGCACCGTCGCGCGGGCGTGGACGGCGGTGGCGACGGCGACGGACAGCAGCACGGCGGCGGCTCCGGACCCCCACGCCACTGCGGTCCTGGCCGAGTCGGGGGCGGCGAGGACAGCCCAGAGGCACAGGGATCCGGTGAGGGCCACCGTGACCAGCAGAGCGAGTGCGGTCGGCCTGGTTGAGGGGCGCAAGCGGAGTCCTTGGGGGCGGACGGTGACGGACGGGACTGTTCGGGCGAGTTCGGAATGGGAAGACCAAAATGCGACAACTGGAACACATGATTCCCAGACAAGTCTGAGTCACTATATGAGAATTGACGATCTGTTTGGGAAGAACTTGTGGTGCTCTCTGTTGCCTATGTGTTCGCGGAACGGACAGATTCCGACGTATTGACGTATACGGCGGAAACGCGCAGGGCCTGGATGCAGCCGGCCCCGAGCGGCGGCATCCTGGCTGGATGGCACCTCGCGATGTAAAGGCCGGCCCCGACCGCACCGCACTCGCCGAAGCCCTGCGCTCGGCCGTGCGCGGCGAGGTGGCCTTCGACACGACCGCGCGGGCGCTGACGACGATGGACGCCTCCAACTACCGCCGGGTGCCGCTCGGCGTCGTGGCCCCGCGGGACGCCGACGACATCGCCGCCGTGCTCGCCGTCTGCCGGGCGCACGGGGTGCCGGTCGTGCCGCGCGGCGGCGGTACGTCCATCGCCGGGCAGGCCACCGGCACCGGTGTGGTCCTCGACCTGACCCGCCACCTGCGGTCGATCGTCGAGCTGGACCCCGGCGCCCGTACCGCCGTGGTCCAGCCGGGCATCGTCCTGGACGACCTGCGGGCCGCCGCGGCCCCGCACGGGCTCACCTTCGGACCCGACCCCTCCACGCACAGCCGCTGCACGGTCGGCGGCATGATCGGCAACAACTCCTGCGGCTCGCACTCGGTCGCCTGGGGCACCACCGCAGACAACGTCCACGCCCTGACCGTCGCCCGCTACGGCGGCGACACCCTGCGCCTGGCACCGGGCACCGAGGGCCCCGCCGGGCTGCACGAACTCGTCGCCGCCCACCTGGCACTCCTGCGCACCGGATTCCCCGAACTCCCGCGCCGCATCTCTGGTTACGCCCTGGACGCGCTGCTGCCCGAGCGCGGCCCCGACCCCGCCCGCGCGTTCTGCGGCAGCGAGGGCACGCTCGGCGTGGTGACGGAGGCGACGCTGCGGCTCGTCGAGGCACCCGCCGCCCGCGCGCTCGCCGTGCTCGGTTACGCGGACGAGTCCGCCGCGGCCGAGGCGGCCCCCGGCCTCCTTCCGCACCACCCGCTGACCGTCGAGGGCATGGCGGCCGACCTCGTACGCGAACCTGCCGGGCTGCCGCGCGGCGCGGCCTGGCTCTTCGTCGAGACCGGCGGCGCCGGCCCGGACGAGGCGCGGGCGCACGCCGAACGGATCGCTCGGGCGGCTTCGGCGGACGCGGTGGACACCGCCGTCGTCACCGACCCGGCCGGGCAGCGGGCGCTATGGCGGATCAGGGAGGACGCGTCCGGCACCGCCACCCGGATCTGGGGGTCCCCCCTGGAGGGGGTCCCCGGGGTCAGCAGCGAGGCCTGGCCCGGGTGGGAGGACTGCGCGGTACCGCCCGCCCGGCTCGGCCCCTACCTCCGCGACTTCCGTGCGCTGCTCGCCGAACACGGCCTGCGCGGCACCCCGTACGGGCACTTCGGCGACGGCTGCATCCACGTCCGGATCGACTTCGACCTGCTGAGCGGCGCGGGCGTCGCCCGCTTCCGCCGCTTCTCCGAGGACGTCGCCTCGCTCGTCGTCGCACACGGCGGATCGCTGTCGGGGGAACACGGCGACGGCCAGGCCCGCGCCGAACTGCTGCCCCGGATGTACGGGGACGAACTCGTCGCGCTCTTCGCCCGGTTCAAGGACCTCTGGGACCCGGACGGCGGCATGAACCCCGGCATCCTCGCCCGCCCCGCCCGACTGGACGAGAACCTGCGCTTCGACGTACTGCCCCGCGAACCGGTCGACGTCGCCTTCGGCTACCCGCACGACGGCGGTGACTTCTCGGCGGCGGTGCGCAGGTGCGTGGGCGTCGCCAAGTGCCGTACGGCGGAGCCCTCGGGGACGTCCGTGATGTGCCCGTCCTTCCGCGCGACCGGCGAGGAGGCCCACTCGACCCGCGGCCGGGCCAGGCTCCTGCACGAGATGCTGGCGGGCCGGGCCGGCGGGGTGATCACGGACGGCTGGCGCTCAACGGAGGTACGCGACGCACTCGACCTCTGCCTCTCCTGCAAGGGCTGCCGCAGCGACTGCCCGGTGGGCGTCGACATGGCCACCTACAAGGCGGAGTTCCTCCACCACCACTACAAGGGGCGGCTGCGCCCCGCCGCCCACTACGCGATGGGGTGGCTGCCGCTGTGGCTGCGTCTGGCGTCCCCCTTCGCGGCCGCGCTGAACGCCCTGGCCCGGGTGGGACCGGCGGCCGCGCTCGCCAAACGGCTGGCGGGCATCGCGCCGGAGCGCGGTATCCCGGTCCTGGCCCGTGAGACGTTCACCCGGTGGCTGAACCGCCGCTGGGGCAGGGGAACGTTCGTCCTCCCCGGCGACCGGGTGGCCCACGTCTGGCCCGACACCTTCACCGAGCACCTCTCGCCGGAGGTGGGCCGGGCGGCGGTGAGGGTCGTGGAGGCGGCGACGGGCCGCCGGGTGCTTCCGGCGGGCCGCGGGCTGTGCTGTGGCCTCACGTACGTGTCGACGGGGCAGCTGGACCGGGCCCGCGAGGTGATGCGCCGCACCCTGGACCGGCTGTCCGGCACGCACGAATCCCCGGTGATCGTCCTCGAACCCAGCTGCGCGGCCACGCTCCGCACGGACCTGCCGGACCTCCTGTCCGACGACCCGCGCGCCGCCGAACTGGCCGCGTCGGTCCACACGCTGGCGGAGTACCTGGAGAAGTACGCCCCCGACTGGCAGCCCCCGCGTCTGGACCGCCCGGTCACCGGTCAGACGCACTGCCACCAGCACGCGGTCCTGGGCGACGCCCCGGACCGCCGGTTGCGCGAACGGGCTGGTCTGGCGGGGGAGTTGGAGGGCGCCTGCTGCGGCCTGGCCGGCAACTTCGGCTTCGAGCGCGGCCACTGGGAGGTGTCGGTGGCGTGCGCGGAGGAGTCGTTGCTGCCGGCGGTACGGGGAGCGGGGGCCGGTACGGAGCTCCTGGCGGACGGCTTCTCCTGCCGGACGCAGCTGGCTCAGCTGGGCGGGGTGCGGGCGCGGCACCTCGCGGAGGTGCTGGCGGAGGGGCTGCCCCCGGAGGCGCTGTCCCCGGACCCCCGCTCATCGGGCGCCGGAGGGGTGTGAGGCGGCCCTCCGGCGCCGGGCCGCCGGGCGTCGTGGGCCCGGCGCACCGTGTGGCGTATACGTCCTGCCGCAAAATCATCAGAATAATTGACTAACAAGTCAATGTAGCTGACTAATTCGATGTGGCGTTCAGATCTGCCGGCACCCCTCGACCCGGGCGGTCCGGAGCGGACCGGGGCTGGGGGCGGATGGCTCGGCGTGGTGGGAGCTACCGTGCGTAGGGGTCGGTGATCTCGCGGAGCTGACCCAGGATCTGGTGCAACAGCGCGAAATTGCGGGTGCCCAGATAGGCCTTCCACTCCGCGAGGATCTCGTCGAGCGTCGCCGCGGCCACCTCGACCGCCCGCCGGCCGCGCCGCTCGATCACGATCAGCCGGGCGCGGCCGTCCGTGGGGTCGGGAACCCGGCGGACATAGCCCAGGCGTTCCAGTTGGTCGACCATGACGCCGGCGCTCTGCTTGGTCATTTGTGCCTGGTCAGCGAGGTCTGTGAGGCGTGAACCGTCCGGGGCTACGCGTTGGAAGACCCGGCACTGGGCGAGGGTCCAGTCGTCGAACCCGGCGTCCTGCATGGCCCGGAACATCCGGTCCTCGGTGTACCGGTACGGGATGAACAACGCCACCCCTAGATCCATTCGCTGCTCGTCGTCCATGCCGCTCTCGGCTCCATCACCCAGCTGATCCCACGGGATCCACACTCTACGTCAACGCCGCCGGGCCGGGCCGCCGCCGGCCGGGGCGCACGCGGCGCTGCGGAGGCCGCGTTCCGGATCCGCCGTCCGTCCGTCGGCGGCGCCACACCCGTCGCTGTTGCCATCGGGGCCGACGTGTGCCTACGGTAGTAAAGAAAGCTGACGAGATTGAGTGGCGGCGCCGAAGAAGGACGGGGCGCCGGCCCGGTGACTGTTCACATCCCGAGAAGACGGCAGAGAGCACATAGGTGGCGTCATGACATCGACATCAAGCCTGGCGGGCAAGCGGGTCCTGGTCACCGGAGGCAGCAGCGGAATCGGCGCCGCGATCGTGCGGCGGCTCGCCTCCCGGGGAGCAACCGTCGCGGTCAACTACCGATCCGATCAGGAGACCGCCGACGCACTCGTCGGCGAGCTCCGCGAAGACGGGCACACCGCGGTGGCCTTCCCGGCCGATATCAGCGACAGGGCACAGACCCACGAGCTGGTCGGCGCGGTGGTGTCGGAGTTCGGCGGCCTGGACCTGCTGGTCAGCAACGCCGGAGTCGAGCACTTCGGAGCGCTGGAGACCATCACGCAGGCGGACTTCGACCGTCTCTTCCGGACCAACGTGGCCGGACAGCTCTTCGTCACCCAGGCGGCGGTCGCCGCGATGACCGACGGGGGCCGGATCGTGCTCAGCTCCTCGGTCAGCGCACGCCTGGAGGTCCATCGACACGCCCTGTACGCGGCGAGCAAGGCCGCCATCCCGGCCATGGTGCGCAATCTCGCTCCCGAGCTGGCCGAGCGGAACATCGCCATCAACGCGATCGCCCCCGGCGCCACCGCCACCCGCATGGCCGGCTACGCCCCCAACTACGTCCACCCCGCGCTCACCGGCGCGCCGTTCGACGCGCTCCTGCGCTCGATGAGCGCACTCGGGCGGCTGGCCCAGCCCGACGAGATCGCCGCCGTGGTCGCGTTCCTGCTCTCGCCGGACGCTTCCTACATCACCGGCGCCACGATCGAAGCCGACGGCGGCTGGAGCTGACTCCCGCACCCCCGCCTGCCCCCCCCGCACATCCAACGAAGGGAAACATCATGTCCACCATCATCACCGGAGCGTCGGGTCACCTCGGCCGGCTCGTCGTCGACCAGCTCCTCGCCACCGGAATGTCGCCGACGCAGCTCGTGGCCACCGGCCGGGACGTCGGCAGGCTCACCGACCTCGCACAGGACGGGGTCACGGTGCGGCGCGCGGACTTCGCCGACCCGAGCAGCCTCGACGACGCCTTCGCGGGTGCCGACACGATGCTGCTGGTCTCGACGGCGACGGTCGGTGAGCGATTCGACAACCACCGCAACGCCATCGACGCCGCGGTCCGGGCGGGTGTGTCCCGGATCGCGTACACCAGCATCGTCAACGCCTCGACCGCGCGGATGACGCTCGCCGACGAACACCGCCGCACCGAGGAGTACCTGCGTGGCAGCGGTCCGGCGTTCGTCATCCTGCGCAACGGGTGGTACCTGGAGAACTACACCGACCAGCTGCCGATGATCACCCAGTACCAAGCCTTGCTGGGCAGCGCGCACGACGGTCTCGTCAGTGCGGCAGGCCGCCGCGACTACGCGGCCGCCGCCGCCGCGGTGCTGACGCAGGACGGGCATCTCGGAGCCACCTACGAGCTCGGCGGGACGCCGTTCACGCTGACCGGACTCGCCGCCACGATCAGTGAGGTCCTCGGCACCCACATCGCCTACCGGGACATGCCGGTCGCCGACTACACCGGTGTCCTGACCGGTGCCGGGCTGCCCCCGGAGATGGCCGCCGCGGTGGCCGACGCCGATGCCGGCCTGGCCCGCGGGGAGCTGTTCACCGACAGCGACGACCTGGTGAAGCTCATCGGGCGACCGGCGACCACGGCGCACGAAGCCATCCGGAACGCCGTGACCGGCGAGGAGTCACGGTGAGCACCTCCGTAGCCCGCGTCGACACCCACGAGATGGTGCTGATCCACCGCGTCATCCGGCGTGAGTTCGGCCTGCTCCCCCGGCTGTTCCGCTCCGCGGCCGGTGACCGTGCGCGGTCCGGGGTCGTCGGCGCGCACGCCCTGGAGATGTTGTCCTTCCTCCACACGCACCACACGGGCGAGGACGAGCTGCTCTTTCCCCTGCTGCGCGAGCGGGCCGTGCTCGACCCGGAGCTGATGGACCGGATGGATGCCCAGCACGCGCAGGTCGACGCCGCCGTCGCCGCCGTCGGCGCGGAGCTGCCGGCGTGGACGGCGAGCGCGGACGCCGGCGCCGGTGAGCGGATGGCGACACTCGTCGACACCGTGATGCCGACGCTGATCGACCACCTGGCCGAGGAGGAGCAGGAGATACTCCCGGTCGTCTCGCGCACGCTGACGCAGAAGGAGTGGGACGCGCTCGGCAGGCACGGCATGAGTGCGATCCCGCTCATGCGGCGGTTGATCGTCCTCGGCCACATCACCGAGGAGACCGATGAGGCGGAACGGCGGAGGTTCATGCGGGTCGTGCCGGCCCCGGCCCGGTTGGCCTACCGGCTGATCGGTCACCGCAGGTTCGTCCGCGAGGCCGCCACGATCCGCGGCTGACCCGTACCGGCTGCCCGTCCCGGCCGACCCGTACCGGCCGACTTCTCCCGGCGGGGCCGGCCGGTGTCCCGGGGGCAGTGCTGCCGCCCCTGGTCCACCTGGACGCCCGGCCTGCCGGGACTGTGCAGAGCCGGCATTTCGCGTGCCGCCCGGAGGTCCTTACGGTGGGGGCGGGCGGCATCGCGCGAGTGCAGTATTGCCAATGTTGAAGTGCACTGTGTTGTACTTGTTGCCGTCGCTGTATCCGGGGGACACCGCATTCGAGAACTCAGGAAGTCAGGCCACAGGTGAACGACCAGGGCACCGCCGCAGAACCGGCCGCCGCAGCCGTCGCCGTCCCCGAGGCGGTCAGCGCCCTCGGCGGGCAGGGAGAGAAGGGCGGACCGGCCGTTGTCCCGGGCCGCAGGGCGGCACTGGCCCCGGTCGCGCTGGTCGTGGCGGGCGGCCTCTCCGTCCAGTTCGGCGCGGCGGTCGCCGTCCTGCTGATGCCGAAGGCCGGCGCCCTCGGAGTCGTCACACTGCGACTGGCCGCCGCCGCACTCGTCCTGCTCGTCGTCTGCCGGCCCAGGCTGCGCGGGCACTCGCGCGCCGACTGGGGCACGGTCCTCACGTTCGGTGTCGCGATGGGCGGCATGAACACGCTCTTCTACCAGGCCGCCGACCGCATCCCGCTCGGTGCGGCCGTCACGCTGGAGGTGCTCGGCCCGCTCGCCCTCTCGGTGTTCGCCTCGCGCCGCCTGGTCAACGTGGTCTGGGCGGCCCTGGCACTGGGCGGGGTGGTCCTGCTGAGCGGCGGAGGCTTCGACCGGCTCGACCCGGTCGGTGCCGCCTTCGCGCTCGGCGCGGGAGCCATGTGGGCGACGTACATCATCTTCAGCGCCCGCACCGGCCGCCGTTTCCCGCAGGCCGACGGGCTGGCCCTGGCGATGGTGGTGGCGGCCGTGCTCTCGCTGCCGCTCGGCATCATGGAGTCGGGCTCGAAGCTCCTCGTCCCCAGCACCCTCGGACTGGGCGCGGCGGTGGCGCTGCTGAGCTCGGTGCTGCCGTACACCCTCGAACTCATGGCGCTGCGCAGGCTGCCCGCACCCACCTTCGCGATCCTGATGAGCCTGGAACCGGCGATCGCCGCCATGGCCGGCTTCCTCATCCTCGACCAGGCGCTCTCCACCACGGACGCCCTGGCCATCGCCCTGGTCATCGGGGCGAGCATGGGAGCGGTGCGCAGCCAGGTCGGCAGTCTGCGAAAGGCCCGCGGCGGCTGAGTGGTCGGCACTGCCGTCCTCGTCCCCGCGGCCAAACCGGCTTGACCAGGCTGTTCGCCGCGACGGGCCCGAGCCCGGGAACCGCCTGACGCGGGGGACGGGCTACTGCGCGGCCCGGTCGCTGACGCTCCGGACGGCCTTGACCGCGAGGTCGGCCCGGTCCAGGTAGATGTAGTGCGCGCTGCCGGAGGCGGTGCTGAGCCTGCTCCGGCTGGAGACGGCGATCCACTTGTGCTGTCCCCCGGACCACACCTTCTCCAGGCCGTCGCCGTACACGGGGAACTGGCCGAGGTACTTGGTGCCGTGCTGGATGACCTCCACCGGGATGTCCCCGGCCGAGCGCACCTCGCCGTCGGGGAAGGCGAGCTTCTCCTGGTTCTGTCCCTCGCCGACCGCGACGGTCCCCGCGCGGAGCTCGGCGTTCCGGCCGGTGGCCGACTTGGGGATGACCTTCTCGATGTCACCGTTCGACGTCGGCGACGTGGCGTCCATCAGCACCAGTCCCTTGACGCGGTCCTGGTGCGCGGGGGCGTACCGGGCGGCGAGCAGCCCGCCCAGCGAGTGCCCGGCCAGGACGACCGGGGTGTCGTCGGCGACCCGGTCGAGCACCCCGGTGAGGATCTTCCCGCTGGCGGCGATGGACTGGACACCGGCCGGCTTGTCGCTCCCGCCCTCGCCGAGCCGGTCGTAGGAGCAGACCCGGTCCTTCTCGCTCAGGGTCTTGCGGAAGGCGGCCGTCTTGTTCAGGCCGTCACCGAGTCCCCCCATCACCACGACGACCGGCCTGCCGTCCGCCCGGGTTCCGGAGCAGGTGACGTTCACCGAGTGGCCGTCGACGTCGATCTTCTTCGTCCCGGAGAACGCGTCGGTGGCGGTGTGCTTCCGCGCGGAGTCCCGCAGCGAGAGGAGCGGCTCCTTGAGGGGGCCGTCCGTGCAGGCCAGCACTCCCGCACCGACCACGGCGAGGCTCAGCGTGGTGAGGACGGTCTTCCGGATGATGCGCGCCATTTCGAACTCCGAACGGGGGTGAGCGTAAGGGGAGTTGTGCGTTCTTCGTGTGCTGCGGCCGTGTTCCTCCGCTGACCTGAACGCTACGGAGACGGCGGCCCGGAATCGTCACCTCACGGTGCGCACCTGCGCGTAGCTCGCACGGGGGACGGATCATCCGCCGGGCGCTCGGGGACGGCGCCGCCCGTGCTCGCCCGGCGGGGGACAACCCCACCGCGCCCACTGGCCTCAGCGCCACCGGCGACAGGCGTGCCAGGCGGATTCTCCGGCCGGGCGCGGTTCCGAATGATTGGACCCGCAAGCGCCCGGCCCCCGGCCCCGGCCTCTCCCGGCCCCGGCCCCTCCCAGTCCCGAAGGACCAGCCATGACCCGAACTTCCCCTGGGCGCCCGTCCGCGTACCGCGCGCTGTCGGCCCTCGCCCTGCTGACCCTGACGGCCGGAGCGCTCACGGCCTGCGGCGACGACAACGACTCCGCCCCCTCTCCCGGGCGTTCCGCCCCCGCTCCCGGCCACTCCGCCGCGCACCCGGCGAAGTCCTCCGCCTCGCCGGTGGCCGGCCGGGCGGACGTATCGAAGCTGCACATGATCACCCATGACGGGCACCGGCTGGCCTTCCACGTCACGCGGGGCGACGGCCGCACGATCGTCCTGGACTCGGGCGGCGGCGAGGACTCCTCGTACTGGAAGGACCTCGTCCCCCGGCTCCACGCGGACACCGGCGCCACCGTCATCACGTACGACCGGCCCGGTCTCGGCAGGAGCGAGGCGGTGCCCGGACCGTGGAAGGTGGAGAGCGCTGTCGCCGACCTCAAGTCGGGGCTCGGGCAGTTGGGGGTCACCGGGAACGTCACCCTGGTGTCCCACTCCCAGGCCGGTGAGATCGCCAACTACTTCGCCAAGGAGAACCCGAAGACGCTCTCCGGCGCGGTCCTGGTCGACGCCAACCTGCCCCCGCTCTTCACGGACGAGGAGATCGCCCGTCTCGTGGCCGCGAGTCAGCCGCAGGTCGACGCGGCGAAGAAGGACCCCGACGAGCCCCGGAACCGGCAGCTCCTCTCCACCGCGGAGAACTACGTCCCGACGCACCGGGCCTTCCACGAGGTCGTCTGGCCGGACACCGTGCCGGCAACGGTCATCGTCTCGGAGAAGACCCCGCTCGAGGCGTCCCCCGTGGACGCCCAGCGCTGGCGCGACGCCGCCGCCGCGTTCGCCGGGAGCGGGCCCGGCCGGACGCTCGTCACCGCCGAGGGCAGTTCACACGACGTGCCGAAGGACCGTCCCGACCTCGTGCTCAAGGAGATCGAGGGCATGGTCGCCACCCCGGCGGGCTGAACCGCCGCTTCACGACGGGGCCGGCCTCCCGGGCTTCCGGTCCTTTCCGGCTTCTTCCGGAAAACAATGCAAGCATGCTTGATTGTTTTCGGTCCCGCTGGCAGGCTCCGGGACACACCGCCAGGCCCCGAGGGGAGCGCACCGTGTCCGATGCCTCAGCCGTGCTCGATGATCTGCGCAGCGAGAGCGAGGAACTCGACCTGCTGGTAGCCGGGTTGAGCGCCCGGCAGTGGGCGTCGGCCACACCTGCCGCCGGGTGGACCGTCGCCCACCAGGTGGCCCACCTGAGCTGGACCGACGAGGTCGCGCTGCTCGCCGTCACCGAACCCGAGAGGTTCGGCGACGAGGTCGCGAAGGCGACGCGGGACCCGGAGGGATTCGTCGACGAGGCCGCCGCCGAGGTCGTGGCGGCGTACGCGCCCCAAGCCCTGCTGGTCCACTGGCGGGAGGGGCGGCAGCGGCTCCAGGAAGCCCTGCGCGCGGCCCCCGCCGGGACCCGTTTCCCCTGGTACGGGCCGCCCATGAGCGTCGCGTCCATGGCGACCGGGCGACTCATGGAGACCTGGGCGCACGGTCAGGACGTGGCCGACGCCCTGGGTGTCACCCGCACCCCCACGGCCAGGCTGCGGCACGTGGCGCGGATCGGGACGCGGGCCCGGGACTACGCCTTCCTCGTCCGGGGGATCAAGGCGCCCACGGAGGAATTCCGGGTCGAACTCCGCTCGCCCGACGGCCAGTTGGTCACCTTCGGTCCCGATGGCGCCGCCCAGCGGGTCACCGGCCCGCTGCACGACTTCTGTCTGCTCGTCACCCAGCGCGCCCATCGCGACGACCTCGCCGTACGGGCCGAGGGCGCCGACGCCGAGATGTGGCTGGACATCGCGCAGGCCTTCGCCGGGCCCGCCGGACCGGGGCGCGCCCCGCGGCAGGGGGGCGGAGCGTGACCTCGGGGACGGGGCGGCGTCCGGTCGCGGAGGCGGTGGACGTGCCCCCGCCGCTGCGGATCGGCAACGCCTCGGGCTTCTACGGCGACCGCTTCGACGCCGTGCGCGAGATGCTCACCGGCGGCCCCCTCGACGTCCTCACCGGCGACTACCTGGCCGAGCTCACCATGCTCATCCTCGGCCGCGGCCGGCTCAAGGACCCCGCGCGCGGCTACGCCACCACCTTCCTGCGCCAGCTGGAGGAGGGGCTCGGCCTCGCCCGGGAGCGCGGGGTGCGGATCGTCACCAACGCCGGGGGCCTCAATCCGGCCGGACTTGCCGACGCCATAAGGGAGTTGGCCGACAGGGTGGGCGTGCCCGTGCGCGTCGCCCATGTCGAGGGCGACAGCCTCCCCGTGCCCGACGGATACCTCACCGCCAACGCCTACCTGGGCGGGGCGGGCATCGCCGCCTGTCTGCGGGCAGGCGCCGATGTCGTCGTCACGGGCAGGGTCACCGACGCGGCCCTCGTCACCGGCCCCGCCGCCGCCCGCTTCGGCTGGGGACCACAGGACCACGACGCGCTCGCCGGGGCCGTCGTCGCCGGACACGTACTGGAGTGCGGTACACAGGCGACCGGCGGCAACTACTCCTTCTTCCGGGACCACGACGTCCGCCGCCCCGGCTTCCCCGTCGCCGAGATCCACGCCGACGGCACCTCCGTCATCACCAAGCACGACGGCACCGGCGGTGTCGTCGACCTCGGCACCGTCACCGCCCAACTGCTGTACGAGACCGGCGGCGCCCGGTACGCGGGCCCCGACGTCACCGCCCGGCTCGACACCGTACGGCTGTCCGCCGACGGCCCCGACCGGGTCAGGATCTCCGGGGTGCGCGGCGAAGCGCCGCCGCCCACCCTCAAGGCCGGGCTCACCCGGCTCGGCGGCTGGCGGAGCGAGGTCGTCTTCGTACTCACCGGCCTCGACACCGAGGCCAAGGCGCAGCTGGTGCGGGACCAGTTCGCCGACGCGTTCGCACGTGCCGGGCGGCAGCCGGACCAGGTGCGGTGGGAGCTGGCCCGCACCGACCGGGCGGACGCCGCCACCGAGGAGACCGCGAGCGCCCTGCTCCGGCTCGTCGTCCGCGACCAGGATCCCGAAGCGGTCGGGCGCGCGCTCTCCGGCGCCGCGATCGAGCTGGCTCTCGGCAGCTACCCGGGCTTCCACGTCACCGCCCCACCCGGAAAGGGCGCGCCCTACGGGGTGTTCGAGGCCCGGTACGTTCCGGCCGGCGACGTCACGCACGTGGCCGTGCTGCCCGACGGGCGGCGTGAGGTGCAGGAGCCGCCCGCCCGGACGAGAGCCCTCGCCGACGTGGAGCAGCCCGCGCTGCCGCAGCCGTTGGGCCCAGGACCCACCCGCACCGCCCCGCTCGGGCTGGTCGCGGGCGCCCGCAGCGGCGACAAGGGCGGCGACGCGAACGTCGGGGTGTGGGTCAGGAGCGACGAGGCGTGGCGGTGGCTGGCCCACGAACTGACCGTCGAGCGCCTGCGCCAACTCCTCCCGGAGGCCGCCCCGCTCACCGTCGTACGCCATGTGCTGCCCAACCTGCGCGCCCTGAACTTCACCGTCCACGGGCTGCTCGGGGAAGGTGTCGCCGCCCAGCACCGCTTCGACCCGCAGGCCAAGGCGGTGGGGGAGTGGCTCCGCGCCCGGCACCTGGAGATACCCGTGGCCCTGCTGGACAGCGTCGACGCACCGGAGGTGCACGCATGACCGTCCTGCCCACCGGGCTCGACACCGCGAGCCCCGACTACACCGCCCACCGCGCCGCCATGCTCGACAAGCTCGCCGAACTGGACGCCGCGCACACCGGGGCGCTCGGCGGCGGCGGTGAGAAGTACGTCGAGCGGCACCGCTCGCGCGGCAAGCTGCTCGCCCGGGAGCGGATCGAGCTGCTGGTCGACGAGGACAGTCCCTTCCTCGAGCTGTCGCCGCTCGCCGCCTGGGGCAGCGATTACGCGGTCGGCGCCTCGCTCGTCACCGGCATCGGGGTGGTGGCGGGCGTGGAGTGCCTGATCACCGCGAACGACCCGACCGTACGCGGCGGCGCCTCCAACCCCTGGACGCTGAAGAAGGCCCTGCGGGCCAACGAGATCGCCTTCGCCAACCGGCTGCCCACCATCAGCCTGGTGGAGTCCGGGGGTGCCGATCTGCCCTCCCAGAAGGAGATCTTCATCCCGGGCGGGGCGCTCTTCCGCGACCTCACCCGGCTCTCCGCCGCCGGTATCCCGACCGTGGCCGTCGTCTTCGGCAACTCCACGGCCGGCGGGGCGTACGTCCCCGGGATGTCCGACCACACCGTGATGATCAAGGAGCGGTCGAAGGTCTTCCTCGGCGGCCCGCCCCTGGTGAAGATGGCCACCGGCGAGGAGAGCGACGACGAATCGCTCGGCGGTGCCGAGATGCACGCCCGCACCTCCGGCCTCGCCGACCACTTCGCCGTCGACGAGCAGGACGCGCTGCGCCAGGCCCGCCGCATCGTCGCCCGCCTCAACTGGCGCAAGGCGCACCCCGATCCCGGCCCTGCCGAGCCGCCCAGGTACGACGAGGACGAGCTGGTCGGCATCGTGCCCGGCGACCTGAAGGTGCCCTTCGACCCGCACGAGGTCATCGCCCGGCTGGTCGACGGCTCGGACTTCGACGCGTTCAAACCGCTCTACGGGACCAGCCTGGTCACCGGCTGGGCCCGGCTGCACGGCTACCCCGTCGGAATCCTCGCCAACGCGCAGGGCGTGCTGTTCAGCGAGGAGTCGCAGAAGGCCGCCCAGTTCATCCAGCTCGCCAACCAGCGCGACATCCCACTGCTCTTCCTGCACAACACCACCGGCTACATGGTCGGCAGGGAGTACGAGCAGGGCGGCATCATCAAGCACGGCGCCATGATGATCAACGCCGTCTCCAACTCCAGGGTCCCGCACCTGTCGGTCCTGATGGGCGCCTCCTACGGCGCCGGGCACTACGGCATGTGCGGCCGGGCCTACGACCCGCGCTTCCTGTTCGCCTGGCCCAGCAGCAAGTCCGCCGTCATGGGCCCCCAGCAGCTGGCCGGGGTGCTCTCCATCGTGGCCCGCGCCTCGGCCGCCGCCAAGGGGCGGCCGTACGACGACGAGGCGGACGCCGGACTGCGCGCCATGGTCGAGCAGCAGATCGAGGCCGAGTCCCTGCCGATGTTCCTGTCCGGGCGGTTGTACGACGACGGGGTCATCGACCCGCGCGACACCAGGACCGTCCTCGGGATGTGCCTGTCCGCCATCCACACCGCACCGGTCGAGGGCGCCCGCGGCGGCTTCGGCGTCTTCCGGATGTGAGGGGAGCACACGCATGATCACCACTCTGCTCGTCGCCAACCGGGGCGAGATCGCCTGCCGGATCTTCCGCACCTGCCGCGCGCTCGGCATCGCCACCGTGGCCGTGCACTCCGACGCGGACGCCGACGCGCTCCACGTACGGGAGGCCGACACCGCCGTACGGCTGCCGGGGGCCGCTCCCGCGGACACCTATCTGCGTGGCGACCTCGTCGTGGCCGCCGCCCTCGCCGCGGGCGCCGACGCCGTCCACCCCGGGTACGGATTCCTCTCCGAGAACGCCGGGTTCGCAGCCGCGGTGCAGGATGCCGGGCTCCTCTGGGTCGGGCCACCGGTCAAGGCCATCGAGCTGATGGCGTCCAAGACCCGGGCCAAGGAGCTGATGGCCGCCGCCGGAGTGCCGCTGCTCGCCCCCGTCGACCCGTCCCAGGCCCGCGCCGAGGACCTCCCGCTGCTGCTGAAGGCGGCTGCGGGAGGCGGCGGACGCGGGATGCGCGTGGTCCGTGAACTCGTCGACCTGCCCGGCGAACTGACCGCCGCCGCGGCCGAGGCGCTGTCCGCGTTCGGCGACGGTGAGGTCTTCGCCGAGCCGTACGTCGAACGCGGCCGGCACGTCGAGGTCCAGATCATGGCCGACGGGCACGACGGCGTCTGGGCGCTCGGCACCCGCGACTGCTCGCTCCAGCGCCGCCACCAGAAGGTCATCGAGGAGGCCCCCGCGCCCGGCCTCGACGACACGCTCAGGGCCGGGCTGCACGATGCGGCGGTGGCCGCCGCACGAGCCGTCGGCTACCGGGGCGCGGGGACCGTCGAATTCCTGCTCACGGATGACGGGCGGCCGTACTTCCTGGAGATGAACACCCGCCTCCAGGTCGAACACCCCGTCACCGAAGCCGTGTTCGGCCTCGACCTCGTGGCCCTGCAACTGCGGACCGCGGAGGGTGAGCCGCTGCCCTCCGCGGAGCCACCGCACCCCGCGGGTCACGCCGTCGAGGCCAGGCTCTACGCCGAGGACCCGGCCCACGACTGGCAGCCACAGACCGGAGCACTGCTCTCGCTGGACGTACCGGACGAACCCGGGGTGCGCCTGGACACCGGATACACCGGCGGCGACACGATCGGCGTGCACTACGACCCGATGATCGCCAAGGTCATCGCCCACGCACCCACCCGCACCGAAGCAGTCCGGCTCCTCGCCCGCGCCCTGGAACGCGCCCGCGTCCACGGCCCGGTCACCAACCGCGAACTGCTCGTACGCTCCCTGCGCCACCCGGACTTCGTGGCCGCCCGCCCCGACACCGGTTTCTACGACCGGCACCTGGCCGCCCTGACCGCGGCGCCGGACGACCGGGACCCGTACACGGCAGCCACCGCGGCCGCCCTCGCCGAGGCCTGCCGCCGGACCACCACCGGTGGCGTCGCCCGCTTCGGCGCCTGGCGCAACCTCCCCTCGCAGCCCCGGCTCCGGCGCTACCGCGGCGAACCCGACGGCCACGAGTACGAGATCGCCTACCGCACCACCCGCGACGGCCTCGCCGTCCTCGCGGAAGGGGTGCGCGTCGTCGCCGTCAGCCCTGACCGCGTAAGCCTCCAAACCGGCGGCGTCACACGGCACTTCACCGTGACCGCCGGCCACGACCGGGTGTACGTGGACACCTCCGCGGGCTCGTACGCCTTCACCGCCCTGCCCCGCTTCACCGACCCCGCCCGGCGCACCGAACCGGGCTCGCTGCTCGCCCCGATGCCCGGCACCGTCGTCCGCCTGGCCGACGGCCTCGCGGCCGGGGCCGCCGTGGCGGCCGGGCAGCCGCTGATCTGGCTGGAGGCGATGAAGATGGAGCACCGCATCCTCGCCCCCGCCTCCGGCACCCTCACCGCGCTCCACGCCGCACCCGGCCTCCAGGTGGAGGTCGGCGCACTGCTCGCCGTCGTCACGGAAGCCGCACCCCGACCCGTTGAGGAGCACGCATGAGCACCGTCCTGGAAACCGAAGAGCACCAGGCCCTGCGCGCGGCCGTCGCCGCCCTCGGAAAGCGGTACGGGCGCGACTACATGACCTCCGTCGTCCGCGAAGGCTCCCACCCCCGCGAACTGTGGACGGAGGCCGCCAAGCTCGGCTACCTGGGGGTGAACCTCCCCGAGGAGTACGGCGGCGGAGGCGGCGGCATGGCCGAACTCTCCATAGTGCTGGAGGAGTTGGGTGCAGCAGGCTCGCCGCTCCTGATGATGGTCGTCTCACCGGCCATCTGCGGCACCGTCATAGCCCGCTTCGGCACCGACGCACAGAAGCGGCAGTGGCTGCCCGGCCTCGCCGACGGCAGCCTCACCATGGCCTTCGGCATCACCGAACCCGACGCGGGCTCCAACTCCCACCGCATCACCACCACCGCCCGCCGCGACGGCGAGGGGTGGGTGCTCACCGGGCGCAAGGTCTTCGTCTCAGGCGTCGACATCGCCGACGCCACCCTCATCGTCGGCCGCACCGAGGACGCCAGGTCCGGCAAGCTGAAACCCTGCCTGTTCATCGTCCCCCGCGAGGCGCCCGGCTTCCTGCGCTCACAGATCGACATGGAACTCCAGGCCCCGGAGAAGCAGTTCGAACTCGTCCTCGACGACGTGCGCCTGCCCGCCGACGCGCTCGTGGGAGACGAGGACGCGGGCCTGCTCCAGCTCTTCGCCGGACTCAACCCCGAACGCGTCATGACCGCCGCCTTCGGCATCGGCATGGGCCGCTACGCGCTCGGCCGCGCCGTCGAGTACGCGAAGACCCGCCAGGTGTGGAAGGAGCCCATCGGCGCCCACCAGGCCATCGCCCACCCCCTGGCCCAGGCCCACATCGAACTCGAACTGGCCCGGCTGATGATGCAGAAGGCCGCCCGGCTCTACGACGACGGCGACGACACCGGCGCGGGCGAGGCCGCCAACATGGCCAAGTACGCCGCGGGGGAAGCCTGCGTGAGGGCCGTCGACCAGGCCGTGCACACCCTCGGCGGCAACGGCCTCACCCGCGAGTACGGCCTCGGATCCCTGATCACCGCGTCCCGGGTCGCCCGGATCGCGCCGGTCAGCCGGGAGATGATCCTGAACTACGTGTCGCACCAGTCCCTGGGCCTCCCCAAGTCCTACTGACGGCCGTCGCCCCGAATCCTGCCGCCGGGGGTCTCCCCAAGGCGCCAGGCAGCCGAGATCCTGTCCCTCCCACGCGGCACGGGACCGCCCGCCCGCGGCCCCGGGGCGGGCCTTCCGCCCGCCGCGTCGCACACGCCACCTCTCCACGCGTCGTACGGGACCGGCGTCACCCGCCGCGCCCCGCCATTCCGCATCGAAAGGGACTCCCCGCCATGGTGCACGTGTTCCGGAGCGACTACCCCGACGTCCAGCCACTCGACACAGCCATCCACGACGCCGTCCTCGGACAGGCGGCCGCGGAGTTCGGTGACACGGTCGCCCTGATCGACGGGACGGACGACACCCGCCGGATCACCTACCGGCAGCTCGACGACTTCCACCGGAAGATCTCCGCCGGACTGGCCGCCGCCGGACTCGTCAAGGGCGACGTGCTCGCCCTGCACAGCCCGAACACCATCGCCTACCCGGCCGTCTTCTTCGCCGCGACCAGGGCCGGGGCCACCGTCACCACCGTCCACCCGCTCGCCACGGCCGAGGAGTTCGCCAAACAGCTCCGCGACTCCTCCGCGCGCTGGATCGTCACCGTCTCCCCGCTCCTGGACACCGCCCGCCGCGCCGCCGAACTGGCCGGCGGCATCCAGGAGATCTTCGTCTGCGACCACGCCGAGGGACACACCTCGGTCCTCGACATGCTCGCCACCACCGCCCCCGAACCGCTGGTCACCATCGACCCGGCCGAGGACGTCGCCGCCCTGCCGTACTCCTCCGGCACCACCGGTACGCCCAAGGGCGTCATGCTCACCCACCGCTCCATGGCCACCAACCTGGAACAGCTGCGCCCCTTCATCCCCATGGGCTCCGGCGCCCGCATCCTGGCCGTGCTGCCGTTCTTCCACATCTACGGGCTCACCGCCCTGATGAACGCACCCCTGAGGACCGGCGCCACCGTCGTCGTCCTGCCGCGCTTCGACCTCGCCCAGTTCCTCACCGCGATCCAGGACCACCGCATCACCGGTCTGTACGTGGCCCCGCCGATCGTCCTCGCCCTCGCCAAGCACCCGGTCGTCGACAGCTACGACCTCTCCTCGCTGGAGTACATCGTCAGCGCCGCCGCCCCGCTCGACGCGGAGCTCGCGGCCGCCTGCTCCCGCCGCCTCGGACTGCCGCCCGTACGCCAGGCGTACGGCATGACGGAACTCTCGCCCGGCACGCACGTCGTCCCGCTCGCCGCCGAGAACCCGCCGCCCGGCGCCGTCGGCACCCTGCTGCCCAACACCGAGATGCGCATCGTCTCCCTGGGCGTCCCCGACGAGGACGCCCTGCCCGGCACCGACGGGGAGATCCTGATCCGCGGCCCACAGGTGATGAAGGGCTACCTCGGCCGCCCGGACGCCACCGCCGAAATGATCGACGCGGACGGCTGGGTGCACACCGGGGACATCGGGCGGGTCGACGAGGACGGCTGGCTGTTCGTCGTCGACCGGGTCAAGGAGCTGATCAAGTACAAGGGCTACCAGGTCGCCCCCGCCGAACTCGAAGCGCTGCTGCTCGGCCACGAGTCCGTCGCCGACGCCGCCGTCATCGGTGTGTACGACGCCGACGGCAACGAGGTCCCCAAGGCGTTCCTGGTGCGCCGGCCGACCGTCGCCCCGGCGGACCTGACGGCCGACGACGTCATGGCGTACGTCGCCGAGCGCGTCGCCCCCTACAAGAAGGTCCGGCAGGTCGAATTCGTCGACGCCGTACCGCGTGCGACGTCCGGGAAGATCCTCCGCCGTGAACTGCGCGAACGGGAGAAGCAGCAATGACCCTCGCCCCACCCGCCCACGACCGGGGCATCACCACCCTCACGCTCGACTCCCCGGCCAACCGCAACGCGCTCGGCGCCCGCCTCGTGGCGGGGCTGACCGACGCCCTGGCGGCCTGCGCCGCCGACGACACGGTTCGGGCGGTGGTACTCACCCACACCGGCAACACGTTCTGCGCGGGCGCCGACCTCACCGCACCCGCCGACCCCCACGCCTTCGTCGCCCTCATGCGGCGGATCGTCACGCTCCCCAAACCGGTCGTGGCCCGGGTCACCGGCCACGTCCGGGCGGGCGGTCTCGGCCTGCTGGCCGCCTGCGACATCTCGGTCGCGGGCCCCGGCTCCTCCTTCGCCCTCACCGAATCCCGCCTGGGCCTGGCCCCGGCGGTGATCTCCCTCCCCCTGCTGCCCCGCCTGGACCCCCGCGCGGCAGCGCGCTACTACCTGACGGGGGAGCGTTTCGACACGACGGAAGCGGCCAGGACCGGCCTCGTGAGCATCGCCGCCGAGGACGTGGACGAGGCGCTCGTACCGGTACTCGACGGACTGCGCAGGGCCTCCCCGCAGGGGCTGGCCGAGTCGAAGAAGCTGGTCACGGCTACTGTGCTGCAGAGTTTCGACCAGTACGCCGAAGACCTCATCGCCCGCTCCGCGGCACTCTTCGCCTCCGACGAGGCACGGGAGGGGATGACGGCCTTCCTGGAACGACGGGATCCCGCATGGCTGCTGTGACCCCCATGAGCCCCAAGTCCCCCAAACAGGACCGCAGCCGCGCCACCCGCCGCCGCCTCCTGGAAGCCGCGGTCTCCTGCCTGGCCGAACACGGCTGGGCGGGCTCCACCGTCTCCGTCGTCGCCGAACGCGCCGGCGTCTCCCGCGGCGCCGCCCAGCACCACTTCCCGACCCGGGAGGACCTCTTCACCGCGGCCGTCGAGTACGTCGCCGAGGAACGCTCCGCCGCCCTGCGCGCCGTCCCCGTCCAGAGCCGCGCCGCAGTCGTCGCCGCCCTCGTCGACCTCTACACCGGCCCGCTCTTCCGCGCCGCACTCCAGCTCTGGGTCGCCGCCTCCAACGAGGACCAGCTCCGCCCCCGCGTCACCGAACTCGAAGGCCGAGTGGGCCGCGAGACCCACCACATCGCCGTCACCCTGCTGGACGCCGACGAATCCCGTCCCGGCGTCCGCGAGACGGTCCAGGGCCTCCTGGACATGGCCCGCGGGCTCGGCCTCGCCAACGTCCTCACCGACGACACCGCCCGCCGCCGCAGGGTCGTGACGCAGTGGGCGGCGCTCCTGGACGAGGCGCTGGGCTGAACCGCGCCGGGACCGCGACGCCCCGGATATCCTTCCTCGTCCTGAACAGTCCAGGGAGGTCCTCACCATGAGCAGCACCGCACCGCCCCTTCCCACCCGCATGGAACTCACGGGCGAAGGCCTCGTCCTGCGCGACTGGACCGAAGAGGACCTGGCCGCGATGCCGGGCCTCTTCGACCACCCGGACATCGCGTACTGGACGCCGATCGTCACCCCGTTCGACGCGGAGGCCGCCCGTGCGCGGCTGGCGAGGGCCCGGAAGCTCCGGGCGGACGGCACGACCATCCTCCTCGCCGTCACCCTCGACGGCGGGGCACCGCTCGGCGAGGTGATGCTGCGGCGCGCCCCCGAGGGCACGGAGATCGGCTACGCGATCGGCCCGGCGCACCGGGGTCAGGGGCTTGCCGCGCGGGCGGTGCGGGTGATGGCCGCCTACGCCTTCGAGCAACTGGGCGTGGAGCAAGTGATCCTGGAGCTGGAGGCGGAGAACGCCGCCAGTGTCGCGGTGGCCGGCAGGACGGGCTTCAGCCGGCTCGACGTCCCGCTGATCGAGGGGGAGGAGAAGGGGCGGGCGTACGTCTTGCAGACGTGGGCCCTCAACCGCTGACTTCCCCGGGCCGCACTTCGCCGAGCCGTCGACGACCCGGATCCCGTCGACGGGACTCCCGGGTCCCGGCCGGGCATGTCGTCGAGGACGAGATGCCCGGCGCGCGGACGCGGAAGCGGACGGTCAGTTGGTCCAGAGGACCGGGCTGTCGCTGTACGCGTCACCCTCGTCGAACGAGGCGGCCGCGATGGGCTCGGTCTTCGTGGCGCTGAGCGAGCAGGTCTCGTACGACGCGCCCTTGGTGGTGAAGTCGCGGGGTGCCGTTTCGTTGTCGCACTTGCCCGGCAGGTCGCCTATCAGCACGACGCCCGTGGGGCCGCCGTCCGCCAGCTGGCCGCGCAGCTTCAGCGACGCGTAGGACAGGTCGGTCCCGCCGACGTTCTCCACCTTCATCCGGATGTAGTAGGGCGTCATGCCCTTCGCCTTCGCGCCGAACGCCGCCATGTCGGCCTCGGCGCCCTTCTCGATCGCCGTGACGGTCACGGCGATGGTGCCCTTCTTGTCGCTCGTGTACTCGAACGGCAGGACCGCCTTGTCACCGACCTTGAGCTTCGTGCCCGGTGCGGCGACGTCACCCCCGGCCGGCGCGGCACCGTCGTCGCTGGGCTTCGCGGACGGGCTGCTCGCGTCGGACGATGCCGGGGCGGACGCCGATGGCGAGTCCGGTGCCGACGACGAGTCCTCGCCGTCGTTGCACGCCGTGAGGCCGAGCCCCATGGTGGTGAGAGCAGCGGCGAAGAAGATACGTCCCTTGTGTGTCATTTTGACCTAACTGGCAGCGGGAGCCGCCCATTACGGAAGCCGGTTGCGTTCAAGATCTGGATGGAGCGTCCGGCGATGCGGCCGGACGTGTCGGAGCGCTCGATTACGGGCCTCCCGCATCGAGCGCGTCGTGAGACAAACCAGAAAGCGGCCCGAATGACACAGACATGCCACAGGAATGCGACGGCTGCGGCACGGCTCGGCCCGGCGGGTGGAGATGCCCGGACGCCCGCGCCGTCGGTGGAGCGCAGGCCGCCCGGTATCCATCGAACCGTCCTCAGTTGCCCAGGTCCGCCAGCTGGTCGAACCCGGGGATCTCCCGCGGGCTGCGCGTGCCCGGACCGATGTACGTCGCCGAGGGGCGCACCAGGCGGCCCGTCCGCTTCTGCTCCAGGATGTGCGCCGACCAGCCCGCCGTGCGCGCGCACGTGAACATCGAGGTGAACATGTGCGCCGGCACCTCCGCGAAGTCCAGCATGATCGCGGCCCAGAACTCCACGTTCGTCGCCAGCACCCGGTCGGGGCGCCGCGCGTGGAGCTCCTCCAGCGCGGCCTTCTCCAGCGCCTGCGCCACCTCGAACCTGGGCGCGCCCAACTCCTCGGCCGTGCGCCGCAGGACGCGGGCGCGGGGGTCCTCGGCGCGGTAGACGCGGTGTCCGAAGCCCATCAGGCGCTCGCCCTTGTCCAGGGCCTTCTTCACGTAGGCGGTGGCGTCCCCGGTCCGCTCGATCTCCTCGATCATGCCGAGGACACGGGACGGTGCACCTCCGTGCAGCGGGCCCGACATGGCGCCCACCGCGCCGGACAGTGCGGCGGCCACGTCGGCGCCGGTCGACGCGATGACCCGGGCGGTGAACGTCGAGGCGTTCATGCCGTGCTCGGCGGCGGAGGTCCAGTACGCGTCAACGGCCTTCACGTGCCGCGGGTCCGGCTCGCCGCGCCAGCGGATCATGAACCGTTCGACGACGGAACCCGCCTTGTCGATCTCGCTCTGCGGGACCATCGGCAGCCCCTGGCCGCGCGCCGACTGGGCGACGTAGGAGAGCGCCATGACGGCGGCCCGCGCCAGTTCGTCGCGCGCCGTCCGCTCGTCGATGTCCAGGAGCGGTTTCAGCCCCCACACCGGGGCGAGCATCGCCAGCGCGGACTGCACGTCGACCCGGATGTCACCGGAGTGCACCGGGATCGGGAACGGCTCGGCCGGTGGCAGTCCGGGGTTGAACGCCCCGTCGACCAGCAGACCCCAGACGTTGCCGAACGACACATGGCCGACGAGGTCCTCGATGTCGACACCGCGGTACCGGAGCGAACCGCCTTCCTTGTCGGGTTCGGCGATCTCCGTTTCGAACGCGACGACTCCTTCGAGTCCGGGTACGAAGTCGGACATCAGGCGGCTCCTCGGATCGGCGGCTGCGGACGGGCCGCAAAGGGGCCCGTCCCAAGATATTGGCGGGTTCCGACGTGCCCGGGAAGCGTGACATCCGGCACAGCCCCCCGTTCCGTCCCGGAACGGTTCGTGACCCTCCTCACCGGGCAGACTCGGCCCCTGCGGCAGGATGAGCCCGTGTCCACCGCAGATTCCTCCTTCGATAACACCACCGATCCGGCCGCGATGCGCGAGCAGTACCGTTCGGAGAGCTTCGACGAGGACGGCCTCGCCGCCGATCCCATGGAGCAGTTCGCCCGCTGGTTCCGGCAGATCGCCGCAGGTGGGATGCTCCACGAGCCGAACGCCATGGTGGTGTCCACGGCGACGCCCGAGGGCGTGCCGTCCTCCCGCACGGTGCTGCTGAAGATGTACGACGAGCACGGTTTCGTCTTCTTCACCAACTACGGCTCCCGCAAGGGCCGCGAGCTGGCCGCCAACCCGCACGTGTCGCTGCTCTTCCCCTGGCACCCGCTGGCCCGCCAGGTCATCGTCACCGGCACCGCGGCCCGGGTCGGCCGCGAGGAGACGGTCGCCTACTTCCGCACCCGCCCCCACGGCTCCCAGCTGGGCGCCTGGGCCAGCGCCCAGTCCACGGTGATCGGCTCCCGCGAGGAGCTGGTCGGGCGCTACGAGGAGCTGGCGGCCCGCTACCCGGAGGGCGAGCAGGTCCCGGCACCCCCGGAGTGGGGCGGCTTCCGGGTCGTCCCGGGCACGATCGAGTTCTGGCAGGGCCACGAGAACCGGCTGCACGACCGGCTGCGGTACGTACGGGAGGCCGGAGGGACGACCGAGGGCGGCAGGGCGGCCTGGCGCGTCGAGCGGCTGTGCCCTTAGGGGCGCTCGCCCCCCGACATGCAGAAACCCGCAGGCTCTGGTCCCTCCTTGCGGAGGAGCCGGCCGGACTTACCGGCGAGCCTGCGGGTCGGTGACTGCTTGGGATTGGCCGATGACCGGCCTGCACTGCAAAGAGCGCGACGACGGGCGTCAGCCCGCAGTCACCTCACGAGTCCGAGAAGAAATCACTTCCGGAACACCTCCTTTCTTCGCTGGCACCAGCCTAGGAACCTCGTCCGGGCCGCACAAGCGAATTATCGGTGTCATCGAATTCGGTGAAGTCGCTGTGTGCTGAGTCACGTTCGAGTTCAATGGTCTGACGTGCAGCAATGCCGGACACGTCCAGCAGGGGGTACGGGATGAGTGCTTCCAGGAGCAGCGGAACCACCGACGCTCTCGGGCCCGAGGAGCGCCCGGAGGGCGAGCCCGATGGGCCGCTGGGGGGTCCCGCGATCCCCGGGTCCGAGCTGCTGGCGGCCCTGCTCGACGGGATGGACGCGGCGCTCTGCGCCTTCGACGCGGACGGCACCGTCACCCACTGGAACCGCGAGGCCGAGCGGATTCTCGGCTGGTCGGCCGAGGAGGCCGTCGGACGGCCCGGCTTCGCCGGCTGGGCCGTGCGGCGGGCGGACGCGGGCGAGGTGCAGGGCCGGCTGATGGCCGTCATGGACGGGCCGGGGCGGCAGGTCCATGAGTTCGCGCTGCTGCGCAAGGACGGCAGCCGGGTGCTGGTGCGGACCCAGTCCGCCGGGGTGCGGGGCTCGGACGGCAGGCCGGCCGGGGTGTACTGCGCGTTCAGCGAGGTCCATGCCCAGATCGACCTGGAACGGGCCATCGCGCTCAGCGAGGCGCTGTTCGAGGACGCCTCGTGGGGTGTGGTCCTCGTCGACGTGGACCTGCGGCCCACCGTCGTCAACGCACACGCCGCCCGGGCGCTGGGCGGCGGTCGTACGACGCTGCTGGGGCGGCCGCTGGGCGAGCTGATCGTGCAGGGCGTGGAGGACCTGGAGGGCGCGCTGCAGCACGTCCTGGCCGCCGGAGCACCGCCGGGCCCCGCCGAGCTGTGGGTGACGCTGCGGACGGCCGACGGCGACCGGCGGCGCTGCTGGCGCAGCGGCTTCCTCCGGCTGGCCTCGCCGCTCGCGGAGGAGCCGGTGCCGCTGGGCGTCGGCTGGCTGTTCCAGGACATCACGGAGGCGAAGCTCGCCGCCCAGGACGCGGACCGGGTGCGCTTCCGGTCGGGCCAGCTGCACCGGGCCTCCAGATCGGCGGCCGAGTGCGAGGACCCCATGGAGGCCGCGACCGGCTCCCTGGACTACGCACTGGCCGGCTTCGCCGACCACGCGCTGATCGATCTGGTGGTGGGTGAGCGCCTGGTCCGGGCGGCGGCCACACCGTCCGACGCGCCCGGCCCGTGCCTGCCGGTGGCCGGCGGCGGCATCCCCCTGCGGTACGTGCCAGGCCACCCGGCCCTGCAGGCGGTGGACCGCACGGGCTCGGTGCGGGCCTCGGCGGGCGCCGGGACGAAGCGGGTGGCGGGGGAGTGGGCGGCGGAGCGCCAGTGGCCGTCCGACTCGGTGCACGCCCTGTGCGTGGTGCTGCGGAGCCGGGGCCGGACCCTCGGCGTGGTGACGTTCCTGCGCTCGGCCCACCGCGCCGCCTTCGAACGCCCGGACGCGGTCTACGCGGAAAGCATGGCCGACCGGGTAGCCGCCTCGGTGGACCTGCACCAGGCACTGCAACCCGGCACCCCCGGCACCCCCGGCTCGTCCGGCGTCTGAGGACGGCCGTGCCGCGAACACCGGCCCGTCCGGCGTCCGAGGACGGAACCGCCGCCGGGGCGGGCGGTCACCTCGCGGTCCCGTTCACCCGCCGCCCCGCACGGCCGCGCGCGTCAGTGCCGGTAGAAGATCCGGTCCGAGTACTCGGCCATCACGCGCCCGTTCCACTCGTGCCCCCCGTCCACGTTCCCCGACCGGAGCAACGGCGGCTCCACCCCCCGCTCCAGCAACCGCTCCACCGCGGCCGCCATCATCGCCTGCATCACCGCACTGGTGACCACCGTCGATGCGGGGGCGAACGGCGCCTCGATGCCCTCGACGTCCAGCTCCGCGTCGCCGATCGCGATCTTGCTGTCGAGGACGATGTCGCAGTGGTCCCGCAGGAAGCCGCCGGAGCTGTGCCGGGACCGTGTGCCGTCCGCGTACGCGACCGAGGTGACGCCGATGACCTTCAGCCCCAGCGCACGCGCGTTCATCGCCATCTCCACCGGCAGCGCGTTGCGCCCCGACAGCGAGATGATCACGAGGACGTCGCCCGCCTTCGCGGGGCTGGAGTCCAGGACCGCGCCCGCGAGGCCGTCGACCCGCTCCAGCGCCGAGCCCAGCGTGGCCGGCATGACGTCGACCCCGAGGGCGCCCGGGACGGCCAGGAGGTTCATCAGGGCGAGCCCGCCCGCGCGGTAGACGACGTCCTGCGCGGCGAGGGAGGAGTGCCCGGCGCCGAAGGCGAAGAGCCGGCCGCCGGCCTCGACCGTGTCGGCGATCGCGGCACCGGCGGCCGCGATGTTGCCGGACTCCTCGTCCCGCACCCGCTCCAGCAGACCGATCGCTGCGTCGAAGAACTGACCGGTCAGCTTGGTTTCGCTCATCTGTGGAGGGCCTTTCCGGCGGGGCTGTGGGGTGACCAGGGGCGTCCGTGCCGCCGATCACGTTGCGGTCTGGACCAGTGACATGTCAATACCGTGAGAGCTGCTCGAACCACGCCCACAGCCCTTCCGATGCGCCGTATCGGACCGACGAGGCACGGTTGTCGGTGCTATGCGTCAGAATTGGGTCAGGGCCAGCGCACGATTGCATCGAGGGGCACGAATGTCCGGACTGATCGACACAACGGAGATGTATCTCCGCACCATCCTCGAACTTGAAGAGGAAGGCGTGGTCCCCATGCGCGCCCGGATTGCGGAACGGCTGGACCAGAGCGGTCCGACGGTCAGCCAGACGGTGGCGCGCATGGAGCGCGACGGCCTGGTTCAGGTCGCGGGCGACCGGCATCTGGAGCTGACGGAGGAGGGGCGCCGACTGGCGACCCGCGTGATGCGCAAGCACCGGCTCGCCGAGTGCCTGCTCGTCGACGTGATCGGCCTGGAGTGGGAACAGGTCCACGCCGAGGCATGTCGCTGGGAACACGTGATGAGCGAAGCAGTGGAGCGGCGGGTGCTGGAGCTGCTGCGCCACCCGACCGAGTCCCCGTACGGGAATCCGATCCCGGGCCTGGAGGAGCTGGGGGAGAAGGCCGAGGCCGATCCGTTCCTCGACGAGGGCATGGTCAGCCTGTCGGATCTCGACCCGGGCGAGGGCAAGACGGTGGTGGTCCGCCGGATCGGCGAGCCGATCCAGACGGACGCCCAGCTGATGTACACGCTGCGACGGGCGGGCGTGCAGCCCGGTTCGGTGGTCAGCGTGACGGAGTCGCCCGGCGGGGTGCTGGTCGGCAGCAGCGGTGAGGCGGCGGAGCTGGATTCCGAGGTGGCGTCGCACGTCTTCGTCGCCAAGCGCTGAAACAGGAGCGCTGGACCACGAGGTTGAACCACGGGCGCTCAACCACGAGCGTTGAGCGCCAAGCGCTGAAACAGGAGCGCTGAGCCACAGCGCTGAACGACACCGACGGCCCACGGCCGGTGTCCGACGTACGCCGTACAGGCGCGTCGGGCACCGGCCGTAGTCGTCCGCTTTCCGTTTTTCCGTCCGGAATTGCAGCGCCCGGACGGTTCGCGTGCCAGGCTGTGGCTGAGGGATACCTGAGAGTGTCGGCCACCTGGCCGCGCGGTCGGGGAGGGGAGCAGGGTATGCGCCCGTCGTACTGGCACGTCCGGCCTGCGCACCGGATGAGACACGCGTCCACGCCCGCTTCCGGCCCCGATTCCGGGCCTCATGAACGACGGATGGCCCCGGTGCCTCACGGCACCGGGGCCTGTCCTCCCCTGTTCCGACCTGGAGCCCCGAGCTCTTCAGATCGGTCCCCGCGAGCCCTCATCCCCGAGTGGCCCGCCTCCCGGAGAAGATCTCCCCTCCGCGGCCGACGTCAATCCTTGGAAGCGGTCACTCGAACGAGCGGTGTTGTACGCCCGGACCCGGTTTTCGAATAAGAGTTCGATAGTCTGGCGGGACGCGACCACGTGGTGATCGAGGGACCTGAAGGGGGTGCCAGAACATATGGTGCGGCGCATCGATGTGACCGGAACCGACGGCGTACGCCTCGCGGCCTGGGAGTTCGCCGATCCGCCCAAGGAGCGCGCGGAGGGCGTGCGCGCCCCCGGCGTCTTAATGCTTCACGGACTGATGGGCCGGGCTTCGCACTGGGCGTCGACCACCCGCTGGCTCGCCGAGCGGCACCGTGCGGTCGGCCTCGACCAGCGCGGACACGGCCGCAGCGAGAAGCCGGCCGAGGGCCCGTACACCCGTGACGCGTACGTGGCCGACGCGGAGGCCGCGATCGAACAGCTGGGCCTCGCCCCCGTCACCCTCGTCGGGCATTCGATGGGAGCGCTCACCGCCTGGCAGCTCGCCGCCAAGCGCCCCGACCTCGTCCGCGCGCTGGTCATCTGCGATATGCGGGCCTCCGCACTCGGCGCGGCCTCGCAGCGGGAGTGGGAGGACTGGTTCAGGTCCTGGCCGGTGCCGTTCGCGACGCTGGCCGACGTACGGAAGTGGTTCGGCGAGGACGACCCCTGGGTGGAGCGGCCCAATCCCTCGCGCGGTGAGTTCTTCGCCGAGGTGATGGCCGAGCGCGCCGACGGCTGGCGGCCCGTCTTCTCCCGTCGGCAGATGCTCCAGTCCCGCGCCACCTGGGTGTTCGACGCGCACTGGGAGGAGCTGGCCCAGGTCAGATGCCCGACGCTGGTGCTGCGCGGCCTCGACGGCGAGCTGGGCCGGGCCGAGGCGCAGGAGATGGTCCGGGTGCTGCCGCGCGGGCAGTACGCGGAGGTGGCCGACGCCGGTCATCTCGTCCACTACGACCAGCCGGAGGGCTGGCGGGCCGCGGTCGAACCCTTCCTGGAGCAGTACGCCGAGGGCAGCGGCGACGGCCAGGAAGGCAGTGACGGCCGGGACGGCAGCGACGGCCGGGACGACCAGGACGATCGCGGCGACCGGGAGCCGGTGGCTCCGTAAGACCGGCCACCGGCCACCGGCCCCGAGCACCGGCCACCGGCCCAGGCCACCGATCACCCGCACCTCGTCCCCTCCGGCCGGACTCACCCCTTGCTGACCGCCGCAAGGATCTCCGGCAGCCGGTCGGCCGTGCGGGGCGCCGCCACCCGCAGTCCGGCCCAGGCGATCAGCGCCCCGTACACCGCCCCCACCGGTAGCAGCAGCCACAGCCACCCCTCCTCACCGGCGAGATGGAGCCAGAGCGTCATACCGATCACCGGCGCGCACAGGAGTGCCGCCGAGACCATGCCGCCGAAGATCGAGATCCAGGCGAGACCGGCCTGACCCGGCGCCACGTTCTTGAACGCACCGTCCTGCGGGACCGAGTACGGGAAGTTCGCCGAGGCCACCGCACCCGTCGCCAGCATCGCGCCCAGCAGCGCGAACGACAGCCCCATGACCCCCGGCAGCGCTCCCCAGTCACCGAGCACCGCCGAGGTCACCACGGTCACCAGGATCGTGTAGGGGAGGGTGATCAGCAGCAACGCCAGGGCGCGCGCCCGCAGTTCCAGATACGCGTCCCGGGTCGAGGAGATCGCCGCGGCCACCATCCAGAACGCGGAGGTGTCCTGCCCGAACTGGTTGTACATCTGGATGCCGAGCATCCCCGCGGCGAAGCAGGCGAAGTAGACCGAGCCGGCGCCCTGCACCGCGTTGAGCAGCGGCACGATCAGCCCGATCGCCAGCGCCGTCACCCACGCCGCCTTCGTCTTCGGGTCCCGTGCGACGTAGCGCAGGCTGCGCTGCATCACGGTGCCGGTCCGCCCCTCGGGGAACAGGGCCCAGATACCGGCGCCGCGTGAACCGGAGGCAGTGCGGCCGGGTTCGGCGGCGGCGAGCGTAGAGCCGTCCGGCGCCGTCATCAGCTTCACCAGGCTGCGCTGCCACAGCCACAGCAGCAGGGCCAGTGCGGCCAGGGAGAGCAGCAGTGCGGCGGCGGCGCTCCCGTAGTCGCCCCGGGACGCGGAGTCCACCGAGGCGATCGCGGAGGCGGGCGGCAGCCAGCGCACCACGTCGGCGGCCGGGTCCAGGGCGGAGAGGCCGCCGGAGCGGCCGAGCCGCTGGGCGCCGAAGTTGACGACCTGGATGCCCACGGCGATCACCAGACCGCTGAGCACCGCCAGATCGCGGCCCTTGCGGGAGGTCAGCAGCCGGCTGTTGGCCGTGGCGACGGTCCGCGCCAGCGCCACACAGACCAGCAGCGTGAGCGGGGCCGCCAGGACCGCGAACACCGCGGCCCCGGCCCCGTGGGCCAGGGCGATCACCGAACCGACCGTCAGACAGAGCGTGAACAGCGGGCCGATCCCGACCAGCGAGGCCGCCAGCAGCGCGGTGATCAGCGGCCTCGGGCGCAGCGGCAGCATCACCAGCCTGCTCGGGTCGAGGGTCTCGTCACCGGCGGCGAAGAACAGCGGCATCACCGCCCAGCCGAGCGCCAGCACCGCGGCCAGCAGCACGACGAGCGACACCGCGTGGGCGTTGCCGCGCAGCGCGATCAGCCCGATCAGCTGGCCCGCGGCGATCAGCAGGGTGGCGACGACGGACGCGATGTACGCGGCCCGCCGTCCGGACGACTGCCGCAGCCCGTTGCGCAGCAGCGTGAGCTTGAGCCGTACGAAGACGGGGACCAGGGCGGTACCGTCCGTGCCGCTCGTCCGGGGCCCGGTTCCCGCCGGGGCGTCGAGCAGGCTCATCGGGTGCCGCCCAGCCAGTCCAGGGCGTCGCCGTCGTCGCGGCCGCCCGCGCCGACCAGCTCCAGGAAGGCGTCCTGGAGGGAGGGCGCCGCGCCGCGGACCTGGGCGAGGGTGCCCTGGGCCCGGATGGTGCCGGCCGCCATGACGGCCACCCAGTCGCAGAGCGACTCGACGAGCTCCATCACATGGCTGGAGAAGATGACGGTCGCCCCGGAGCCGGTGTAGCGCTCCAGCACCTTGCGGATGGTCTGCGCCGACACCGGGTCGACGCCCTCGAACGGCTCGTCCAGGAACAGCACTTCGGGATTGTGCAGCAGCGCCGCCGCGAGCCCGATCTTCTTCCGCATACCGGTCGAGTAGTCGACGACCAGCTTGTGCTGGGCGCCCGCCAGATCCAGGACGTCCAGCAGCTGGGTGGCGCGGCTGTCCGTCTCGGGACCGGGCAGCCCGCGCAACCTGCCGGTGTAGCCGAGGAGTTCACGTCCGGAGAGGCGCTCGAAGAGCCGCAGCCCCTCGGGCAGCACACCGATCCGGGACTTGACCTCGACCGGATCGCGCCAGACGTCGCGCCCGCCGACCTCGATCCTGCCCATGTCGGGGCGGAGCAGGCCGGTGACCATGGACAGGGTGGTGGTCTTGCCCGCGCCGTTGGGGCCCACCAGGCCGATGAACTTGCCCGCGGGCAGCTCCAGGTCGATCCCGGCCACCGCAGTCTGTTCGCCGAACCGTTTCCACAGTCCTTCCACCCGCACCGCGGGCGGTGTCACCTCCGGTGCGCCCGTCTCGACGGACTGTTCTGCTGTGTCGGTCTCGTGCCGGTCCGGCATCGTGCACGCCCTTCGAAGTCCCCGTGTGTGGGGGACACCCTACGAAAGGCGGCTCCGGGCGTCGGCGGCCTCCCTGCCGCAGGCGTAGGCGAGCGGGCTGATCAGCTCCTCCACCTCGGGCAGCCAGCGGTTGGCCGTGGTGGGCCGGCGGGCCCACTGAACCGCGCCGCTCCCGCCGACCCGGGTCGGCGGGGCCGTCACGTACTGGCCGTCGCCCAGTCCGCGCAGCCCGATCGACGCGGCGTTCCAGCCCAGCCGTTGTGCGAGGCCGTCCGCCTTGGCGGCGGCGCCCGGCAGGACGAAGAACTGCATCCGGCGGTCCGGGCCGCGGGTCACCGGACCGAGCGGCAGGCTGAGGCGTTCCATCCGGGCCAGGGCCAGGAAACCCGCCGACTCCGGTACGTCGATCGCGTCGAAGGCGCGCCCGGTCGGCAACAGGACTGCCGCCCGGGGCTGTCGGGACCACATGCGGCGGGCCGCCGCACCGCTGCCGGTGGCCTGGCCCGCCCAGTCGGCCCGGGTGGGGTGCGCGCCGGGAGCGGCGCAGCCGGCCTCTCCGCAGGAGCACCGCTCCGCCCCGTCGGCCGACTCCAGCCAGGTGCCCGGGCACACGTCCCAGCGCCGCTCCTCCGTGTACCGGACGGCGGCGTCGAGCAGGAGTTCGGCGCGCTGCTGGGGGAGCTGTGCGGTTTCCATGACTGTGTTCGGCTCTTCCACGCACAGCACAACTCCCGTCGCCACCTGGGGTTACGGGCGTGGCGAACGCGGTTACGGCCTATCGCTCCCGCATGCGGGGCGCATCGATGCACCGGCGGGGGCGCGCGGGAGGAGTCGCGGCGATGCGCGGGTAGCAAGTTACGGAAATTCCGGCACAGTTCGCTCAGCATCATAGGGGGCTTGCCGTGACGAAAGATGTAAGAAGCGAGGAAAGTGACCAACCCGATGAATCGGTGCATTTCTCGGACATACGCCGGGCAGTGATCCAGCAACGATCACTGCGACCTCAGGGGGAGAAACATGGCAGCCAGGCCTCTCGTCGCACGCCAGCCGAACGAACGGCTCCAGGCGCTCATTCAGGAAGCCGGATGCTCCAACGCGGGCCTGGCCCGCCGCGTCAACATGGTCGGGGCCGAACGCGGCCTCGACCTCCGTTACGACAAGACCTCGGTCGCCCGCTGGCTGCGTGGACAGCAGCCGCGCGGCAGGGCGCCGGGGATCATCGCCGAGGCACTCGGCCGCAAGCTCGGCCGTACGGTCACGATCGACGAGATCGGGATGGCCAACGGCAAGAACCTCGCCTCCGGTGTGGGGCTGCAGTTCGCGCCGACGGTGACCGGGGCGATCGAGCAGGTCTGTGAGCTGTGGCGCAGCGATGTCGGCCGCCGCGATTTCCTGACCGGTTCGGCGGTGGCGTCCTCGGCGCTGGTCGAGCCCAGCCGGGACTGGCTGATCAGTGGCGCGGACCCGCAGGTCGCGCGGGCGGCCGGGGCCCGGGTCGGGATGCCGGACGTGGAGGCGGTGCGGGCGATGACGGCCGCGCTGGTCGACCTCGACCACCGGTTCGGCAGCGGCCACGTGCGGCCCGTCCTGGTGCACTACCTCAACAGCGTGGTCTCCGGGCTCCTTTCGGGCGCGTACCGGGAGTCGACCGGCCGGCAGCTGTTCGCGGCGGTCGCGCGGCTCACCGAGCTGGCCGGGTACATGGCGATCGACACGGGCCAGCCGGGTCTGGCCCAGCGCTACTACATCCAGGCGCTGCGGCTGGCGCAGGCGGCCGGCGACCGCGCCTACGGCGGCTATGTGCTGGCTGCCTCGATGAGCCATCTCGCGGCGCAGCTCGGCAATCCGCGGGAGATCGCCCAGCTGGCCAGGGCCGCGCAGGAGGGTGCGCGCGGGCGGGTCACACCGAGGGCGGAGGCGATGTTCTACGCGGCGGAGGCGCGCGGGCACGCCCTCCTCGGTGACGCGGGCACCTGCCAGTCGGTGGCGGGCCAGGCGCTGGCGGCGCTGGAACGCGCCGATCCGGACAGCGGGGACGACCCCGACTGGATCGCCCACTTCGACCACGCCTATCTGGCCGACGAACTGGCGCACTGCCACCGCGACCTCGGCCAGGCGGAGGCGGCCGCCCGCCGTGCGAAGGAGTCCCTGGACGGCCACCCGGAGTCCCGCGCCCGCCGCCGCGGTATCGGCCTGGCACTGCTGGCCACGGCGCAGGTGCAGATGCGAGAGGTGGAGCAGGCCTGCCACACCGGGACGCGGGCGATGGAACTGCTGGGCTCGGTGCGCTCCAGCCGGGGCGCGGAGTATCTGGAGGATCTGCAACAGCGGCTGGTGCCGTACGGGGACGAGCCCGCGGTAAGGGAGTTCGGCGCCCGTCTGGAGCTCCAGGCGGCCTGACCGGGGGTGCGGGGGGGCCGGGGCCGTACCGCCCGCCCGGGAGGCGGACCGGCCCGGCTCCGAATCGACGGGGACGCCCCTTAACTGCGTCCTGGAGCGGCTGGACGTTACTCCCGCTGTGAAGGGGTGTGGTTGACCTCACGCGCTTGGCGGAGGGCGGCAACCACCCGCTACCGTGAGCCGACGATTCCATAGGTTCACACGTAGGAGTCCCGGTGACACAGAGCGGACAGGGCGACGAGCAGCAGCCCCCTGCTGTACGACCCGCGCACGAGGGTGTCGTGCTGCCCGCAGGTGGCGGCGAGCCCTGGACGCCGGGGGGACCGGCGGACCGGGCGACCCCGGCCGAAGGGCAGCCGTGGGGGCAGCCCTGGGGCCCGCAGGCGCCGCAGCAGGGCGGCCCGTCGCAGGGGCGGGGCGGGTACGGGCAGCAGGAGCAGCAGGGCCGGTACGGGCAGGAGCAGCCTCCGTCGGCCTATGGGCAGGGGCAGCAGACCCCTGCCGGGTACGGGCAGCAGGGGCAGTACGGCCAGGGCGGGCAGGACCAGGCGTACGGCCGGGAGCCGCAGCAGGGGCATCAGCAGGGACAGCAGCCGCCGGCCTACGGGCAGGCTCCGCAGGCGCTGCCGCCCGCCCGGTCGCAGGCGCCCTACGCCCAGCCGCTGCCGCCCGAGGCCGTGCCCGGCATGGGCGCGGGCGGCGGGGACGCGGACGCCACGCAGTACATCGCGCCGGTGCCGGGCGGGTCCGGGCCGGGCGGTCTGCCGCCGGAGAGCCCCGCGGAGTCCACCCAGTTCCTGGGCCGCGCCCAGCAGCAGTCGTACGGGCAGCAGCCCGCGCAGGGCGGCCAGGACGCCGACGCCACCCAGTACATACCGCCGGTGCCGGGCGGTGCCCCCTACGGGATCAGGCCCGGCACGCCCGGGGAGCGCCCGCCGCCCGCCGAGTTCGACAACCTCTTCCGCAGTGACGAACCCGCGGGTGCCACCCAGCAGATACCCCGGTTCGACCCCTCGCAGCAGCAGCAACAGCAGCAGCAACATCAGCCGCAGCAGCAGTACCAGGGCCCCGGACAGCCCCCGCCGCAGGCCTACCAGCAGGCGCCCCCGTACGGCGGGCCCGAGGACGGGCTGCCGCAGGACGGCCGTGACGAGCGCCGCAAGCGGTCGGCGCACGTCCCGCTGATCGCCGCGGTCGTCGTGGGCTGCGCAGTGATCGGGCTCGGCGCCGGCGCTCTGCTCAGCGGTGGCGACGACGACAAGGACGACAGCAAGCAGTCGGTGGCCTCCGCGAGTTCACCCGCGACGCAGCCCTCCACCAAGGCCGCCGCCGACCCGGCGAAGCCGCAGGCGGAGGCGCTCGACAAGCTCCTCGCCGACAGCAACAACAGCCGGGCAGCGGTCATCGGCGCGGTGGAGAAGACCAAGTCCTGCACCAATCTGAACAAGGCCGTGGCGGATCTGAAGGGCGCCGCCCAGCAGCGCCGCGACCTGGTCACCAGGCTGAAGGAACTGTCGGTCGACAAGCTGCCGGACCACGGTGACCTGACCGCCTCGCTCACCAAGGCCTGGCAGGCGTCCGCGTCCGCGGACGACCACTACGCCGCCTGGGCCGTGCAGGCCAAGAGCAAGAAGGTCTGCAAGCACGGCAAGGCCCGTACGACCTCGCAGTCGCAGGCGGCCAACGTGCAGAGCGGCGAGGCGAGCAAGGCCAAGCAGCAGGCGTCCAAGCTGTGGAACGCCATCGCGGCGAAGTACGGCCTGACCGCGCGCGAGGCCACCGCGCTCTGAGCCACGGCGGCGGGGGCGGACGGGCCGGTCCCGTCCGCCCCCGCCGTCTGTCGTCTCAGCTGGTCGCGCTCGCGTCCGTCAGGGTCTTCGTCACGTCCACGAAGCCCTTCTTGTCCGCGACCAGCTTGCCGTCGCGCACGACCTGGAACGTCACCTTGCTGTTCACGATCCGGGGGTACGAGTCCGAGCCGAGCATGTCCTCGTAGCGCCAGCGGAGTTCGGGGGTGAGGCCACCGGTGTCGACCCGGACGCCCTGGTTGAGGGCCTTGGTGATCTTCCTCGCGCTGATCGCCGGCTCGTGCAGCGACTCGACGATCGACTTCAGGGCGGTGTAGGCGATCCAGGTGGTCTGCACGCCCGTGTCGTCCGGATCGATCCGGTTGTCGCCGAAGGCGTGCTCGCGGATCACCTGGCGCATCAGGTTCCAGCGGGCATCGCCCGAGTCCGGGTACCAGCCGGTGACGTACGCGCCCTCGAACGGGCTGTCCCGGCCGCCGGTGCGGTCGATGAGCGGCTGCCCGACGCTGCCGAGCACCGAGGAGACGCGGACCGCACCGCTGGTGGGCTCCAGCCGTCTGAACGAGTCGAAGAAGGTCCCCGTGCGCTCCCCGAGCACGGCCGTCACGCATCCGCCGTCCGTCCCCGCCCCGGCCAGCGCCTTGGCGGCCGCCCCGTCGTACGAAGTGGCCGCCTCGGCGGCCCGTATGTCGACCGGGCCGGGCCGTCGGGCCTCGGTCAGACCGGTCTTGAGGATCCACGACTGACCGTCACCGCCCAGCGTGTCCGGGCGCACCAGCGAGACCTTGTCGCAACTCCCCGCCAGTTGCTTGGCGTTGCCCGCCAGTAGCGCCGACTGGCCGCCGGTCACCGGGTAGGAGACATAGCTCCGGAACTCCTCCTCGGAGGCGCCGTACCCCCCGATGTACGGAATGCCGGCGACCTCCAGCGGAGCCATGAACGCCCGCCCGTACCGGCTGTAGGAGCCGAGGACGGCGACGGCCTTCTCCTTGACGGCCCGCCGCGCGCAGTTCCCCGCGCCGATCGAGCTGTCCTGCTCGTCGCAGGTGACCACGCGCAGCTTGTGCCCGTCGATGCCCCCCTGGCCGTTGACCCAGCGGGCGTACGTCCGTGCCATCGCGGTCATTCCCGCCATGTTCGCCGCATCCGGTCCTGAGGTGCCGTCGGGCGCCCAGGTCACGACGGTGACGGGCTCCCTGGAGTCCCCCGATTCCCCAGGGAGCACACCGCAGCCGGTCATCAGCAAGGCCCCTGCCGTCACCGCGCCGGTGAGCAGCCTCGAAGGGCGGGAAAGGATGGGGCGTTGCCGTCCGGTCATGGGGACAGAGGATTCCCGCCGCGGGGTAACGCCGGAGTGTGCCCCGTTCAACGCTCGGTGACATCCAGGTGAATGGCAGGGGGCCGCACGGACGGCCCGAAAGGGAACGTACGATCGACAACCGTGCAGCAAGGTTCCGAGAACTCTTCCCGTCGCGGCCGTCGCTCCTCCACCATGGGCGGCATGCCGCTCAACGACATTCCGTGGTGGCGCTGGCGCAGCAACGTGCGCTCGGCGCTGCACATGCTCTCCGACCCCGTCTTCCATCACGAGTGCTGGCTGGCCGGCCGGGAGGGATACGGCGACGTCACCGACGCCGTGTACCGCCTGGTCGAGGACACCTGGCTCGACAACTGGTCCGCCGAGAAGTACGTCGGCACGGTCTTCCGGGACTCCGGGGAGGCCGCCCTCGTCGACGTCGCCGTGCTGCGGGTGCTGCGCATCATGCACCAGGTCGGCGCGGACGCCCCGGTCTCCGCCTATCTGGAGCATCACGGCTGGCCGGAGGCCGTACGGGCCGCCCGCGAGGCCCATGTGCTGCTCGCCACGAACGACGGCGAGGACCCGGACGTCCCGCCGCGCTCCCTCGACGTGCTCCGCATCATGACCAGATCGGCCTGAGAACCGGGCGGTGTGGCACCCTACGGGAATGACCGCGCCGCAGCCCGCCGAACCCGTTGCCTCCGCTGTGCCGGACGCCGCGTCCGAGCAGTACGTCCTCACCCTCTCCTGCCCCGACAAAACGGGCATCGTGCACGCCGTGTCGAGTTTCCTCTTCATGACCGGCTGCAACATCGAGGACAGCCAGCAGTTCGGGGACCACGACACGGGTCTGTTCTTCATGCGCGTCCACTTCTCGGCGGACACCCCGGTGAGTCCCGAGAAGCTGCGGGCGAGCTTCGCCGCGATCGGCGACTCCTTCCGGATGGACTGGCAGATCCACCGGTCGTCGGACCGGATGCGGATCGTCCTCATGGTCAGCAAGTTCGGCCACTGCCTGAACGACCTGCTGTTCCGCTCCCGGAGCGGTGCCCTGCCGGTCGAGATCGCCGCGGCGGTCTCCAACCACACGGACTTCGCCGAACTCGTCGCCTCGTACGACGTCCCGTTCCGGCACATCCCGGTGACCAGGGACAACAAGGCGGAAGCCGAGGCGCGGCTGCTGGAGCTCGTCCGCGAGGAGGACGTGGAGCTGGTCGTGCTGGCCCGCTACATGCAGGTCCTCTCGGACGACCTGTGCAAGCAGCTGAGCGGCCGGATCATCAACATCCACCACTCCTTCCTCCCGAGCTTCAAGGGCGCCAAGCCGTACCACCAGGCACACGCACGCGGTGTGAAGCTGATCGGTGCGACGGCGCACTACGTGACGGCCGACCTCGACGAGGGGCCGATCATCGAGCAGGAGGTCGAGCGGGTGGGCCACGGCGTCACCCCGGACCAGCTGGTCGCGATCGGGCGCGATGTGGAGTGCCAGGCGCTGGCGCGCGCGGTGAAGTGGCACGCGGAGCGGCGCATCCTGCTCAACGGGCGCCGCACGGTCGTCTTCGCCTGACGTCCGGCTCGGGCCCGGCGAGCCCGGCACGATCCGGACGAGAGGTCCCGGCCCGACCGGCAGCAGCACACAGCCCCGCGGACGCTCCTGCGGGGCTGCTCCGGCTCAGGGCTGCTCCGGCTCGGAGCCTGCTTCGGCTCAGAGCCTGCTGAGCGAGGCCGCCGCCATGAGCACGTCGTGGATCGCCTCACGGTCCCCGCGCTGACCGGCCGCCGCCTCCACGGGCGGCACATGGCCCGCCACGAGCTGGCAGAACTCCGTGCCGTCCAGTGCGACCTGCGCCACCGTGTGGTCGGGCGAGCCGATCGCGGCGGGGGAGTCCAGCGCGATGTACCAGTCGCCGCCGCCCATGCCCTCCACCTCCAGATGGAGCGAGCGGCCCGGGGCACCGGCCGTCACCAGATGGCGGGCCGGAGCCGCGAGCCCCGCCCGTCGCCGCTCGGCGAGGGCGGCCGGCAGCATCCGGACCGACAGGTCGATCATCCGGTTGACGTGGGCCGCGGAGGGCGCCTCGTACGGGTAGTCCACCGCGTCCGCGATGTCGCCGCCGTGCACCCAGCACTCGAAGGCCCGGTCCAGCAGGGCGTCCTGGAGCGGCAGCGCGAAGTCGCCGTAGGAGACGGAGAGCTCCGAGACGTCGCGGCCCGCGAAGGAGACCGTGCGGATGAGGGTGTGACTCTGGTCGCGCCACGGTTCGCGGACGGCCCGGGTGGGCGGCAGGCGTGCGGACGACCAGTACGTCTCGGTGCGCGCGGTGGGCGCGAGCACCGGCTCCGGGCCCCGGCGCGGAATCCCCGGGACGCCGACGGAGAGCGGGTCGTCGAGGCCGAGCGCGGTGCTGACCAGGCCGTCGACGGTCATGAGGTGACCGATGACCCCGGCGACCGTCGTCTTGCGGGTGGTCACGCGCTCGTCCTCGAACCACTTGAGCCGCACCGGGGCGTGCCACTCCGAGGTACCGATGTCGCGCAGCAGTGCGTCGAGACGGGCGGTCTCCGAGTCGTACGGGGACGCCCAGTCCGGCACCGGGATCTTGGCGGGGCGGCGGCTCAGGCAGTTCTCCAGCACCCGGGACCGGAGCAGCGGGTCGAGGTCGAGGCTGCCGTCGGTGTGCAGCAGACCGACCGCGTCGCGCAGCCGCAGCGCCTCGTCGGCGCAGGGGGCGCACTCCGTGAGGTGCGCCTCGACGGCCTCGGTCTCGTCGGCGGAGCAGGCGGCCAGCGCCCAGGCGCCGAGGAGGGCCTTCAGGACACGGTGCGGGAGCACGAGGGCCGGCGGGCCGGGTGGCGCGGATCGGTCCGGCGGGCCCGCGTGCTCCGGTGGGCCTGCGTGGTCCGGCGGGTCCGCTGCCCGTTTCGGCTGCGGCGGTACGGACTCCGGCTGCGGTGCGGGCGGTGGCTGTGGTGGCTGCGGTGGCATTGCGTGGCCCATGTCGAAGTCGTCCGCGGCGCCCCGCGGCCCCGGTATGCGACGGGCGCCCCGCACCTCGTCGTCCCGGCCCTCGTGCTCGCGGCCGTCGCCGTCGAGCCCCTCCGCGTCGTCGTTCACAGCCGCCTTCCGTATCCGGGCGGCGATGAGCCCTCCAGCGGCCGGGTGTGGGCGGTGGACAGCAGCTGGAGACCCAGCCGCAGGCGGCGTCTGGCCTCGTCCTCGGTGACCCCGAGGTCGGCCGCGGTCTGCCGGTAGTCACGGCGCTGGATGTACGCGAGCTCCAGCGCGGCCCGCAGCGGCGCGGGCATGGAGGCGACGATGTAGTCGGCGCGGGCCGCCGCGGTGGCCCGGCGCACGCGCTCCTCCAGCTCGGCCAGGTCCGCGCGGGCCCCGTCCGCGGTGTCCTCGGCGGTCCCGTACGTCTCCGCGGCGGTGATGGACGCGGTGCTGCGCAGGCGCTGCACCGACTGGCGGTGGGTGAGCCGGGCCACCCAGGACCGCATCGAGCCCTGCTTGGGGTCGTACGCGTCCGGGTTCTCCCACACGTACCCGAAGACCTCCCGGGTCACCAGGTCCGCGGCGCTCTCGTCGTCGAGCATCCGGTGGGCCTGGCTGTGCACGAGCGCGGCGAACCGGTCGTAGAGCTCCCCGAGGGCGGCCGCCTCTCCGCGCGCCAGCCGCTGTTGCATCTTGCGGTCCCAGCGGGGTGGTGCGTTATTAGCCATGAGACCCCCAGCCCTGTGCCCTCGACCTGTACCCCTCGTCACATCGAATGTAGTCGGCTGTACTGACCACGCACGCCCCTTTGCGGTAAGTGCGCCCGCGCGAACGCCCAGGATGGTAGGGAATGCGGACCCCGCGGCGATGGAATCGGACCTGAAGTGATCATTTCTGCCTGAAACCCTTCTGGGCCTTCCTGGGACGGGCGGTGTTTCATGGGGAGTGCCCCGGGGCAGCCGCGAGGAGGAAGGGAAACTTCCGGATCGCTGGAATCCCCGGATCCCCGGAACGAGAGGCCCAGTCGCGTGACATTGAAGGTGGCCGAAACCGAGCAGGCCGGGTGGACGGTGCTGCACATATGCGGCGAACTGGATCTGGTGACGTCACCGACCGTCCGCCAGTCCGTCCATGACGCGGTCGCCGTCGGCCGTCACGATGTCGTGCTCGATCTCTCGGAGGTCCTGTTCTGCGACTCCAGTGGTGTCGGCGTGCTCATCGCCTCCCGTCGGCTGATGCGGTCCTGCGGGGGCCGGCTGCGGCTGATCCTGCCCGCCCGGGGCGCGGAGGAGGGCTCGCACGTCAACCGCGTGCTGGCGGCGCTCGGCGTGCGCCGGCTGTTCGAGGTCTACCCCGACTGGGACTCCGCCGTCGACGACGGGGCCGAACCGATGTCCGCCTGACCGGGTTGTCACACCACTGAAGCGCATAAGTGACACGTGGGTGCCGTGGGCGTCGTACGCTCCCCGCATGGACAGCGCAGAGTATGAGCGCAAGATCGCATTCCGCTTCGCCGCCTTCGACCAGGACGGCAACGGATACATCGATCGCGCGGATTTCAACGCCGCCGCGGCCCGTCTGCTCACCGAGTTCGGTACGACGGCCCGCTGCGACAAGGGCCAGGCGCTCTACAGCGGGGCCGAGGCGTTCTGGCAGGGCATGGCGGGCATCGCCGACGTGGACGGGGACCAGCGGGTCACCCGTGAGGAGTTCGTGGGCGGCGCGGTGAAACGCCTGCGGGACAGCCCGGAGAGGTTCGCGGAGATCGCCCGCCCCTTCCTGCGCGCGGCGATCGCCGTGGCGGACCCGGAGAACGACGGGGCCGCTGCGGTGCCGGCGGTGGACCGGGCCCTGCGGGTGCTGGGCGCCAGCCCGGACGCGGCGGCGTTCGCGGCCCAGAGCCTGGACGCGGATCGCGACGGGCGGATCGCGGAGTCGGACGCGGTGGCCGCGTTCGCGGCGTACTTCACGGTGATCGAACCCGACGCGTAGCCCTCGGCCGGGCGGGCGCGCGGGGTGTGCTTGTGCGCCCCTCTCCGGGGCGCGGGTCCCTGTCCTCGATCGCCGGACGGGCTTGATCCGGAAACCCGGACAGACGCGGCCCGTCCGGCGGTTGAGGCCGGAACCCCGCGCCCCCGGACCCGGGGACGTCACGTGTAGCGGTCGCGTAGCCGGTACTTGAGTACCTTGCGCAAGGTCTCGTTACGGGGCAGCGCCGGCAGCAGTTCCAGTTGCTCCGGAAGTTTGTGGACCGACAGTCCCTCGCCGCGCAGGTGGGCCGTCACCTCGGAGAGGGTGAGCGGGGCGGCCCCCGGCGGCTGTTCCACCACCGCGCAGACGCGTTCGCCGCGCGACGCGTCCGGCAGCCCGATCACCGCCGCGTCGCCGACGCCGGGATGGCGGGCGAGGAGGTCCTCTATCTCCTTCGCCGAGATGTTCTCGCCCTTGCGGATGATGATGTCCTTCAGCCGGCCGGTGAGGACGAGGTGGCCGCTCGGCCGGAGGTGGCCGACGTCGCCCGTGATCAGGAAGCCGTCCGCGTCGAAGGGGCTCGCGGAGGCCAGGTAGCCCCGGCAGACCGCCTCGCCCCGGAGCCGTACCTCGCCGTCCACCCCGCAGGGCACCCGCTCGCCGTCCTCGTCGGTGATCCGGATCTCCATGCCATCCGGCGGCCGCCCCTCCGTCCCCGCGAGGTGTTCCGCCGTGTCGTCCGGGGCGCCCATGGTGATCATCGGGACCTCTGTCATCCCGTAGCCGTGGGTGAGCTGGACTCCCATCTCGCGTACCACCGCGTGGTAGATCTCCGGGGGCTTCGGAGCGCCTCCGCCGGCCAGCAGGCGGAGGGTGGGGATGAGGGGGGTGGACGGGTCCTTGCGCTGCTCGGTCAGGAACATCGAGTAGAAGGCCGTCGAGCCACCCGCGACCGTCACCCCGTGCCGGCGGTAGCCCGCGAGGGCTTCCGGCATCGCGAAGTGCTCGAACAGCACCGCCGGGAAGCCGTAGAGCAGCAGCATCACCGAGTAGTCCGGCCCGGCGACATGGGCGAAGGGGAAGGCCATCGAGCCGGTGTCGGCCGCCGAGAGGTGCAGGGCGTGGGCCAGGCAGGAGCCGCCCGCTATCAGGCTGCGGTCGGTGTGCAGGACGCCCTTCGGGTCGGATGTGGTGCCCGAAGTCCAGTAGATCCAGCGCACCGCCGTGCCGTCGGAGGGTGGCGGGGGCAGGACCGCCGGATCGCCGTCCGGGAGGGTGTCGTAGGCCTCGAAGACCCGGGGCGGGTGCGCGAGGTCCGCCGAGAGGCGGGTGGCCATCGCCGTGTGGTCGAAGCCGCGCCAGGTGCCCGGTACCGCGAAGAACTCGGCCTTCGACTCGCGCAGTGCGAAGCCGGTCTCGCGGTCGCGGTAGAAGGGGATGAGGGGGGTCTGCACCGCCCCGATCCGGGCCAGCGCGAAGGAGAGCAGGGCCGTCTCCAGCCGGGTCGGCAGCTGCCAGGCGACGACGGTCCCGGGGCGCACCCCCATGTCGTGCAGGCCCGCCGCCACCCGTTCGGCGCGGGCGCGCAGTTCGCCGAAGGTGAGCGTGCGGTCGTCCTGGATCAGGAACGGCCCCTCGGGCGTCAGGGCGGCCCGGCGTTCGATGAGCTCCCAGAAGGTGCCCGATGCACCCAGGGCGTGTGCGGTCTCGTTCACGGCGAACCCCTCACAGCTGACGGGTAGTCAGATCGTGCGGAGAGCGTAGAGCGCAGCGCCTTGTCGGTCCAGGGGTGCGGGGCTAGCCTGAGGGCGACGTCAATCTGACGGGTCATCAGAAATGCGTGCGCCGAAGGGGACACCATGACGGAACTGCCTCGGATCGTCAGCGTCGACGACCATGTGATCGAGCCGCCGCACCTGTTCTCCACCTGGCTGCCGGCCAAGTACCGCGAGCGCGGGCCGCAGCCGCTGACCGCGGGCATCGGCGAGCTGGCCTACACCGGCGGCAAGTACGTCATCACGATGGACCCGGACGGTCCGCCCACCGACTGGTGGATCTACGAGGACCTCAAGTTCCCGTACAAGCGGAACATCGCCGCCGTGGGCTTCGACCGCGACGACATGACCCTGGAGGGGATCACCCGGGCGGAGATGCGGCCCGGCTGCTGGGACCCCGTCGAGCGGCTGAAGGACATGGACCTCAACCACGTCGAGGCGAGTCTCTGCTTCCCCACCTTCCCGCGGTTCTGCGGGCAGACCTTCGCCGAGGCGCACGACAAGGAGGTCGCGCTCGCCTGTGTGCGCGCGTACAACGACTGGATGGTCGAGGAATGGTGCGGGGACAGCGGCGGCCGGCTGATCCCGCTGTGCATCATCCCGCTCTGGGACATCGATCTGGCCGTCGCGGAGATCAGGCGGAACGCGGCGCGCGGGGTGCGGGCCGTGACCTTCTCGGAGATCCCGACCTATCTGGGGCTGCCGTCGATCCACACCGGTTACTGGGACCCGTTCTTCGCCGTCTGCCAGGAGACCGGCACCGTCGTGAACATGCACATCGGGTCCAGCTCCCAGATGCCCGCCGCCTCGCCGGACGCACCCCCCGCCGTCCAGGCCTCGCTCTCCTTCAACAACGCGATGGCCTCGATGATGGACTTCCTCTTCAGCGGCGTGCTCGTGAAGTTCCCGCAGCTCAAGCTCGCCTACAGCGAGGGGCAGATGGGGTGGATCCCGTACGCCCTGGAGCGCGCCGACGACGTCTGGGAGGAGCACCGGGCCTGGGGCGGGGTGCGCGACCTGATCCCCGAGCCGCCCTCCACGTACTACTACCGGCAGATGTTCTGCTGCTTCTTCCGCGACAAGCACGGCGTCGCCTCGCTCGACGTCGTCGGGCGGGACAACGCCACCTTCGAGACCGACTACCCGCACGTCGACTCGACCTTCCCGCACACCAAGGAGGTCGCCCTCGACCACGTCAAGGGACTGGACGAGGAGACCGTCTACAAACTGATGCGCGGGAACGCGATCCGGATGCTCGGTCTGGACCTCGACAAGTAGGCGGGTCATGGACCTCGCGTACACGGAGGAAGAGGAAGCCTTCCGGGCACGGCTGCGGGAGTGGCTGGCCGCAGTGCTTCCCGGGCTGCCGGGGAAGCCGGACCCCGGTGACTGGCCGGGGCGGCGGGCGTACGACGCCGGCTGGCAGCGGCTGCTGTACGACGCCGGCTACGCGGGCCTGCACTGGCCCGCCGACGCGGGCGGCCGTGGCGCCACCCCCACCCAGCACCTGATCTTCCTGGAGGAGACGGAGCGGGCCGGGGCGCCGTACGTCGGGGCGAACTTCGTCGGGCTGCTGCACGCCGGGCCCACGATCGCCGCCGAGGGCACCGCCGGGCAGCGGGCCAGGTGGCTGCCGCCGGTGCTGCGCGGCGACGAGATCTGGTGCCAGGGGTTCAGCGAGCCGGAGGCGGGCTCCGACCTGGCGTCGCTGCGGACCCGCGCGGTGCGCGACGGCGACGACTACGTGGTGAGCGGGCAGAAGATCTGGACCTCGCACGCGGAGGTCGCCGACTGGTGCGAGCTGCTGGTGCGGACGGATTCGGCGGCGCCCAAGCACCGCGGGATCAGCTGGCTCGCGATGCGGATGGACGCCCCCGGCGTCACGGTCCGGCCGCTGCGCACGCTCGCCGGATCCACCGAGTTCGCCGAGATGTTCCTGGACGAGGTGCGGGTGCCCGTCTCGCACCGGGTCGGGGCGGAGAACGACGGCTGGCGGGTCACCATGGTCACGCTCTCCTTCGAGCGCGGCACGGCCTTCGTGGGTGAGGTCGTCGCCTGCCGCCGCACCCTTGACGCCCTGGCCGCCGAGGCCCGGCGCAACGGGCGGTGGGACGACGCGGTGCTGCGCCGGAGGCTGGGCAGGCTGAACGCCGAGTTCCGGGCGCTGTGGCGGCTCACCCAGTGGAACGTCAGCGAGGCGCAGAGCACCGGCGGCGTCCCCGGGACGGGTGGCTCGGTCTTCAAGCTGCGTTACTCGCACGCCCGCCAGGAGCTGTACGAGGCGGCGGCCGAGGTGCTCGGCGCCGGTGACGCCCTCGATCTGGACCGGGAGTGGGTGCTGGACCGGCTCTCCTCGCTCTCGTACACGATCGCGGCCGGCACCTCGCAGATCCAGCGCAACATCGTCGCCGAGCGCATCCTCGGCCTGCCGAAGGGACGGTGAGCGGACAGTGGACTTCCGGCTCACGGACGACCAGCGGGCCCTGCGGGCGGGCATCCGGGACCTGCTCGGCGGGCGGTTCGACAGGGACCGGATGCGGGCCGCGATCGACGGCGGGGGCGACGGGGGAGGCGGGGGCGTCGATGGTGCGCTGTGGCGGGAGCTCGGCGCGGCCGGGCTGTTCGCGCTGCGGCTGCCGGGGACGGCGGGCGGGGTCGGGCTCGGCCTGCCTGAATCCGTACTCGTGTTCGAAGGGATCGGGCGGGCCCTGCTGCCGGGCCCGCTGATCGCCACCGAACTGGCCGCGGGAGCGGTGAAGGGCGCGGCCGAGGGCGGCGCCGTGGTGGCCCTGGCGGAGGCCGGGCAGCCGGTCGGGCACCTGGCGGCAGCCGACGCGCTGCTCGTTCTCGAGGGGGAGCGGGCCCGAGTGCTGACCGGCGGGGCCCTGAGGCAGGTCGTGCGGGAGGCCGAGCCCGTACGGTCGCTCGACCCGGGCACGCCCCTGTGGCGGGTGCCGGACCTCGGTGCCTACGAGGGCGAACCGCTGCCGGGCGGAGCGCGGCTGCGCCGCGAGGGCGCCCTGCTGGCCGCCGCAGAACAGCTCGGCAGCGCTGCGCGCAGCACCGAGGCGGCGGTTCAACACGCCCGTGGGCGCGAACAGTTCGGAGCGCCGATCGGGTCCTTCCAGGCGGTCAAGCATCTGTGCGCCGGAATGCTGGTGCGCGCCGAGACGGCCCGTACGGCCGTCTACGCGGCCGCCGTGACGGCGGACCCGGTGGAGATCGCCGGGGCCAAGCTGCTCGCCGACGAAGCGGCGGCCCGCAATGCCCGCGACTGCCTCCAGGTGCACGGCGGCATGGGCTTCACCTGGGAGGCGGACGTCCACCTGCACCTCAAGCGGGCCTGGCTGCGGGCCGGGCAGTGGCTGACGGCGGCGGACGCGGAGGAGGCGCTGGCCGCCGATCTGGCCTGAACCGGAGGAGGGGTGGCCGGTATGCGTTGGTGACGCGATGGACCCCTGAGGTTCACGCTGCGGAGTGACTCAGTGCAGTCGGTAAGCGCCGATACCGGCTTGTGTCCTTCGCGTGATTCGTCACGGGGTGGAGTCGGCGCCGGGCTCGGGTACGCTCCGTTGGATGCGAGTGGTTCTGGAACCTGGCGATCCGGATGTGGCCTGTGCGGCTGCTCCGGTCCGCGAGAGGTGCCCTGCTCGTGATCCATACAGAGGGGCTGAGCGTCTCTGTTCGACTCTCCGCAGCGTGCGTCGCACAGTATGCACCACGCGTACTCCTTCGCGCTGGAATATGCCCGAAGCGCTTGTTGCGGTGACTGTACGTCAACCATGCTGTCTCGTAAGGGAATCACGTTCCGTGACCCTGAGGAGGCGCGAGGCGATGTGTCCGCCGGTTCGGATGGTGTGAGCGGTGCAGGTGCTTCAGGTTCAGTTGGAGGTCGGGGCCGATCCCGCGGAGGTCGGGCGGGCCCGCAGATGGGCGCGTTCGCGGCTGGTCGGGTCCGGGATAAGAGACGACGAGCCGCTGGCCGAGACGCTCATCCTGTTGATCTCGGAACTGGTCACCAACGCGGTGGTGCACACGGGCTGTCCCGCCGTGCTGCGCATGCTGTTCGGCTCGGCGGGAGCCCCGGGGAACGCCGGGACCGTACGGGTCGAGGTGGCCGACACCAGCTGCCGCCCGCCGCAGCAGCGGCACGCGGAGGGTGAGGACACCGGCGGCCGGGGCCTGGAGCTGGTCGACGGCCTGGCCGACCGCTGGGGCTGGCAGCCGGAGGGCGCCGGCAAGCGGATCTGGTGCGAGGTGGACCGGGGCATCCCGCTGATCCAGGTGCAGATGCAGCCCGGCGCGCATGGTGCGCACGGTGCCCAAGGTGTCACCGGCGGTTGTGACGCCCCTTGCGAGCCGGGCGCCGCGTACGAGCCGTCGCACGCGGTCACCCGCCACGCGTAGGGCATGTACCGAATGCCCTGTGCCCCGGCCGCTCAGAGGATCGCGACCGGGGCGACCGGGGCGCCCGTCGCGCCGGTGAAGGGCTCCGGCATGGCGGAGAGCAGAAAGCTGTAGCGGTTCGACTCCGCACAGGCTGTGGACAACTTTTCCAGATTCCAGTTCTGGCCCTGCGGCATGCCCATCTCGACCAGGTCCAGCGCGTGCACCCCCAGCCACAGGTCCTCGATCTCGGGCGGGAAGATCTCGAAGGTCAGGGTGTCGTTGGCGACCGCGGCCACATCGCGGGCCCGGAACCACTCGGGCGTCCGGATGGACAGCCCCGGTGACGGATAGCCGTACGCGTTCTTGTCCCCGGCCAGATAGACCTGGACCTGCCCGGTCCGTACGAGCACGATGTCACCGGCCCGCACCCGGACCCCGGCCAGCTCCTCGGCCGCGTCCAGGTCGTCGGGGGTCACGGCGTGGCCACCCGGCAGCCGGTCCACGCCGTGGGCGCGGGCCACATCGAGGAGCACCCCGCGCGAGACGATGTGCGGCGCCTTGTCGATGCCGCTGAACCGGGCGCCGCCGTGCGCGGTGATGGTGTCGGCCGGACGGCCGTTGTAGATCTTCCCCGAGTGCGAGGCATGGGTCAGGGCGTCCCAGTGGGTGGCGGTCTGGAGGCTCAGGACCGCGGTGTCGTCGCTGGTGGCGACGGTGCCGGGGCCGAACAGCTCCTGATTGATCTGGACCATGGTGTGCAGTGGATTGATCCGTCCCGGGATCAGCCCGCTCTGCACACCGTCCTGCTGGAGCGGCAGCGCGAGCGGTATCCGCAGCCCCGTCCGGACGGTGGCCGCGGCCTCCCGTACGACCTCGTCGGTGATGAGGTTGAGCGTCCCGATCTCGTCGTCCGCGCCCCAACGGTCCCAGTTGTTCACGCGCTTGGCGATCTCGTGGAACTCGTCCGGCAGTGACATGGAGCCTCCTGGGGCTTGTGCCGGTGGACCTGATGACCCATAGAATCTAACGGACCGTCAGAAACCGCGGGAAGGGGCCGGGTATGGGGAACTTCTTGGCAGGCAAAGTGGTGGCCGTCACGGGGGCGGGGCGCGGCATCGGCCGGGCCGTCGCGCTCGCCGCGGCGGCCGAGGGGGCGAAGGTCGTGGTCAACGACTACGGCGTCTCCATCGAGGGCGGCGAACCCGCCAGCGAGATAGCCGAGTCCGTCGTCAAGGAGATCGTCGCGGCGGGCGGCGAGGCGGTCGCGGTGGCGGACGACATCTCCACCATGGCCGGTGGGCAGCGGGTCGTGGACACGGCGCTCGCGCGGTTCGGGCGGATCGACGGAGTCGTCTGTGTCGCCGGCATCCTGCGGGAACGGATGCTCTTCAACATGTCCGAGGAGGAGTGGGACCCGGTGCTCGCCACCCACCTCAAGGGCACGTTCACCGTTTTCCGGGCCGCCTCCGCGGTGATGCGCAAGCAGGAGGGCGCCGGCACGCTGATCGGCTTCACCAGCGGCAACCACCAGGGGAGCGTGGCCCAGGCGAACTACAGCGCGGCGAAGGGCGGGATCATCTCGCTGGTCCGCAGCGCGGCGCTCGGCCTGCACAAGTACGGGGTCACGGCGAACGCGGTCGCGCCGGTGGCGCGTACCCGGATGTCCGCCAACGTCCCCATGGAGCTCAAGGAGATCGGCGAGCCGGAGGATGTGGCGGCGCTCGTCGTCTACCTGCTCAGCGAGCGGGCCCGCGCGGAGAGGATCACCGGCCAGGTGTACACGATCGCGGGCCCGAAGATCGCGGTCTGGGCCCAGCCGAGGGAGTTGCGCGCGGGCTACGCGGAGGGGGCGGCGTGGACCCCGGAACGCATCGCGGACTTCCTCCCCGGAACGGTGGGAACCGACCCGATGCCGATGCTGTCCCGCCTGGAGGAGATGGCCACGGCGGCGAAGGAGGCCGCGGCGGGCGCCCGCCCGAACGTGTGAGCCGGCTCCGGGGCCCGTCACCTTCCGGCGGGGCCCGCCGCCCGTGGGGGGCGCGCAATTCCATCCCTCCCGGCAGGGAGGCGCCCCTTCGGCTTTCTGCGGTGGGGGAGGCGCCCCTTCGGCCCCTGGGGTGGGGGAGGCGCAGACTCAGCCCCTCCGGCGATTGAGGAGCGGGGGTTCGGGGGCGGAGCCCCGGGTTGCCGGACGCGCGGGCGCGTTACCGGGGCGCTGCCCCGGACCCCGCTCCTCAATCGCC
>NZ_JBHXUW010000008.1:0-42005 GCF_042672475.1 Streptomyces sp. NPDC127177
GCCCAGGCCGCCGGGCCGTCCTGGCCCCGGCCGCCGTCGCTCTCAGCACCGCCCTGACAGCATCACTCTCCGCCTGTTCGGCCGGAACCGGCACCGCGGCCTCCGGAGTCACCCTCACCTTCTCCTGGTGGGGCAACGACGACCGTGCCCAGCGCACCAAAGAGGCCGTCCGGCTCTTCGAGAAGGAACACCCCGGCGTCACCGTCCGCACGTCGAACTCGGACTTCGGCTCGTACATGCAGAAGCTGGCCACCCAGGCCGCGGGCGGTGGCATCCCGGACGTCGCCCAGCTCGACTACCGGCAGATCTCCCAGTACGCCGGCGGTGGCGCGCTCCGGCCACTGGACAGCGACGTCAGGAGCCAGGCGATCCGTACGGCCGAGATCGACAAGGACTTCCTGCGCACCGGCACCTACGAGGGCAAGCAGTACGCGATGCCCATGGGCCGTGGCGTCACCGGATACGCCTACGACTCCACCGTCTACGAGAAGGCCGGCATTCCCACGCCGAAGCCCAGCTGGACCTGGGAGGACTGGGCGCGGGCCAACGAGAAGGTCGCCGCCCTGGGCCTGAAGGCGCCCGACGGACGCGCCGTGGCGGGCGCCAACGACAACGGTGTCAACGAGGACATCTTCGAGGACTGGCTGCGCGGTCGCGGCGGGCGGCTCTACGCCGGCCAGACGAAGCTCGGCTTCACCGAGGACGACCTCACGGAGTTCTGGACCTTCTGCGACAAGCTGCGCGACAAGGGCTACACCGCACAGGCCAAGGACACGTCGCAGGCCACCACCACCGAGACCAGCCCCATGGGCCGCGGGCTCGCCGCGGCCGACTTCACCTGGGACGCGCCGTTTCCCGGGTACCCGGCGCTGCTCGGTGACCAGGTCCACTTCGCGCCGGTCCCCACGACCGGCGGGAAGCAGGGGGCGTACTTCAAGCCCTCCATGCTCGTCGGCGTCGGGGCGAGCAGCGAGCACCCCAAGGAGGCGACCGCGCTGGTCGACTTCCTCCTCAATGACCCGCGGGCCGGTGACGCCCTCGGCTTCACCCGGTCCACCCCTCCCAACCGGACGCTCGCCACCCGTGTCGGCAAGACCCTCAAGGGGCCGGAGCTGGAGATCTACACATACGCCCAGCGGCTGGAGAAGTACGGACTGGACGCGCCACCGACCGCACCACCGCGGGGCGACGTCGCGATCCAGACCGCCTTCAACCGGGCCTACCAGCGCGTGATGTACGACCTGGCGTCCCCGCGTCAGGCGGCGCGCGAACTCATCGACGAGGCCAACAGGGAGCTGCGGTCATGAGCACTGTGTCGACCAGGGCGCCCTCGCGCGCCGGCCGTTCGGCGGAACCGGCCCCGCCGCCCGGGAGGCGGCGCACCCGCAGGGAACAGCAGTGGCCCGCCTACGTCTTCCTGACGCCGTGGATGCTCGGCGCGGCCGTACTGACCCTCGTGCCGATGGGCGTGTCGCTGTACCTGTCGTTCACGGACTACAACCTGTTCGACCCGCCGAAGTGGGTAGGCCTGCGCAACTACACCGACATGTTCACCGAGGACCCACGGTTCTGGCGCTCGGTCGGCACCACGCTGAAGTACGTCGTGGTCGCCGTGCCGCTCAAGCTGCTGCTCGCGCTCGGGGCGGCGATACTGCTGAAGAACCTCGGCCGTGGCCGTGCCTTCTACCGCTCCGCCTTCTACGCGCCTTCCCTGCTCGGGGCGAGCATGTCGATCGCGCTGGTGTGGCGCGCCCTGTTCAACGACGGGGGTTCCGTCTCCCACGTCCTGAGCGCCGTCGGCATCGACTTGGGCGGCTGGGTCGGCAATCCCGACCTGGCGTGGCTCGTGGTCGTCCTGCTGACGGTGTGGCAGTTCGGCGCCCCCATGGTGATCTTCCTCGCGGGGCTCCAGCAGATCTCGCCCGACCTCTACGAAGCGGCGGCGCTGGACGGCGCGGGCAGGTGGCGGCAGTTCGTCTCCGTCACCGTGCCGATGCTGTCCCCGGTCGTCTTCTTCAACCTGGTGCTGGAGATGATCCAGTCCTTCCAGGTGTTCACCCCGGCCTTCGCCATCAGCGGCGGCAACGGCGGCCCGGCCGACTCGACGATGTTCTACACGCTGTACCTCTACGAGCGCGGCTTCACCGCCTCCCACATGGGCTACGCGGCGGCCATGGCCTGGCTGCTGCTGATCACCATCGGCATCGTCACCCTGATCCTTTTCAGGACCTCCCGGTCCTGGGTCTTCTACGCGGACGAGGAGGGGCGATGAACCTCACCGCCAAGCGGTGGCTGCCGCACACGATCGCCGTCGTGGGCCTGCTCGTCCTGCTGTACCCCCTGGCGTGGCTGCTCGCCACGTCGCTCAAGCCCGCCGACGAGGTGGTGACCAGCCTCGACCTGTGGCCCAGCCATCTGGAGTGGTCGAACTACACGACGGCCATGGACGGTGTCTCCGACGTCTCCGTGACCCGGCTGCTCGGCAACACCCTGCTGATCGCGGTGGGCGCCGTGCTCGGCAACGTCATCTCCTGCTCGCTGGCCGCCTACGCGTTCGCCCGGCTGCGCTTCCGCATGAGCAAGGTGATGTTCGCCTTCATGGTGGCCACGCTGATGCTGCCGCACCACGTGGTGCTGATCCCGCAGTACATCATCTTCAACCAGCTCGGCATGGTGGACAGTTACTGGCCGTTGGTCCTGCCCAAGTTCCTCGCCACGGACGCGTTCTTCGTCTTCCTCATGGTGCAGTTCATGCGCGGACTGCCCCGTGAACTGGAGGAGTCGGCCCGTATCGACGGCTGCGGGGCGTTCCGCACGTACTGGGCCATCACCTTGCCGCTGACCCGGCCGGCGCTGATCACCACGGCCATCTTCACGTTCATCTGGACGTGGAACGACTTCTTCACGCAGATGATCTATCTGTTCTCACCCGACAAGTTCACCATCACGCTTGCCCTGCGCAGCTTCGTCGACCAGTCCAGCACGTCCGCCTACGGACCCATGTTCGCGATGTCGGTGATATCCGTCCTGCCGATCGTGCTGTTCTTCTTCGTGTTCCAGCGCTACCTGGTGCAGGGCATGGCCACCTCCGGACTGAAGGGCTGAGGCGCCATGGCACACGCACCCGCGCTGCCTCCCAGTGACCGCCGGGAGCCCGGCGAGATCTTCGGATCCCGATTCACCCTTTTCGCCGACATGCTGCTCATCGGGCTCCTCACGGGGGTCGCCTGTCTGCCCGTCATCACGGTTCCGGCCGCGTTCGCCGCCGCGTCCGCGACCCTCCGGGACACCGCGGGACGTGGCGCCCCGGCCGGAGCCGGGGTGTACGTCCGCCATCTGCGGGCCCGCCTGACGGCAGGCGCGCTGGCCGTCGGTCTCGTCCCGCCGCTTCTCCTCCTCGTCCTGCTGGTCGACTCCGCCCTGGTGCGCAGCGAACTGCCGGGGGCGGCCGTGATGGCGCCCGCCCTGGCACTCACCACGCTGGGGACCGCGGTGGTGGGACTGCGTGCGACGGCGCTCGGCACTCCCCATCGATGGGCACGCGAGAGCCTGGTCCGCTCGGTCGCCGACCCGCGCGGCTCGCTCCTGCTCGCCGCGGCAGTCGTCCTGGCCGTGCTGCTGGCGTGGGCCATCCCGCTGCTCGTGCCGCTCCTGCCGGGACCGCTCGCGTTCGCCGCCACCGCGGTGGACCTCCGCTCCACCGCGGACGGCTGAACCGGCTCCTCCCCGTCCCCGCCCAAGCACGCTCCACGGGAGAACTTCTATGCCCAGCACCCACCTGAACGCCGCCGGCCATCCGAGGCCGCAGCTCATCCGGGATCCCGACTGGCACGACCTGAGCGGTCCGTGGCGGTTCGCCCACGACGACGCGGACCTCGGCCGGTCCGACCGCTGGATGGACCCGGACAACGCCGAGCCCTTCACCGCGGCCATCACGGTGCCGTATCCGCCCGAGTCCGAGGCCTCCGGCATCGGGGACACCGGCTTCCACCCCGTGCACTGGTACCGGCGCACCGTCGACATGGACCCACCGGCCGCAGGCCGACGCCTCCTACTGCATTTCGGCGCGGTCGACTACCGGGCCGAAGTCTGGCTCAACGGTCAGCCGGTCGGCCACCACGAGGGCGGTCACACGGGCTTCACGTGCGATCTCACCGGCACCGTCCGCGAGGGCGGCGAGCAGGTGCTCGTCGTCCGGGTCGAGGACCAGCCGCTCGACGCCGCGCAGCCCCGCGGCAAACAGGACTGGCGCCGGGACCCGCACGCCATCTGGTACCACCGCACCTCCGGCATCTGGCAGCCGGTGTGGTGGGAGGAGGTGCCAGGGGAACACGTGACCGCTCTGCACTGGACCCCCGAGGTAGCCCAGGCCCGGGTGCGCTGCGAGTTGCGCCTCAGCGAGTGGCCGCGGCGGGCACTCGACGTGACGGTGCGCCTGGCTCTGGGCGACCGGGTGCTCGCCGAGCAACGCGTGCTGACCGAGGCCCAGGAGACGGTGTTCGACATAGCGGTGCCCGCTCTGCGTCACGGGCAGGCGCTGGACGAGCTGCTGTGGAGCCCGGAGCATCCGCACCTCGTGGACGCGACGGTCGTGCTGAGCGACGCGGCGGACCACACTCCGGTCGACCGTGTCACTTCGTACGTCGGTCTGCGCGAGGTCGGCTGGGACGGCGGGCACTTCCTGCTCAACCACAAGCCGTACTTCCTGCGGTTCGCACTGCAACAGGGGTACTGGCCCGGGTCCCACCTCTCCGCTTCGGCCGACGAGCTGCGCCGGGACGTCGAACTCGCCAAGGAGGCCGGGCTCAACGGGCTGCGTGTACACCAGAAGGTGGAGGATCCCCGCTTCCTCTACTGGGCCGACCGGCTCGGCCTGATGCTGTGGGAGGAGATGCCGTCCGCCGACGAGTTCGGCAGGGCCACCGTGCAACGGGTGGTCGCCGAGTGGACCGAGGCGGTCTCCCGTGACCTCAGCCATCCCTCGATCGTCGCGTGGGTGCCGGTCAACGAGTCCTGGTCCGTGCCGAACCCCGCGCTCGTCCCCGCGCAGCGTCACTTCATGGACGCGCTGTACCACCTGACCAAGGCCCTCGACCCGTCGCGTCCGGCGGTGTCCAACGACGGTTGGGAGATCTCGGCCGCCGACATCTGGGGCGTCCACGACTACACCCAGCGCGCGGATGTGCTGCGCGAGCGCTACGGCCACGCCTCGCTGCGACGGGGCGACCTCACCGATCCGTGGCCCGGCCCCAAGCAGCTCCTCCTGGACGGTGTGCGTCACCAGGGCCAGCCCGTCGTGCTCAGTGAGTTCGGCGGGGCCACCTTCGAACCCGCCGAGGGCGCCGAGTGGTTCGGCTACGACACCGTGGCCACGGAGCAGGAGTTCACGGAGCGCCTGGCGGATCTGGTGGGGGCCGCCGTGGACTCCGGACTCGCCGGCTTCTGCTACACCCAGTTCACCGACACGGCGCAGGAGATCAACGGCCTGTTCACGGCGGATCGCCGTCCCAAGATCCCGATGGCCGAACTGCACGCCGTTCTCACCCGGCCCCGACGCGGCTGAGCGTGTCGTGATCCGGGGCCGCTACCCGGACACCGGCCCCGACCCGCTCCGACGCCCGGTTCCGGCGTTATGGCCGCCCGCCCCGGCCGGGTACAGGCTAGGCGGCCCGCCGGGTGCGCCATTGGTACAGTCGCTGCCCCGACCGACGTACCAGGAGGAGGCCGGCGGACCGTGGCGGTGGACGCGCTCGACACCCGCATCCTGCGACTGCTCATCGAGCAGCCGCACACCAGCGTGCGCGAGTACGCAAGGATCCTCTCCATCGCCCGGGGCACCCTCCAGGCCCGTATCGACCGGCTGGAACGGGAAGGGGTGATCACGGGCAGCGGACCGTTCCTCTCCCCGGCCGCGCTCGGCCACCCGGTGCTCGCCTTCGTGCACCTGGAGGTCACACAGGGGCATCTCGACGACGTGGGCGAGGGGCTCGCGGCCGTGCCGGAGATTGTGGAGGCCTTCTCGACCACCGGCGGCGGCGACCTGCTGACCCGGGTGGTCGCCCGGGACAACGGGCATCTGGAGGACGTGATCCAGCGGCTGATCCAGCTGCCGGGCGTGGTCAGGACCCGGACCGAGGTGGCGCTGCGCGAGCGGGTTCCGCACCGGCTGCTGCCCCTGGTCGAATCGGTGGGCAGGGCAGCGGCGGGTGGCCCGGCCTGACCGCCGGCTGCGATCATGCCGCCATGGACTCCTCGCGCGCACAAGGAACTTCGGTCGTCTTCGACCTGGACGGCACACTCGTGGACAGTGAACCGAACGCCTACGAGTCGGCGCGGCTGCTGCTCGCGCGGTACGGGGTGGCGGAGTTCACCTGGGAGCAGAACGCCCGCTTCCTCGGGATCAGCAACCGCGAGGCGCTGACCGTGCTGCGCGCCGAGTACGGGATCGAAGCGCCGGTCGACGAGCTGGTGGCGGGTCAGGACGCCATCTATCTGGAGCTGGCGGCCACCTCGACCGAGGCCTTCCGGGAGATGCGGGTGTTCGTGGAGATGCTGCACGCGCATGGCGTCGCCATGGCCGTGGCGTCGGGTTCGTCCCGGGCCGCGATCGCGGCCGTGCTGAAGGGCACCGGCCTCGACGCATACCTCACCGAGTACGTGTCCGCCGATGAGGTGGCGCGCGGGAAGCCGGAACCGGACGTGTTCCTGGAGGCCGCCCGGCGCCTCGGCGTGGCACCGGCCGACTGTGTGGTGGTGGAGGACGCCGTGCCGGGTGCCGCCGCCGCCCGGGCCGCGGGCATGCGCTGCATCGCGGTGCCGTACGTCGCCGCGACAGCCGGCGATCCGGTGTTCGCCGCGGCCGAGCTGCTGTTCCCCGGCGGTCAGGGCGAGTTCAGTGCCGAGGCCGCGTACGGGTGGCTTTCGGCCGGATCGGCGCCGACCGCGCCCGGCGGTCGAACGGAGGCCGCGCGCCGGATATCCTGATCTTGCTGCGTGTCCCCCACCCCGTCCTGTTCCCGATGAGGTCGCAGCCGCGGCAGTCGAAGCGGTCCTCGACCCGAGACATTTCGAGATAGGTGTGCGCAGGTGCTGGTTGCTGGTCGGTACCGATTGATATCCGCCATCGGTCGTGGCGGGATGGGCGAGGTCTGGCGCGCCACGGACGAGGTCCTCGGCAGGTCCGTCGCCGTGAAGCTGCTGCTGGGCGAGCATGCCGACGAGTCGGCCACTGCACGCTTCCGGCTGGAGGCCCAGACCGCCGCCCGGCTGAGCCACCCGCATCTGGTGGCCGTGTTCGACTTCGGGTCCTGGGAGGACCGGCTCTTCCTCGTGATGGAGCTCGTCGAGGGCCGGAGCCTGGCCGATCTGCTCCTGTCCCAGGAACGGCTGGCACCGGAACAGGTCGCCGGCATCGCGGGCCAGGCAGCGGCCGGACTCGCCGCGGCTCACCGGCAGGGCATCGTCCACCGGGACATCAAGCCCGGAAACCTGATGCTGGACGCGGAGGGCTCAGTCAAGATCGGCGACTTCGGCATCGCCCAGTTCGTCGACGACCCATCGGCCGCGCTCACCACCACCGGACACATCGTCGGCACGAGTCTCTACCTCGCTCCCGAACGGGCCCTGGGCCGCACTGCCGACGCCGCCTCCGACATGTACTCCCTCGGCTGCGTGATCTACCAACTGCTCCTCGGACAGCCGCCGTTCCGCTCGGACACCCCGACCGCCACCCTCTACCAGCACGTGGACACGCCTCCCGTGCCGCTGCGGCAGCGGGGCGTCGACATGTCCGCCGCGTTCGACTCGTACCTCCTCGGCCTGCTGGCGAAGCAGCCCGAGGACCGTCCGACGGCCCAGCAGGTCGCCGACTGGTTCCACAGCGAGGCCTGGCGGGGTCAGGCGGAGCCGCTGCCGATGTACCGGCCCGCTCCCCCGCGCGCACCGGCGGCGCCCTATGCGCCGGCGCCCGCCTCGCCCTCCCACCGCTCCGGTGAGGACACCGGTACCCCGACGACGTATCGGCTGCCGCAGACGGCCGGCAGGGGACGGCGTGCGGCGGGACGGTCCAGGAACGTCCGTCGGCGCAGCACCCGGGAGGCGATAAGACGCCGCCCGAGAGTGGCGAGCGCCATCGCCGGCACGGTCGCCTTCATCGCCGCGGTCTACCTGGGGATGAGCCTGTTCTCCCCCGATTCCAGCTCGGCCACCACCCCGGACAACGGCACCACCAGCAGCGGCCCCGAATCGCCCGCGCAGGACGAGGGCCGGTAGGCCGGTTCCGAGGGCCTCGGGTCCCGCCCGCTACCAGCGGCCGTGAACCGATGTGCGGATGCGGCGGTCGTAGAGGTCACGCACCGCGTCGAGCGTCTGCTGCGGCAGCGGCTCGAGTTCCGCCGCGGCAGCGTTGGCACGGGCCTGCTCCACCGAACGCGCACCGGGGATCACACTGGTGACGCCGGGCTGCTGGATGATCCAGCGCAGCGCGGTCTGTGCCGGGGCCGCCCCCTGCGGAGCGAGCGCGCCGAATTCCGCTGCCGCGGCCACTCCGGTCGCGTAGTCGATTCCGGAGAAGGTCTCGCCCTGGTCGAACGCCTCGCCGTGCCGGTTGTACGTGCGGTGGTCCTCCGGGGCGAAGACGGTCTCCTCGGTGTACTTGCCGGAGAGCAGCCCGGAGGCGAGCGGTACACGCGCGATGATGCCGACCCCTGCGGCGCGTGCGGCCGGAAGCACTTCGTCCAGCGGCTTGAGACGGAACGGGTTGAGGATGATCTGGACACTCGCGACGCCGGGCCGGGCGATGGCGGTCAGTGCCTCGGCGCACGTCTCGACACTCACCCCGTAGGCCGCGATCCGCTCCTCGGCGACCAGGGTGTCCAGGGCGTCGTAGACCGCGTCCGAGGAGTACACGGCGGTCGGCGGGCAGTGAAGTTGCACGAGGTCGAGGGTGTCGACGCCGAGATTGGACCGCGAACGGTCGTTCCAGGTACGGAAGTTGTCCAGGACGTAGTTCTCCGGCACCTGTTCGGCGCGCCGGCCCATCTTCGTCGCGACGAGGACCCCCGCGTCCGGACGCTGCTTCAGATAGCGGCCGATGAGCTGTTCGCTGCGGCCGTCGCCGTACACGTCAGCGGTGTCGAAGAAGGTGACGCCGGACTCGACGGCCGCGTCGAGCACGCCGAAGGCGTCCTCCTCCCCCACCTCTCCCCAGTCCCCGCCGAGCTGCCATGTGCCCTGCCCTACGACCGATACGTCCCGTCCGGTCCTGCCCAGTTCGCGCTTCTCCATGAGGATCATGCTACGTCGGTGCGGTGGGCGCCCGGGGGCTGCCGCCCCCGGGGTCCGGCCCCGCGCAGCCCGGGTCCGGGCCCGGGGCTGCGCGGGCTCGGTCAGCCGGCGGCCCGGCCGAGGTCCGTGAGCAGCCGCAGTTCGTCCTCGGTGAGACGCAGGGCTGCCGCCGCCACGTTCTCGGTGAGGTGATCGGGGTTGCCGGTGCCCGGGATGGCGAGTACGTGCGGGCCGCGCTGGAGCGTCCAGGCCAGCCGGACCTGCGCGGGGGTGGCGTCGTGGGCGAGGGCCACGGCCGACACCGCCTCGCCCTCGGCGGCGAGGGCCGCTCCGGACTCGCGGCCGTCACCGGCGATGGCGTAGAACGGGACGAACGCGATGCCCTGCTCCCCGCAGATCCGCAGCACTTCGTCGGAGTCCGCCCGGCGCGATGCTATGCCGTACCGGTTCTGCACGCAGACGACGGGTGCGATGGGCAGGGCCTCGGCGATCTGGTCGGCGCCGACGTTGGAGAGCCCCAGATGACGGATGAGCCCCTCCTTCCGCAGCTCGGCCAGTGCGCCGAAGCGGTCGGCGATCGAGCGGGGCCCGTTCATGCGCAGGTTCACCACGTCGAGATGGTCGCGGCCGAGCTGACGGAGGTTCTCCTCGACCTGGCCGCGCAGGTCCTCGGGCCGGGCCCAGTCGATCCAGTCGCCGGACGGGCCCCGGCCGGGGCCGACCTTGGTGGTGATGACCAGGTCGTCCGGGTAGGGGCCGAGCGCCCGGTTGATCAGTTCGTTCGCCGAGCGCATCGGCGAGAAGTAGAAGGCCGCCGTGTCGATGTGGTTCACGCCGAGGTCAACGGCCTTGCGCAGCACGGCGACGGCGCGGTCCCGGTCGTGCGGGGCGCGCTCGTCGCTGAACGCCGCGCCGTCCTGAGTGAGACGCATGGAGCCGAAGCCCATCCGGTTGACGGTCAGGTCGCCCAGCCGCCAGGTTCCGGCGGCCGCTGCGGTGGCTGTTCCCGAAGTCATGGGTGAGGTCTTCCTTTTGGTGATGGGCCGAGGCCGGCCACGGTTACTGGAGCGGGAGGCGGGCTTGCATAATTGGCGGACAGGTGATAGAGTTACGGTGGACATTGGCGTGACATGATCATGCACTGCCGGTGGATAATAACGCCGCCCCGCAGATCTGTCCACCCCTTCGCACCCCCTCCGGCACCCGGACCTCTCCGTGCCGTCGAGCCGTTACGAACCTCCAGACCTCTGCGCCGACTCCCGCGCGCACCGGCGCGGTTCAGACGAGCAGGGCGGTCAGCGCGCGGCCTCCTCGCAGGCGGCCGGCGGGTCGCCGTCCGTCATCAGCAGGTCGTCCAGCCTGCGGGCCGGCGGCAACGGCGTCCGGCGGCTGCCGTGTTCGAGTTTGCTGATGGCGGTGTGGTCGTCGCCGACGCGGGCGCCCACCTGGGTATGTGCGAGCTCGGCCCGTCTGCGCCACTGACGTAACCGGACCCCGAAGGATCTCCATGCCTCCACGCCGCCCGGAGCCCGGCGGAGCGGAGCTCGTTTCCCCGGCCATCCGGACCGCCGTCGCACCTGGTCAACGGCGCCGCGCGCGTCACGCTCACGGCTCACGCCCGGAGTATGGCGAGCAACCACGCACCCTGCCCCCGGGGTCGCGGCAAGGTGTCCGGCAACGGGCCCGGCCGTCCCCGGTGCGCGGATTCCCCTGCCGTTCCCGAGTGGCCCCGGGTTGCCTCACGTTGCGGTGGCAACCGCCCGCTGAGCCTCCGTCACTCCATGTGTACGTACCATCATCACCTGAATCAACGCCGCGTCAGATTTTCGGCCTCACGCCGCCGAAGGCATGTTTAATCAGGTCAATCGTGAGCTGTCGGTCATCAACTCTTGTTCTCAACGACAGGCGAACAAGCGGGTGTTGCACACCTATTGACGCGTAGGGAATCAAGGGAGAAGTATCCCCATCGGTCGGAGAGAGCGCTCTCCGGCTTCGTGTCGTGCACCCGTACCGCGACTCAGGAGACATCCCCATGTACGCACCCCCCGTTTTCCACAGACCCGTGGCCTCGACCGGAAGAAGACGCACCGGAGTGCTGGCAGCCGTCGCCGGCCTGGTCGTCTCACTGCTGGCCTTCGCGCCCTCGGCGCCGGCCAGCGCCGCACCGTCGCTGCTCTCGCAGGGCAAGGCGGTGACCGCCTCCAGCGAGGAGAACTACGGCACCCCGGCCACCTCCGCGGTGGACGGCGACAACGGCACCCGCTGGTCGAGCGCCGCCTCCGACCCACAGTGGATCAAGGTCGACCTGGGCTCCGCCGCCTCGGTCAGCCAGATCGCGCTCAAGTGGGAGACCGCCTACGCAAAGAGCTACCGGATCGAGTTCTCCACGGACAACAGCACCTGGAGCACCGCCTACTCGACCACCACCGGGCCCGGCGGCAACGAGACCCTGAACGTCTCCGGCACCGCACGCTACGTCCGGCTGACCGGCACCGCCCGGGCCACCCAGTACGGCTACTCCCTCTGGGAGTTCCAGGTCTTCGGCGGCACCACCGGCGGCGACCCGGGCGGCCCGCAGATCCCGGGCGGCGGCGACCTCGGCCCGAACGTCCTGGTCTTCGACCCCTCGACCCCCGACATCCAGGGCAAGGTCGACGCGATCTTCAGGCAGCAGGAGTCGGCGCAGTTCGGCACCGGCCGCTACGCCCTGATGTTCAAGCCGGGCACGTACAACAACATCAACGCGCAGATCGGTTTCTACACCTCGATCGCCGGTCTCGGGCTCAAGCCCGACGACACCACGTTCAACGGTGATGTGACCGTGGACGCGGGCTGGTTCGGCGGGAACGCCACCCAGAACTTCTGGCGCTCGGCGGAGAACCTGGCGCTCAACCCGGTCAACGGCACCGACCGCTGGGCCGTGTCGCAGGCCGCCCCGTTCCGCCGGATGCACGTCAAGGGCGGACTCAACCTGGCGCCCAACGGCTATGGCTGGGCGAGCGGCGGGTACATCGCCGACAGCAAGATCGACGGCCAGGTCGGGCCGTACTCGCAGCAGCAGTGGTACACGCGTGACAGCTCGATCGGCAGTTGGGGGAACGGCGTCTGGAACATGACGTTCTCCGGTGTCGAGGGCGCGCCCGCCCAGAGCTTCCCGGAGCCGCCCTACACCACGCTGGCGAACACCCCGGTCTCCCGCGAGAAGCCGTTCCTGTACCTGGACGGCAACGACTACAAGGTCTTCGTCCCCGCGAAGCGCACCAACGCGCGCGGCGTCTCGTGGAACGGCACCCCGCAGGGTGAGTCCATCCCGCTGAACCAGTTCTACGTCGTCAAGCCCGGGGCCTCCGCCGCGACCATCAACGCGGCGGTGCAGCAGGGCCTGCACCTGCTGTTCACGCCCGGCATCTACCACGTGGACCAGACGATCAACATCGACCGCGCCAACACGGTGGTCCTCGGTCTGGGCCTGGCCACGATCATCCCGGACAACGGGGTCACGGCCATCAAGGTCGGTGACGTGGACGGCGTGAAGCTCGCCGGACTCCTCGTCGACGCCGGTCCGCAGAACTCCCAGGTGCTCGTCCAGGTCGGCCCCGACGGCGCCTCGGCCGACCACTCGGCGAACCCCACCACCGTCCAGGACGTGTTCATCCGGGTCGGCGGAGCGGGAGCCGGCAAGGCGACCACCGGAATGGTGATCAACAACGACGACACGATCGTCGACCACACCTGGCTGTGGCGCGCCGACCACGGCGAGGGCATCGGCTGGGAGACCAACCGGGCCGACTACGGACTCCAGGTCAACGGCGATGACGTCCTGGCGACCGGACTCTTCGTCGAGCACTTCAACAAGTACGACGTGCGCTGGTCCGGCGAGAGGGGCAGGACGATCTTCTTCCAGAACGAGAAGGCGTACGACGCCCCCAACCAGGCTGCCGTCCAGAACGGCAGCACGAAGGGGTACGCGGCGTACAAGGTCGACGACTCCGTCACCACCCACGAAGGGTGGGGCCTGGGCAGCTACTGCTACTTCAACGTCGATCCGTCCATCCGCCAGGACCACGGCTTCGAGGCTCCGGTCAAGCCCGGAGTGAAGTTCCACGACCTGCTCGTCGTCTCGCTCGGCGGCCAGGGGCAGTACGAACACGTCATCAACAACACCGGAGCGGCCACCTCCGGCACCTCCACCATTCCCTCGAACGTGGTGTCGTTCCCGTGACACGACGGATGAGCTGAGCGAACGGCGCGGGGCCCGGCGGTCGCTGCCGGGCCCCGCGTCGCAGACCGTTACCCGCCGGGCGGATCGTCGAGGGTCTGCTCGGACCAGATGACCTTGCCGCGGTCGGTGTAGCGGGTGCCCCAGCGCTCGGCGAACTGGGCGACGAGGAACAGTCCCCGGCCGCCCTCGTCAGTCGTCGCGGCGTAGCGAAGGTGCGGGGAGGTACTGCTGCAGTCCGACACCTCGCAGATCAGGGCCCGGTCGTAGAGCAGTCGTACGGTGATCGGCTCGGAGCCGTAGCGGATGGCGTTGGTGACCAGTTCGCTCAGGATCAGCTCGGTGACGAACCCCTCCTCGTCGAGTCCCTGGTCGGCGAGCCAGCGGGTGGCCTCCTTGCGGACGCCCGATACGGCCGACGCGTCGGGCGCCACCTCCCACTGGACGCGCCGGGCCGGATCCAGGGTCCGGGTGCGGGCCACCAGCAGGGCCACGTCGTCGCCGGGACGGGTGGGCAGCATGGTCTCCAGCACGTCGTCGCAGGTCTCCTCCGGTGTCCGGTCGCGGCCGGACATGGCCTGGCGCAGCTGCTCCAGACCTTCGTCGATGTCCCGGTCGCGCCGCTCCACCAGGCCGTCCGTGTACATCACCAGCCGACTGCCCTCGGGAACGTCCAGCTCGACCGCCTCGTAGGGCATCCCACCGATACCGAGGGGCAGACCGGCCGGCACCTCCGGGAAGTCGACGGTCCCGTCGGGCAGCACGAGGGCGGGCCCGGGGTGGCCGGCCCGGGCCACCGAGCAGCGTCCGGTGACCGCGTCGTAGATCGCGTAGAGACAGGTCGCCCCGGTGATCGGGACGCCGCCCGCGGCCTGCTCGTCCTGGTCCATCCGGGCGACGAGTTCGTCGAGGTGGCCGAGGAGCTCGTCGGGCGGCAGGTCCAGCGTGGAGAAGTTGTGCACCGTGGTGCGCAGCCGGCCCATGGTGGCGGCGGCGTGCAGACCGTGCCCCACCACGTCGCCGACGACCAGGGCGACCCGGGCGCCGGACAGCGGGATCACATCGAACCAGTCCCCGCCGACCCCGGCCTGGGCCGGCAGATAGCGGAAGGCGACGTCCAGGGCGTTCTGCTCGGGAACCCCGCGCGGGAGCAGGCTGCGCTGCAGGGTCACCGCCATCTCGTGCTCGCGGGCGTAGCGCCGGGCGTTGTCGACGCTGACGGCCGCCCGCGCCACCAGTTCCTCCGCGAAGGACAGGTCCTCGGCGTCGAAGGGCTCCTCGTTCTCCGCGCGCCAGAAGTTGGCCATGCCGAGGATGACGCCGCGCGCGTGCAGGGGCACGGAGAGCAGCGAGTGGAATCCGTACTCCAGGATTCTCGCCGACTGCTCGGGGTCGGCCCGCCGCCACTCCTGGGACGTGGTCAGGTCGGGCACCATCCAGGTGTGGCCGCTGGTGCTGCCGATGACCTCGGGAAGGGTGGGCACGAAGCCGATGACCCGGCCGAGCGGGTAGAGGGGGTGGTCGCGGCCGGTGCCGCAGATGGCGGTGCGGCGTACGTCGATCGCGTCGCCGGAGGGCGGCTCCGGTTCCTCCCCTCGCAGTACCGCGTCGGCGAGGTCGACCGTGGCGCAGTCGGCGAATCCGGGGGCGGCGACCTCCGCGAGTTCCCGCGCGGTCGTGGTGACGTCGAGGGTGGTGCCGATCCGGGCGCCCGCCCGGTACAGGAGCATCAGGCGCTCCCGGACGGTCTCCGCCCGGCCCGTGACGACCTGGAGCTCCGTGGTGTCCCGCAGGGTCGCCACGACGCCGGGCGGTCCGCCGCGCTCCCCCGTGGGCCGGAGGTTGACGGCCAGCAGCCGGTTCCCGGCCGGCCGCACCTCGTCCGTGGCGACCGCGCCGGAGGCCAGCAGCTGTGCGGTACGGGGGTCCAGCCCCAGCTCCGTCACCAAGCGCCCCTCCGCGTCGGCGGGCAGTCCGAGGAGTCTTCGGGCCTCGTCGTTGGCCAGCAGCAGCCGGTGGTCGGCCCCGATGATGAGGACCCCCTCGCGAACCGCGTGCAGTACCGCGTCGTGGTGCTCGTACATCCGGGTCATCTCGGCGGGGCCGAGGCCGCGGGTCTGCCGGCCCAGGCGACGGCTCACGAGGGCCGCGGCGCCGGACGTGAGGACCACCGCCGCCACCGCGGTGCCGATGGCGAACGGGATGCTCGGTTCGGCCACCGCGTTGACGGTCTCGACGGTGATGCCCACCGACACCAGACCGGCGACCGAACCGTCGGGCCGTGGGATGGGCACCACCGAGGCGACCGCGGGACCCCGGCTGGAGACGAAGGTGCGGGTGAGGGAATGGCCGGCCAGCACCTCCTTGTACGGACCGACCACGTGCTTGCCGATCATCGCTGGGTCGGGGTGGGTGTAGCGGATCCCGTCGGCCCCGGCCACCACGATGTACTCCACGTGGGTCCGCTGCCGGATCTGCTCCGTGAGCGGCTGCAGCACGGCCGTCGGGTCCCTGCTGTTCAGCGCCGCCAGGGTGCCGGGCGCCTGGGCGAAGGTCTCCGCGACGCTCAGCGACCGGGACTCCGCCTCGTGCGTGCTGTCGCGCCTGCCCTGGATCACCAGGAAGACGACCGCGGCCGCCACGAGCAGCAGGACGATCCCCAGTGTCATGAAGAAGACCTGTCCGGCCACCGTGCGGACGCTGGAGAGGGAGCGCAGCCTGCGCACCGGTGAGGACCGCCTCATGTCCGGCCCGGAGGGCGGCGCATGCTCGTCACCGCCCGGGCGTCCGTCATCGTGTCGATGCGGCCGCCGGGCGGGGCCTCGGAACCACGCCCGGAACCGACCTGTACCACACACATATTCAGGTTTAACACGAATTACCGGGGCCGGAATGCCGAGCGGAGCCTGTGGCGTGGCACCGTGCCCGGCACCCGGGTTCGCCGGCCCCGTTCCGATCGGGTGACGCGGGTCCCGTCGTCGCGCGCCCGTCAGCCGGCGCCGCCGGGCGCCGGGGATGATCCGGAAATGGTGCCTGGATTCCTGACCAAGGCGGTCGAGCTGCTGCTCGGCCGGGAAGGCCGTTCGCTCCACCTCAAGGCGGTGGGCTGGGCGACGGTGATCCTCGCGCTGACGGTACTCATCGGCTCCTGGGCGGTGCTCATGGCCGAGCGGCACGCCGGGCACGCCACCATCACGACGTACCCCCGGGCCCTGTGGTGGTCGGCGGAGACCGCGACGACCGTCGGGTACGGCGACTTCTATCCGGTGACCCTGTGGGGCCGGATCATCGCCGTCTTCGTGATGGGTGTGGGCATCACGACGTACGGAATGGTCACGGCGGCGCTCGCCACCTGGTTCGTGGGGCGGGAGCAGAGGCGCCGTCACCGGCTCACCGCCGCGGCGGAGGAGACCGCGCGTCATGTCCGGCAGGAGACCGCCCAGCTGCACGAGCGGTTCGACCGGATCGAGCGGATGCTCGCCGACGCGGGCCGCAGGCCGCCGCAGTAGCCGGGGCTCGGTCACGGAACGTGTCCGTCGGCCGACGGACGTGTGAACAGCGTTCCGCCGGGCATACCACCGGTGACCTGAGGAGGTGGTGGCAGTGGGCCGCATCAAGGTTGTCCGGCGTCCCCAGCTTCCGTCACGGCCGCCGCCGCTCGATCTGCGCACTCCGTCCGGGCGTCCGCTGCCGTACTGACCGGCTGCCGGCCCCACCCCGTCCCGCACTCTTGACCACCCTCCCGCGGAGCGGTCCGAACCGGCAGGATGTCGGTGTACAGGGCCGCCTTTCCCGGGCGGCTCCGGCCGTCCCAGGAAAGGGTTCCCTATGCGGGAAGCGCACGCAGACCAGTCCCCGCCGGACGAGGAGTCCGCATCCGGCGGGTCCGAGGAGGCCCAGGTCATCGTGGTGGGCGCGGGGCCGGCCGGCTCGTCCGCCGCCTTCCACCTCGCCAGAGCGGGTGTGGACGTGCTGCTGCTGGAGAAGTCCGACTTCCCCCGGGAGAAGGTGTGCGGGGACGGCCTCACCCCACGCGCGGTGCACCAGTTGATCCGGATGGGCGTCGACATCAACGCACCGGGCTGGACACGGTCACGCGGGATGCGGTGGATCACCGGGGACCGGCAGGTGCAGATCGAGTGGCCCGCGCTGGGCGGATACCCGGACTTCGGTCTCACCCGCAGCCGGCACGACTTCGACGACATCCTGGCCCGCCACGCCGTTGCCGCCGGGGCCCGGCTTCGCACCGGTGTGAAGGTGACGGAGCCGGTGACCGACCGGGCCGGCCGGATCACCGGGGTCACCGCGGTGTCCGGTACGGGACGACCGGTGGTGCACCGTGCGCCGGTCGTGATCGCGGCCGACGGCGCCTCCGCCCGGATCGCCCTCGCCATGGGGCTCCAGCGGGACACGAAGCGCCAGATCGCCACGGCGGCCCGCCGCTACTACCGCAGCCCCGAGCGCTCCCGGGAGGAGTTCCTCGAGCTCTGGGCCGACCTCCGCTTCCCCAGGAGCGACCGCTATCTGCCGGGGTACGGCTGGATCTTCCCGATGGGTGACGGCCGGGTCAACGTGGGGCTCGGCGCGATCCCCCACCGCCGCCACGGCAAACCGGACCTGCGGGCCACCCTGGACCAGTGGCTGGCCCGCACCCCGCCCGAGTGGGGGCTGCGTGAGGAGAACGCCGAAGGACCGGTCCGCAGCGCCGCGCTGCCGCTGGGCCTCAACCGTCATCCGCTGTACACCCGGGGCCTCCTACTGGTCGGTGACTCCGGTGGCATGGTCAGCCCGTGGAACGGTGAGGGCATCGGCCAGGCGCTGGAGGCCGGGGAGGTGGCGGCCGAGAGCGCGGCACTGGCCCTGGCGATGCCCCCGGGCCCTCGGCGGGAGCGGGCGCTGCACCACTACCCGGTGGAGATGAACCGCCGCTGGGGGAGCTACTACCGGCTCGGCAACACGGCCGCCGACCTCGTGTTCAGCCGGTCGGGGTTCCAGCCCGTCCTCAATCGGTACGTGATGGGCTCGCCGTTCCTGCTCAACACGCTGGCCCGGCTGCTCAGCAACCTGACGGACAAGCCATCGCGCGATGTCATCGACCATGTGCTCAACACGGCGGTGCGCCTCGTTCCCGCGCCGAAGGCACGACGGCGCTGACCGGCCGGGCCCTTCGCGCCGGGCGGATCCGGGCGGTCATCTCCCGTACGGATCCGCCCCGGGGGCTCCGAGCAGCTGCCGGCACCAGATCATCTCGGCATCGCTGAGCGGCACTTCGGGGCAGAGCCGTTCCGGATGGCCCGGGGCCGGTCCGGCGGCGGGCGTGGCGTCCGGCTCGTCCGTCGGCGGGATGTAGACCCAGATCCGGCCGAAGGAGACCAGGGCGTACGCGACGGATCGCAGGTAGCGGGCGAGGATGATGCGCATGGCCTCAACCTGCCCACCTTCGCCAAAGCCGCACCAAAGCCGGTGGGCCGCAGCTACTTTCGGCCAATCGACGCAGGTACGCAGTTTCCCCGATGCGCGGACGGGTGCGGTGGCACGAGAGTGGGGGGTATGAGGGGTACGGGAAGTCTGCTGGCCATCAGCGATCTGCATGTGGCGTTCGACGACAACCGGGCGGCGCTGGAACGGCTCCGGCCGGAACACGAGGACGACTGGCTGCTGGTGGCCGGCGATGTCGGGGAGATCGTCGCCGACATCGGCTGGGCGCTCGACCTGCTGAGCCGGCGGTTCGCGAAGGTGGTGTGGGCGCCGGGCAACCACGAGCTGTGGACCCACCGGCAGGACCCGGTGAAGCTGCGGGGCCGCGATCGCTACGACCATCTGGTGGGGATGTGCCGGGACCTGGGGGTGGTGACGCCGGAGGACCCGTATCCCGTGTGGCAGGGGCCGTCCGGCCCGGTCACGGTGGCGCCGTTGTTCGTCCTTTACGACTACACCTTCCGGCCGGCCGGTACGAACACCCGGGCCGAGGCGCTGGGGCGGGCGCACGAGAGCGGCGTCGTGGGCACCGACGAGTCGCTGCTGCACCCGGATCCGTACCCCTCCATCGACGCCTGGTGCCGGGCGCGGCTGGCCCTGACCGAGCGCCGTCTGGCGGCGCTGGCACCCGGTACGCAGACGGTGCTGGTGAATCACTTCCCGCTGGTGCGCGAGCCCACCCGGGTCCTTCGGTATCCGGAGTTCGCGCTCTGGTGCGGCACCGAGGCGACCGCGGACTGGCATGTGCGGTTCCGGGCGCAGACCGTGGTGTACGGCCATCTGCACATCCCCAGGACGACCTGGTACGACGGGGTGCGCTTCGAGGAGGTGTCGGTGGGCTATCCGCGCGAGTGGCGGCGCCGGGGAGCGGAGCCGGGCGGACCCCGGCTGATCCTGCCCGGCCCGGAAGCCGCGGATCCGGTGGCCGTGCCGGGAGTCCCCCGGTGATCGGTGCGCTGCTGCCGCCGGGAGTGGTGAGCGCCGTGGCGTACGACGACCCACCGGAGGCCCGGCTCCACCCGGCGGAGGAGGCCGCGGTGGCCCGTGCGGTGGAGTCGCGCCGCAGGGAGTTCACCACCGTGCGCCACTGCGCCCGGACCGCCCTCAATGAACTGGGCTTCCGTTACGAGCCGTTGGTACCCGGCCACCGGGGTGCGCCGAGCTGGCCGGACGGCGTGGTGGGGAGCATGACGCACTGTGCGGGCTTCCGGGCCGCCGCGGTGGCCCGGGTCGGTGAGCTGGCATCACTGGGGATCGACGCCGAGCCCGCCCTCGCGCTGAAGCCCGGCATGCTGCACTCGGTCTCCCTTCCGGCGGAACGCGAACGCGTTCGCGATCTGGCTGCCACCCGCCCCGAAGTGGCCTGGGACAGGCTGCTGTTCAGCGCCAAGGAGGCGGTGTACAAGGCCTGGTTCCCGTTGACCGGAGTGTTCCTCGACTTCCCGGAGGCCGAGATCCGCCTGGAGCCCGGAGGTACGTTCCGGGCCGCGCTTCTGGTGCCGGGGCCGGTGGTCGGGGGCCGGGCCGTCGGGGTGTTCCACGGACGGTGGGCGGTACGGGGAGGGCTGCTGGCCACCGCTGTCGGGGTGCCTCAGTCCCCCAGGGCCATCAGCAGCACCGACGCGACGCACGGGTTCACGCCCAACTCGCTGTAGAACTCGGCGGATGACATCGACGGTGCGCGGAATCACCCACCGCCACCGGCTTTCGGGGCCGCGGCCGACGGGTCCGTACCGAAGGCACGCAGAAAGGTGTCGACGCCCGCGGCGACGACCTTCCCGACGTCCGCCGGGTCGAGCGGGCGGGTGCCCAGGGCGCTCATCCCGGGCAACTCCTCGTAGACCAGCGCGATGAACTGGTTGGCCGCGCGGCTCGATCCGCTGCGGGACGAGGGGCTGCTCCACGGGCTGCGGCTGTCACAGGCGGGAGTGCCCGTGGAGCTCCACGACTTCCCCGGCGTGTACCACGCGTTCGGCGGTCCGGCGGCCGGGCCGGATCCCGGGGAGCGACAGCCCATCGCCGCGGAACATCTGACGGCGTTGCGGCGGGGGCTGCACTCCTGAAGCCGCCCGCGCGGGGGCTGCCCTCACGTGGTGCGCTCGTCCGCGTCGTCCCACCGGGCGGCCAGCAGCAGGGCGATGTCGTCGGGCCGGTCCGGCGCCTGTCTGGCCCGGCCGATCACGTGGTCCGCCGTGTCGGGAAGTGGGGCGGGGCCGAAATCGGCGATCGTGCCGCGCAGCCGCTCGATGCCGACGTCGATGTCCGTACCGGACTGCTCGACCATGCCGTCGGTGTAGAGGGCGAGCATCTCGCCGGGGGCCAGGTGCAGTTCGGTGACGGGGTAGGTCGCTTCGGCGTCGACACCGAGCACGATCCCGCCCGGGAGGTCCATGACCTCGGCCGTGCCGTCCGCGCGGCGCAGCACGGGCTGCGGGTGCCCCGCCCGCACGGCGTGGGTGCTGCCGGTGACCGGGTCCATGAGGATGTAGCAGCAGCTGGCGAACTGGCCGGGGTCGAGGTCGATGAGGAGCCGGTTGGTGCCGCTCATCACCTCCTGCGGATCGTGTCCGCTGAGTGCGAAGGCACGTACGGCGCTGCGCAGTTGCCCCATGGTCGCGGCGGCCGCGACTCCGTGTCCCTGGACGTCTCCGATGACCAGGGCCAGCCTTCGTCCGGTCTCGATGACGTCGTACCAGTCACCGCCGACGTCCATGCCCTGGGTGCCCGCGAGGTACCGGCCCGCGGTGTCGACGCGGTCGACGACCGACAGCCGGTGCGGCAGCAGGACATCCTGCAGGCCGCGGGCGAGGGCGGCCTCGGCGTCGTAGCGCTGGGCCCGTTGCAGTGCCTGGGCGATGAGGCCCGCCAGTGCGGTCAGGACCGTGCGCTCCTCGGGGCTGAAGCCGCGCGGCTGGTCGAAGCCGAGGATGCAGGAGCCGACGTGCTGACCGGAGGCGATCAGCGGCAGGAAGGCGCGGGCGCCTACCTCGGCGTCCATCGGGATGCCGGGGTAGGCGGCGCTCAGATGCTGCATGGACTCGAAGAAGATGGGGCGGCCGGAGGTGAGTGTCTCGACGCCGGGGATGCGCGCGTCCAGGCCGACGCCGTCGAATCCGTCCAGGAAGCCCTTCGGGAAGCCGGTCTCCCACTCCAGGTAGAGGCGGCCCTCCTTGAGCAGGTAGATGGCGAGCTGTCTGCCGCCGAAGGCGGGCAGCAGTTCCTCGGTGACCACGGCGGACACCTGTCGGGCGGTGACGGCCTCGGTCAGCGCGATGGCCAGCGCGACCGGTCGGTAGAGCGCGGCGGAGCGGTCGGCGGGGGAACCGAGCCCAAGACCCGGTGAGGCCACGGACCCCGGCGTGTAGGAGGGTTCCTCGGTGGGGGTGAGCACGGCCGTGAGGCCCTCGTGACCGGGGTACAGGGAGACCCCGAGCCAGGGGGGAGGGTTGCGCCGGGCGAGGAAGTGGACCGGGTCGTCGGAGATCATCGCGGACCGGTAGTGGTCCTCGTACGCCGGGTTCGCGAACCACGGGAGGACCTCCCACAGCACCCGGCCGACCAGTTCGGACCGGGCGTGGCCGAGGATCTGCTCGGCCAGGTTGTTGAGGTAGGTGATGCGCCCGAAGCGGTCCAGCGAGAAGATTCCCCGTGGCAGCCGGTCGGCCGCCTCCGGGACGACCGGTCCGATGCCGAGGTCGACGAGGAAGCCGGTCAGGTGGCTCGTCTCCCCCGATTCCGTCCCGTTCTCCCTGCGGCCCGAGACCTCCAGCAGGTGCGAGCGGCCGTCGGGGCCGCGCAGCCGCATCCGGCGGACGACGGGGCCGCCGGACCCCGCCGCCTGGCGGGCCAGGGCCCACAGTCCGTACACGTCCTCCGGTGCCAGCTGGACGGCCAGTGCGTCGATCGTGCCCGGGAAGTCCTCGGGCACGGTCCCGAGGATCGCGCAGAGCTCGGTGTCGGCGCCGACGGCTCCGCTGGCCAGGTCCCAGTCGAAACGGCCGATCCGGACGGGCGGCGAGGTGCCTGCGGGCAGCTGCACGGGGAGCGGTTCCTCGTCCCACCGCGGTTTCGTACGGGTGGACTCCAGTTCCGCCAGTGCGGTGGCGAGGCGTTCGGCGACCCCCCGCAGTCTGCGCCGTTCGGGTGTGCCCACCGGTCTGCCGGGGGTCGCGGGGCGCAGCACGGTCAGGACGCCGATCGGTTCTCCGCTGCTGATGACCGGCACGTACAGGGAGCCGAAGGGGAACGGCAGGCCCGCCATCAGCTGTGGGTAGCGGCGCATCGCCTCCTCGGCGTCGGCCAGGTGTACGGCCTGGCCCGTGCGGAAGGCCTCGGCCACCGGGAACGGGCGGTTCACGTGCATGCGCCACCAGGGGCGGAAGAGCGGCCCCGGCAGCCCCGCGAGCACCGCCAGGCGCAGCAGCCCAGGGGTGCGGGAGCGTAGGTAGACGCCGCCCGCCTGGCCACCGGCTGCCTCGACCCCGGTCACGACGGCCTGTGCGAGCACCAGGGACAGTTCGTCGGGCGCCCTGCCGCCCTCCTGGGTCGCGGGCACACTTCCGCCCTCGCTGAGGGGGGTATCCCGGGCGGCGCCGTACCAGGTCACATCCCAAGCATGCTCCCGGACCGCCATGGCCCGCATGTCAGGGGACGAGGACCTTACGACACGAAATGCACCCTTTATACTTGTATGCAACTCTAAAGGTGGCCCGTCGTCCGACATCCGGAGGAACGATCATGGGCAAGAAGCAGAGCCGACAGAACCGTGGCGCCCGCACCGGCGGCCATGAGCAGTCAGCGGCCACGGAGACCAAGGGGCAGACGAGCACCACGCCCGCATCCGAAGCGATGAAGGCGATCTCGGAGCCGGTCTCGCACAAGCGCGAGCGGAAGTTCGGCCACAACTGACGTCCACCCCACGTCCACATCCGACACGTCCGAACGGAGCGGCAGCCGCCATCTGGATGGCGGCGGCCGCTCCGTTCGTGGTCGCACGAGGGCTTCGGGCCTTCAGCGCTTGTCGGTGGGCGGGTTGTCCCCGCCGAACTGGTCATTGAGCTTCTTCTGGGCGGAGTCGACCTGACCGCTGTACTTGTTGTGCGTCTTCTTGTCGATGAAGTCGCCACCCTTCTCGACTCCCTGACGGGCCTGGTCGGGGTGCCCCTTGATCAGGTCCTTGATCTTGTCGAGCATGCTCATGACTGTCCTCCTCATGGAACGCGGACATTCCCAGCATCCATGCGATGCCCCGGTGCCGCACCCCGGGGCGCGGGGCCCCCGATGGGTGACAGGTGCCCGGGACCCGGATAAATTACCCACAGGTAGGTAGTGACTTCTCATGCGGGCACCAGTAGAACTCGTTCCCATTCGACCGAGAGTGAGGCACGTCACATGACGGACTCGACCTTACCCCACAAGGGATCAGGCGGAGTATCGCGACGCAGATTCATCGCTGGAACAGGTTCCATCGTGGGGGCGGCAGCCCTCTCCGGCCACGCCACGGCAGCCCGCGCGGCGGGCCGCGCCACAGCCAAGGTGATCGGCGGCGGCGAGCATGTCCCGGTCCTGGTGATCGGCACCGGCTACGGCGGATCCGTGGCCGCTCTGCGGCTCGCCCGCGCGGGTGTCCACGTCCACATGGTCGAGATGGGGATGTCCTGGGACACCCCCGGACCGGACGGCAAGGTCTTCGCCAACACGACGAGCCCCGACGGCCGCTCGTACTGGCTCCGCACGAAGACCAAGCAGCCCCTCAGTAACTTCCTCGGCTTCCCCATCGACCGGACGATCCCCCGGTACACCGGGATCCTGGACGCCGAGGACTTCAGCGGGATCACCGTCTACCAGGGGCGTGGCGTCGGTGGCGGCTCACTGGTCAACGGCGGCATGGCGGTCACGCCCAGGCGGGAGAACTTCGGCGCCGTCCTCCCCACGGTCAACGCCGACGAGATGTACTCCACCTACTACCCGCGCGCCAACGCGGGCCTGGGCGTCGGCACCGTCGACCCGGCCTGGTTCGACAGCGTCGACTGCTACCAGTACGCACGGGTCGGCCGTAAGCAGGCCCAGCGCTCCGGCTTCCCGTTCGTCTTCGTGCCCGATGTGTACGACTGGGACTACATGGAGCAGGAAGCGGCCGGCACCGTGCCCCAGTCGGCGCTGGCGGGCGAGATCCTCTACGGCAACAACTACGGCAAGAAGTCGCTGCAGAAGACCTACCTCGCCCAGGTCATGGCGACCGGAAACGTCACCATCTCACCGCTGCACAAGGTCACTTCGGTCGCCCCGGCGTCCGCCGGGGGCTACACGGTCGTCATCGACCAGCTCCGCACGGACGGGAGCACCGAGGCCACCAAGACCGTGACCGCCGACAAGGTGTTCTTCGCGGCCGGCAGCGTGGGTACGAGCAAACTGCTCACCGAGCTGAAGGCCACCGGCAAGCTGCCCGGGCTCAACGACGAGATCGGCAAGGGCTGGGGCGACAACGGCAACGTCATGTGCGGCCGCGCCAACCACCTCTGGGACCCGACCGGCGCGGTCCAGTCGAGCATCCCCTGCGGTGGCATCGACAACTGGGCCGCCGGTGGCGCGTTCGCCGAAGTCGCGCCGTTGCCGACCGGGATCGAGACGTTCGCCTCGTTCTATCTGTCGATCACCAAGAACCCCAACCGCGCCCAGTTCTCCTGGAACGCCGCTACGGGCAAGGTCGACCTGAACTGGCAGACCGCGTGGAAGCAGCCGTCCATCGACATGGCCAAGACGATCTTCGACAAGATCAACGCGAAGGAGGGGACGATCTACCGCACCGACCTCTTCGGCGTGTACAAGATCTGGGGCGACCACCTCACCTACCACCCCCTCGGCGGTGCGGTGCTGGACCGGGCCACCGACAACTACGGCCGCCTGCTGGGCCACCCGGGCCTGTACGTGATCGACGGTTCGCTGATCCCCGGCAACACCAGCGTCAACCCGTTCGTCACCATCACGGCACTCGCCGAACGGAACATCGAGAAGATCATCGCCACCGATCTGTGACACCGCCCCCGACACCCGTCCGAGGCGACGGCCCGGCCAGTAGGAGGCGACGGAACCGGCCTCCTACTGGGTTCGCCCCGGGCGACGGCGGACCCGACGGGCCCGGGGCTTCCGGCTCAGTGGCCGGGCAGCACGCACACGGCGTCGAGGCCCAGTACGTGGTTGAGCCGGCCGAACGCCAGCCACGAGCCGATGCTCATGCTCAGCTCGACGATCTCGCGCTGGCTGTAGTGCGCGGTCATCCGGCTCCAGAACTCCTCGTCCAGACCGTGGTGGTCCAGGGCGTACCGCTCGGCGTACTCGGCGGCCAGCCGGGTCCGGTCGTCGAAGGCTCCGGTGGTACGCCACTCGCCCACCGCGTCGGCGAACTCCTCCTCGACCTTTTCGCCGTCCCGCTCGGTGCGCCAGTCGAGGCAGAACAGACACCCGTTGATCTGCGCGATCCGCAGCCGGGCGGCCTCGAACTCCCGCAGACCGAGGGAGGTGTGCTGGTACACGGACAGTGAGAAGTTCGCAGCGGCCATCCCGATGCCGGGGACCATGTCGCCCCACACGTATCCGATCGGTTCCTGGCCCTCGGGTATGTCGATGATCATGGCTGCTTCCTTCCGAGTCTGCCGGCTGCGGGGCGCAGGGGGACGTCGAGTGCGTCGTAGAGTCCGGGCTCCGCCTCCACCAGCCAGTCGATGGCGTTCACCAGCCGGCCGACCGCGGTGGCGTTGCCGCCCGCCGAGCGGTTCTCGCCCTCGTCGGAGGCCTCGACCGTGACCTCGATGCGCGGACGGCCCTCGATGATCACGCGATGGGCTCCGGAGCCGTCGGGCGGCGTGGGCCAGTCCGGGGCGCAGGACGGGTGGATGCGGGTGACGTGCTCGATGACGATGCGCGGTTCGCCCCCGACGATGCCCTGCACCTCGAAGCGGACCGCGCCCTGGGTGCCCGCCTCGAACCGGCCCATCGTGCGGGTGGTCACCGTGGTCTCCAGAGGGCGCCTGGCCATGGTCTCCCGGATGTCGTCGAGCTCCACCTCCAGGGCCCTGGCCATCAGTCGTATCTGTCCACCCCACACCATGGTCGGTACCGAGGCCGCGAGCATGAGCGGCTCGTACTCCATGGGATGTCCCATGCCGATCAGATGGCGGACCGCGTCCGGCTGGTCGTAGGTGGAGTAGTCGAAGATCTCCTGGCAGCGGATCGCGTCGACCGTGCTCCCGAGTCCGCTGATCAGCAGGGGCAGCACGTCGTTGCCCCAGCCGGGGTCGACGCCGGAGACGAACAGGGAGCCGCCGCCGTCGGCGACCGCGGCCAGGACCGGATCGCGCAGTTCGGGCGGCGCGCCGTGCCGGTCGTAGAGCGCGTACAGGGCGGGGGTGACGACCACCGCGCCCGTCCGGACCGCCCTGACGATGTCGGCGAGCGCCTCGTCGGGGCGGATGTCCCCGGAGGCGGCGTACACGACCGCGCCGGGAGCGGTGGCCAGCACCGCGTCGATGTCATCGCTCGCCGCGACGCCCAGATCGCGGCCGAGCCCGCCGAGGTCGCCCGCGTCACGGCCGGTCTTGCCGGGGTCGTGGACGAGCACGTGTGCCAGTTTCAGGGCCGGATGGGCCTCGACGGCGCGGATGGCCGCGCGGCCGACATTGCCGGTACCCCAGACCACCGTGGAAATCATGCGGCGGAGGGTAGCGCGCGGGATGAAAGGTTCATAGTGCCATCGCGCACCCGGTTGCGAGGCCTGCCGGAGGGGGCCGTGGGTTCCGGCGGAGGGGCGGCTCCGAAGGCTCCGGGCGAGGGCCCGGCCGCCTTCCTGGTGTCCGGGCCGCACGCGCGAAGGGGTGGGGCGGAGCCTCACGGCTCCGCCCCACCCCTTCTGCCGACTCACCCCGTGGGCGGAGCCGTGTGATGTCAGTAGGCGCCGAACACGTTGTCGATCGAGCCGTACGTGGCCGCGGCGTAGTTGCACGCGGCGGTGATGTTGGCGACGGGGTCCAGGATGTCCGTCGACGTGCCGGCCACGTGGAAGGCGTCGAAGGTGGGCTGGATGACCTGGAGGAGGCCCTTCGAAGGCGTGCCTGCGGCAGCGTTCGAGTCCCAGTCGTTGACGATCTGCGGGTTGCCGGAGGACTCGCGGATGATGTTGCGGTAGATGCCGTCGTAGCTGCCGGGGATGCCGTTCTGCGCCATCACGGCCAGCGACTCCTTGATCCAGCCGTCGAGGTCGTCGGTGTACGCGGTCGCGGACTGCGCGGGGGCGGTGGCGGCGGTGTTCTCGGCGACGGGGGTGGCCGTCCGCTCCGAACGGTCGGCGCGGCCGGTTCCCTCGGCACGGTCGGAGGACTGCGAGGCGCCGTTCGCGGACTTGGACTCGTCGGCCGGCTTCGACTCGGTCGTCTTCGCCTTCGATTCGGCCTTCGGCGCCGTCTTGGGCGCGACAGCCTCGGACTTGGCGCCGATGGTCAGCTTGAGGCCCGGGTGAATGAGGTCGGGGTTCTGGCCGACGACACTCCGGTTGTCCTTGTAGAGCCGCTCCCAGCCACCGCTGAGGGAATGCCCCTGGGCGATCTTGTAAAGCGAATCGCCGGAGACGACGGAATAGACGGTGGACTCCGCCTTGTGCGCGGCGATTTCCTTCGCAGCGACGGAAGTCGGGGCCGCGGCCTTTTCGGCGACGGCAGCGTGCGCCGGGGCGGCGGAAGCCGATCCGGCGCCGATCAGGGGCAGTGCGAGGACGACTCCACCGGTGCTCACGGCGATGAAACCGCGGGTCAGGGAGGTGGACTTGGAACGACGGTGCTTACCGTTGAAGGGCATGACGAATTTCCTCTCCGCCGCCTGCGAGGTGAGCTGTCGGGTTCGGACTGGAGATGTCCGGCCGCACGTGATGGCGACTTCACCCCTAGCCGGTCCGGATACCGGACCGGCGGCAAAACTGGGTCCCCCGCTCCTGCCGTACGTGAGTGGGTCGGGTTCCCGGACGGCGGCAGGATTCGGCGTTCCATCCGGATTGACGGCGACCGTAAGCGAGAAACACCGACCGAAACAAGCCAGGAATTCCAAATCCCAATTGATCCACAAGATCAATTAAAGGAAATGCTCACATCGGGACCTCGCGACGGAAGTCAACTTTCTTGGCGCAGCAGGGAACCGAAGCCCGACGCCCTGCGTCCGTGGGCGGAAAAGTGATGCTGGCCACTGCGCCCGAAAGGAGCGATTTGGTCAATATTCACCATGTTTGATCCCCCGAAAACACACCCTGAGTGGTCATAACGAGCAGTTCGGATTAATTACCCAATCAGGACATTTGGCAGCACCTGAAAGTCACCCCGTCCCACCGGAGCCCGCCCCTACTCAAGGCCGGAGGCGACCGACAGCCTCCGGCGTGAGATAACGGGCCAGCACATCGAGCGCCTCGGTGACCGCCAGCAGCCGCTGCAAGTCATCGGTGCCGAGCGCGGCGGCCAGAGCCCCGTCGACCGGCGCGGCCCTGACCTCGGCCACGCGTTCCGAGACCTCGGATGCCCGCCGGATCAGCTGCCGCCGGACGTCCGCCGGATCGGGTGCCGTCACGATCGAGCCCGGCTCCTTCAGCCGGGCCACGGCACCCGAGACCCGACTCTGGGGCAGACCCGTGTGCACGGCGATCGAGCTCACCGAGGTGTCCGGATGCCCGAGGAGGTCGCTCGGCACGACGAGGGCCACCCGGGCGCCGACCGCCGCACACCGGCCGAGGCGGGCGGCTCCGGGAGCACCTCCTCGCCGATCTGCATGAGCGAGCCGGCCGACCGCCTCGTGGACCGCTGGACCGTGGTCACCCACGACCGCCGGGACCTCTCCCGCAGCACCCTCCACTCCCCCGGGCACCGCGTCACCATGGCGCAAGCACGCGGACGACGTGCACCTCCTGCCGGCGGAACCGACCGACGAGCCCGCCCTGATGCTCGGGTGCGGCATGGGCGCCGCCATCGGCCTGCACCTCGCGGCCGCCCGTCCCGAGCGGCGCGCACTGCTGGTGACACACGACCCGGTCGCCCCGTCGCTACTGCCGGTCGTGGTCGACGAAAAAGCCGAAGTCGCCGTGACGGCGCGGGGTGAGCGGCATGGGGGTGAGGTCCGGCTCGGTCTCCTGGTGTGCGGGATCGATCCTCACCGCGGTCGTCGAGGCCGAACCCGACCTGGAGGCGCTGCGAACCGCTCCCGTACGGATCGTGCCCGCGGGCGGTGGCACGACGGCGCCTTCGGTCTTCGTCGGACAGTGCGCACAGCGCCTCGCCGGCCTCACCGGCCGGGAAGTCGTGCGGTTCCCCGGCGGACACAACGGCAACACCACGCACCCACGGGCCCATGCGGTCCGGCTGCGGGAGGTCCTGACCGGAGCGTGAGCGCCACCGGCCCCAGGACCCGCCCTCAGCTCTCGCGTCGGAGCCGCGCCGAGAGATGGTGCTGAAGGGGCTGCCCGACCGCCGCGAGGTCATGGACGCACGTGAGCGTGCCGTCGTCCGTAAGGGTGTAGCGGCGCCGGGTGGCACTGACCTCCTTGGCCGTGGGAGCGAGCGCCACCTGATGGGTGGCCAGATCTGCCGAACCGTCGCTCGCACGGCCCGTCAGGATCTCCGCCACACCGGTGGGCTGAGTGATCAGCGCCTCCACCCGCCCGTCCGGCTGCATCCGCCACCAGCCGCTCTCCCGGGCCGACGGTCGCAGCGGGGCACCGTCCGCGTCGAGCAGCCAGGCGCGCGCCTCGTAGTGCAGGAAGGGCCGCCCGTCGTGGCTGAAGGTGACTTCCTGCGCGTACCGGAACTCCTCGGCGAGCGTGGGGTATTCGCCGCTCCCCCGGCCGGTCCAGGTGCCCAGGAACCCGACAAGCGGTGCGAGCAGGGCGTGCGGGGACGGTGATTCGTCCGGTCGGAACGCGTCGGGATAGGGGGACTTGCGGGCGGGGTCGAACATCGTGCGCGCTCCTGGGTCGGGCCGGTGCCGGACGGCAGCCTATGGGCTGCCGGGCCGGTTCGGTCCCGCGGACACGAGAAAACCCCGGTCCGCAATTGCGGACCGGGGTTTTTCCCAGGTATATTGAGTGTTTCTGTGCGCCCACAGAAAAGGCCCCTCATCGGGGGCCGCTAAGAAAGACCATATCCGGCAGGGAGCCATTTTGTCAACTCGGGAAAGCTCCGAATTGCAGAAGGAACAGGAATTCATCGACCGGCTCTACGACCGTGTCGATGCGCTGCGCTCGGTCGCCGCGCAGCACGTCCAGGACGCCCTGACGCCGGTGGGGACCGGCCTGCAGGCCCGTCTGGAACGCGATGTGCTCGTCGGTGAACGCTCAGGTCTGCTGGCTGCCCTCAATGCCGTGGACGGTTCGCTGTGTTTCGGCCGGATCGACCTGTCCGACGGCACGGCGCACCATATCGGCCGTATCGGAATCCGTGAGGACGACACCGCTCGCACACCTTTGCTGATCGATTGGCGCGCACCGGTGGCCCGGCCCTTCTATCTCGCCACCGGCCATACGACCATGGGGCTGCGCCGGCGACGGCACATCACCACCGAGGGGCGTCTGGTCACCGAACTCCACGACGAGATCCTCGACGTCGGGGACCAGGAGCGCACGGGCTTCGAGGATCCGAGCGGCGACGCCGTACTGCTCGCCGCCGTCAACTCCGCGCGCACCGGGCGCATGGGCGACATCGTGCGGACCATCCAGGCGGAACAGGACCGCATCATCCGCGCCCCGCACCGCGGTGTGCTCGTCGTCGAGGGCGGACCCGGCACCGGCAAGACGGCCGTGGCGCTGCACCGCGCCGCCTTCCTGCTGTACGAGCACCGCGAACTGCTCGCCAAGCGGGCCGTCCTGATCGTGGGTCCCAACCCCGCCTTCCTGCGTTACATCGGAGAGGTGCTGCCCGCGCTCGGCGAGACGGGGGTACTGCTCGCCACGCAGGCGGAGCTCTTCCCCGGGGTCCACGCGGACGGCACCGAGACGCCCGGTGCCGCCGCCGTCAAGGGCGGGGAGGCGATGGCGGAGGCGCTCGCCCTCGCCGTCCGCGACCGGCAGCAGCTGCCGGAGCCCGGAGCCCCGCTGATCATCCGGCACGACGACGGGGATCTCGTACTCGACTGGGAGATCGCCTACGAGGCCCGGCAGGCGGCCCGCGACACCCGGCTGCCGCACAACCTGGCCCGCCCGCACTTCGCCTTCCGGATCATCGACGCCCTCACCTCGCAGCTCACCGAGCGCATCGGCGCCGACCCGCACGGCGGACCCAATTTCCTCGGCCCGGACGACATCGCGCAGCTCGGCAGGAACGTCGCACTCAGCAAGGAGGTGCACGCGGCCGTCGACGAGCTGTGGCCGCCCCTCACCCCGGAAGGGTTCCTCACGGACTATCTGGCCGGGCCCGTGTACCTGCCGGACGCGGACGCCGAAGCGATCCGTCGCACGCCCGGTGAGGGAACGTGGACCCCTGCCGATGTGCCGCTGCTCGACGAGGCGGCGGAGCTCCTCGGGGTCGACGACAGCGCCGAGCGCGCCGCCGCGGAGGCGGAACGCCAGGAGCGGATCGCGTACGCGCAGGGCGTGCTGGAGCTGTCGCGCGGCTCGGAGTCGTACGAGTTCGAGGACGAGGAGTCCGAGATGCTCGCCGCGCACGACATCATCGACGCCGAACGGATGGCGGAGCGGCAGGAGGAGGCCGATCACCGCGGTGCGGCGGAGCGCGCCGCCGCCGACCGGACCTGGGCGTTCGGGCACATCATCGTCGACGAGGCGCAGGAGTTGTCACCGATGGCGTGGCGGCTCCTGATGCGCCGTTCGCCGACGCGTTCGCTGACGCTGGTCGGCGACCCCGCGCAGACCTCCGAGGAGGCCGGTGTCGGTGCGTGGGAGAAGATCCTGGAGCCGTACGTGGGCGATCGTTTCGAACACGTCACGCTGAAGGTCAACTACCGTACGCCCGCGGAGATCATGGAGCTGGCGGCCAGGGTCCTGCAGGCCGAGGACCCGTCCTTCGAACCGCCGGGCTCGGTACGGTCCACCGGTGAGGTGCCGTGGACGCGCGAGGCCGGGGAGGATCTGGCGGCCGAGGTCGCGCGGGCGGTCTCGGAGCTGACGCCCGGCGAAGGGCGCCTGGCGGTGATCGCGCCGGCGGCGCTCCACGAGGAGATCGCGGCTCCGCTGGAGGGGGTGACCGCCGGTGCCGAGCCCGATCTGACGTGCCCGGTGGTGCTGCTCGCGCCCCGGCAGGCCAAGGGGCTCGAATTCGACAACGTCCTGGTCGTGGAGCCCGCCCGGTACGGGACCAGCGACCTGTACGTGGCCCTGACCAGAGCCACGCAGCGTCTGGGCATCATCCACCGGGAGAAGCTGCCCGAGTCACTGCGCCGACCCTGACCGATCCGGGCCCCCGGTTCACCCAGTTCACCCGGTTCACCCGGTTCGCCCGTTCCGCGGCTCCTTCGCGGCGCAGGCCGGTCCTGTGAGGCGGAGCTCACGGCTCCTGGAGCGGTGTGGCCGCCTCCAGGGCGACGAAGAGCGCGAAGACCGCGTTCAGGGAGGACAGGGTGGACAAGGCCGACCCCGCGGCAGCGACGAACGCCGCGATGCCCGTGGGGGTGAGCACCGGTGGCCAGCCGCGCTCCGACGGCGCCGGGCCCAGCAGCGCGGCGACCCGCCGTGGGACGGGTCCTGCCGCGGCGAAGGCCGCGACGGTCCCGGTGGCTGACCGGTGGGAGACGATCGCCGCCTTGCCGACGGCCCGGGCCGTGAGCCGCCGGTCGCCGGTGTCGACGGCGGCCTGCTCATCGGCCCAGCGCTCCGTGCTGTACGTGAGCGCCGCGCGCAGCGGGCGCAGCAGCGGGTTGACACAGCCGGCCAGCTGAACGGCGAGCAGCAGACGGTGGTGCCGGCCCGCGAGATGGGCCCGTTCGTGGGCGAGCAGCACTCTCTGCTCGGCCGGCGTCAGGCAGTCGAGCATCGCGGAGGACACCATGATCCTGCCGGGCGAGCCCGGCAGGGCGTAGGCGTAGGGCACACCGTCCGGCAGGACTGCGACCTCGGACGTCGTCGGCAGCCCGGCCAGTGTGCGGCGCGCTCGGGCACGGAAGCTGTAGTGCCGCCACAGGGTGGACGCGCAGGCCACGGCCACGGCCGTGAGCGCGGCGACAGCCGTCTTGCCGGCGATGCGGTCCTGTGGGACGGCCTTCCTGACCTCGTCGTCCGACCAGCTGTCCGGGAGCGGGTTGCCGGGCAGTTGGGCGGTGCCGACCACGACGAGCAGGCCGAGGCACAGGATGGTGCACGAGCCGAGGATCACTGCGACGGTGGCGAGCAGCCTGGCGGCGCTTCGCGGGTGCAGGTGCTGCTCGGTCAGGCGCGCGACGGGCAGCGCCGTGAGCGGCAGGACCAGGGGCAGATAGACGAAGACGCCCATCGGTCAGCTCCCCGGTCGGTCCGTGGACGGGCCGCCGTGGCCCGGTCCGTTCTCGCCGAGCAGTGACCGCAGGAGTTCCTCGTCGTCGGGCGACAGCGCGGACACGAAACTGGACAGCACGGCGTCCCGGTCGTCCCGCTGGTCGAGGAGTCTGCGCATCCGGAAGGCGGTGAGGCCCGCACCGTTCGCCGTCGACTGCCACAGGACCGGGCGCCCCGAACCCGTGCGGGTGACCGCCTCCTTGTCGAGCAGCCGGGTCAGGATCGTGATGACCGTGCTGTACGAGAGGCCGCCGTCGAGGCGCTCCTGGACCCATGCCGCGGTGACGGGTTCGCTCGCCCCGCCCAGCACGGTCAGCACCTGGGTTTCCAGTTCGCCCTGCCCGCGCCGGCGGGAGCGCGGCTCCGCAGGACTGCCGTCCTTCTCTCCGCCCACGAGACGGCCCCTTTCACGCGAGGACCCTGATCCGTTCGTTCAACGGCCGGGCGCCGGGGCATAGTACCCAGCCGACCGGATGCCCCACGGCCCGGCGAAGCCGGGGGCCGCGACCGCCGCAGACAAACTCTACAGTGCTGTAGATTTCAGTTGCTGTCACTCGGTGCCCGCACGGTCACGCGTGGGCACAACGCTGCGTAGAGGGAGAAGACCATGGGTGTGAGCCTCGCCAAGGGCGGAAACGTCTCGCTGACCAAGGAGGCACCCGGGCTGAGCGCGGTCCTCGTCGGACTCGGCTGGGACGTCCGCACCACCACCGGCACGGACTACGACCTGGACGCCAGCGCCCTGCTGTGCGACGAGTCCGGAAAGGTCGGCTCCAACGGGAACTTCGTGTTCTACAACAACCTCAAGAGCCCCGACGGTTCGGTGGAGCACACCGGCGACAACCTCACCGGGGAGGGCGAGGGGGACGACGAGATCGTGAAGGTCGACCTCGCATCCGTACCGGCCGATGTCGCCAAGGTCGTCTTCCCCGTGTCGATCCACGACGCGGAGGGGCGGGGCCAGAGCTTCGGGCAGGTGCGCAACGCCTACATCCGGGTGGTCAACCAGGCCGACAACAGCGAGCTCGCCCGCTACGACCTGAGCGAGGACGCCTCCACCGAGACCGCCATGGTCTTCGGCGAGCTGTACCGCAACGGCGCCGAGTGGAAGTTCCGCGCCGTGGGCCAGGGCTACGCCTCCGGACTCAGCGGCATCGTCGCGGACTTCGGGGTCAGCCTCTGACCCGGTCCGGGTCACCGTCCTGCCGTCCCCCTGCCGAGAGTGGAGCCATGACCGTCAATCTGTCCAAGGGCCAGCAGATCAGCCTCACCAAGTCCGGAGGTGGGGAACTCACCGTCGTACGCATGGGTCTGGGCTGGAAGTCCGCACCCCGCAGGGGGTTCCTCGCCCGGCTGACCGCCCGTGAGATCGACCTCGACGCCTCGGCCGTGCTGTTCGCCGGCACGGCCCCGCAGGACGTCGTCTTCTTCCAGCACCTGACCAGCGACGACGGTTCGGTCCGGCACACCGGCGACAACCGGGTGGGCGGCGCCGGCCAGGGTGGCGACGACGAGTCGATCGTCGTCGATCTGCAGCGCGTCCCGGCCCACGTCGACCAGATCGTCTTCACCGTGAACTCGTTCACCGGCCAGACCTTCGAGGAGGTCGACAACGCCTTCTGCCGCCTGGTCGACGAGACCACCGGGCAGGAGCTGGCGCGCTACACGCTGACGGGCGGCGGGGGCCACACCGCGCAGATCATGGCCAAGGTCCAGCGGTCCGGTGCGGGGTGGCAGATGACGGCCATCGGCACCCCGGCCGAAGGCCGCACCTTCCAGGACCTGATGCCGGCCGTCACAGCACACCTGTAGGGCCCGCCCGCCGGGCCCGTCTTCCGCGTACCGGCCCGTACTCACCACTCCGACCGACTCTGGAGCATTTCGAATGGCACTGTGGGACCGCATCAAGGACTCGGCCTCGACGATGCAGACGCAGCTCAACGCCAAGAAGAACGACCTGAAGAGCGGGGCCTTCCGCGACGCGAGCATGGCCGTCTGCGCCCTCGTGGCTGCGGCCGACGGCTCCATCGACGCCTCCGAACGGCAGCGGGTGGCCTCCCTGATCGCGGGGAACGAGGTACTGCGGAACTTCCCCGCGGAGGATCTGCAGCGCCGGTTCGACGACTACTGCCAGCAGCTGACGGCCGACTTCGGCTTCGGGAAGGTCAGCCTCCTCCAGATCGTCGGCAAGGTGAGCAAGAAGCCCACCGAGGCGCGGGCGGTCATCCAGATCGGCATCGTCATCGGGGGCGCCGACGGCGACTTCGACGACAACGAGCGGGCCGTGGTCCGCGAGGCGTGCTTCGCGGCCGGGATCTCGCCGGCCGAATTCGACCTCTGAGGACTGTCGGCTGAGGGCTGTCGGCCCCAGGGGCTCCCGGCTCACGGCGGGGCGTGCCGGGTCACCCGGTTCGCGGGGGCGTGCCGTCCACGCACGGCACGCCCTCGTGGACCGCGACCGCGTGGTGCTCCTGCCCGCTCCCAGGGGACGATCCGCGACGCGACCCCCCGGCACCCGGTCGCGACGCGGACCGGGGTGTGGGCTCGGGCGCCTTGAAGGCCCGTCCCATCTCCGGTTCCATCGCGAACCTGAAGATCCGCCGCACCGGTGGCGTACACAGCACGGTGATCACCGCGGCGGCGATCAGGGTCAGCCCGATCCGGCCCAGCGGTGTCTGGATCCACGGGGCGTCGTACCAGCCCCAGAAGCGGGACCCCTTGGCGAGAAACCCGTGCAGGAGGTAGCCGTACAGGGTGCCCGCGCCGAGAGCCGTGAACCACATCCGGCGGCGCGGCACCCAGGCGAGGAAGCAGGCGACGAGGACCACCGAGCAGCCGAACATGGCGAGCGTCATGACAGCACCGGTCCAGGCGGGATCCGCCAGTTCCTGGGCACTGTCACGGCGGTAGAACCAGGCGGCGGTCATCCGGGGAGCCGCCCAGTAGGCGAAGACCAGCGCGGCAGCGAGGACCGGCACCGCCAGGACCCGGGCCTCCCGCCGGCGTACGAGCCGGAAGTGCTCGGGCCGCAGGACCAGGCCGAGCACGAAGAACGGCAGGAACTGCAGAACGCGCTGCAGGTCCAGGTCGTCACCGATGCCGGGCGACACCGAGGCCAGGACCGCGATCGCGAGGGAGAGCGGCAGCGGCCACCGGACGATCCGCCACAGGGGCGTGGTCAGCCGCCATACGAACAGAGCGACCAGGAACCACGTCAGGTACCACGGATCGAGCAGACTGACCGGATAGTCCGGGTCGCCACCCGCGGTCCACTTGAAGGCGGTGTACGCGACCTCGAAGATCAGGTACGGCACGGCCACACCCGTGACCAGCCGTCTGATCCGGTTCGGGCTCGCGTCGAAACCGCGCGAGAAGTAGCCGGAGATCACGATGAACGCGGGCATGTGGAACGCGTAGACGGTGATGTACAGGGCGGCCGCCGTCCTGCTGTCACCCCGCAACGGCTCCCATGCGTGCCCCATCGCGACCAGCACGATCGCCAGGTACTTGGCGTTGTCGAAGAACGCGTCCCGCGTTCCGTCGCCACCGGTCTTGGCAGCTGCCACGCGCTGAAGAGGTGCGGACCGGGGCCCTTCGGACTCGCGTTCCATCGTGCCGGTACCGGGATGGCCCGCAGCCGGGCGGTATTCGGACGACCGCGGTGAATCACTCACGGAGTTCTCCCCCCTCAACGATGGAACCCGTGTGCACCATCGCTCGTCTTAGAGGGTTTACGGGAGTGCGGCGACTGCGGAACATTCCCCGCACCGTAGTCATGACTCCCCCCTCCCGTAAACCCGCGCCCACGACGGCCCCTCACGCACCCACAGGCAATGCGTGGCGTATGCACCTTTCGCCCGGATGCCCCTCCCCCCGCGCCCCTTCCGGTCCGGACCGCCGGGTTCCGGGAATCCTTGACACCCCGGAGCAGCAGGAGGAGCATCCTCACGTCGCTGACAACGTTGTCGGAGCGACGCCGTTCCGGAGTGGCCACGGCGCGCCCGCTCCCACCTCGTTGACGGTCCGTCATACACGAAGGGCAGGAACGGTGTCAGACACGCACAACCACCGGACGCGCACCGGACTCAGAGCCATCAGCTCGGTCGCGGTCGCCGCCATGGCCGCGGCGGGAATAGCCGCAACGGCCGCCCCCGCCACGGCGGCCTCCCCGCACGGCACCGTCAGGAATCCCGTGTCGTACGTCAATCCGCTGATCGGCACGTCCAACGCGGGCAACACCTACCCGGGAGCCGTGCAGCCGTTCGGCATGCTGGCCTGGAGCCCCCAGAACTCGAAGGGCAAGCAGGTCTCGACACCCGCGCCCGGCGGCTACCAGTACGACGCGACGAAGATCCGCGGCTTCAGTCTCACCCATCTCAACGGTGTCGGATGCTCCGGGGCGAACGGGGACATCCCGATCATGCCGTACGTGGGTGACGTCGACTCCTCGCCCACCGCGGACACCACCGACGCCAAGTACGCCGACACCTTCTCGCACTCCGACGAGACCGCGTCGCCGGGCTACTACAAGGTCGGCCTGGCGAGTGGCGCCTCCGCCGCGCTCACCACGACCGCGCGGACCGGCTCGGGCAAGTTCGGCTTCCCGGCGGACAAGCCCGCCAGCATGCTCTTCCGCACCTCGAACTCGGAGAGCGGCAGCACCGGCGCCACCGTCAGGATCGACAAGGCCGCGCGGACGGTGACGGGCTCCGTCACCGCGGGCAACTTCTGCGGTCCGCAGAGCGCGAACAACCGCAAGGACCTCTACACGCTGTACTTCACCGCCCACTTCGACAAGGCGTTCGCGAAGGTCGGCACCTGGACGGACGGCGAGGTGAAGGCCGGCTCCACCTCGGCCTCCGGCGGTACGGGGTACAGCTCGTCCGGCAACGCCGTCGAGGGCAAGGGCTCCGGCGCCTACATCACCTTCGCGGACGGCACCACCGAGGCCGGCGCCAAGGTCGCCGTCTCCTACGTCAGCCCGCGGAACGCCGAGGCCAACCTCCGCGCGGAGAACGGGCCCCGCAAGAGCTTCGACTCCGTCAGGGGCCAGGCCGCCGATGTCTGGAACAGGACGCTGAAGTCGGTCGAGGTGGGCGGCGGCACCGACGCCCAGCGCTCCACCTTCTACACCGCGCTCTACCACTCCATGCTGGAACCCACCCTGACCAGCGATGTGGACGGCCGTTACCTCGGCGCCGACCGCGAGCCGCACCGGCTCGCCAAGGGGCAGAAGGCCCAGTACGGCACCTTCTCCGGATGGGACCAGTACCGGGCACAGGTGCAGCTGATGACGCTGCTCAACCCGAAGGCGGGCAGCGACTACGCGCAGTCTCTCTACAACTACGCGGGCCAGCGCGGCGGCGAGTGGGACCGCTGGCTGCTGGAGAACGGCAAGACGAGCGTGATGTCGGGCGATCCGTCCGACGCCGCCCTCGCCGGGATCTACGCGTTCGGCGGCCATGACTTCGACGTCAAGGGCGCCCTGAAGTCCCTCGTCGAGGCGGCCACCGTGCCCACGGCGAACGACTCCGACAGCTCCGGCTGCAACGTCGAGTGCGTGGGCCAGCGGCCCGCGCTCGACAAGTATCTGGAGCTCGGCTACGTGCCGGCGGACAACTGCCACTGCTGGGGCGGCGCGGCCGAGACGCTGGAGGACGCGGCGGCCGACTACGGACTGTCCGAGCTGTCCCGGCAGACCGGGCGGACCGCGGACGCGAAGAAGTTCCTGGACCGCTCGGGCAACTGGACGAACGTCTTCGACGCCAACGCCACCCCGCAGGGCGGCTACATCCGCGACCGCAAGTCCGACGGCACCTGGGCGGGGACCTTCACACCGGGCACCGGCAGCGGCTTCGTCGAGGGGTCCAGCGCGCGGTACACCTGGATGGTCTACTCGGACGTGGCGGGCCTCGCCGGCGCGATGGGCGGCGACGACACGGCGGTGAAGCGGCTGGACGCCTTCTTCCGCACCCCGGACGGGAAGTTCGACTTCTCGGCGAAGGACGACACGCGCTACGACGCGACCAACGAGCCCGACATCAACGCCCCCTACCTGTACGACTACCTGGGGGCCCCGTACAAGACGCAGGAGACGGTCCGCGCGGAGATGGACCAGCTGTGGACCGACACCCCGGGTGGCATTCCGGGCAACGACGACGCGGGGACCATGTCGTCCTGGTACGTCTTCTCGGCTCTGGGGATGTATCCGCAGAACCCGAGCCGGGCCGATCTGACACTGTCCGCACCGCTGTTCCCGCACGCGGTGGTGCACACCGGGCACGGAAAGACGATCACCGTCGACGCGCCCGCCGCGTCCGCGGACAACACCTACATCCACGGCCTGAAGGTCAACGGCCGGACGTCCACGAAGCCGTGGGTGCCCGCGTCGCTCGTCACCCGTGGCGGCAGGCTGGACTACACCCTCGGCTCGACGGCGGACACCACCTGGGGAACCGCGAAGGCCGACGCCCCGCCCTCCTTCCCCGGCGGCGGTCTGAAGTACTTCACCGGCGCCACCCCCGAGCAGCTGAAGGTCGAGCCGGGGTCCGGCAGCGCGGAGACGACGGTCAAGGTGCAGAGCATCGAGACGAAGGCCACCACCGTGCACTGGACGGCGAAGGCGCCGGCCGGTGTCACCGTCACCCCGTCGGAAGGCGATTTCACGGTCCCCGCGCGGGGTTCGGTGAGCGCGAAGCTCAGCGTGTCGGCCGCCGATGACACGGCCGAGGGCCACTACACGGTCCCGGTGACGCTGAAGTCGTCCACGGGCGAGGAGCTGCCGAAGACCTCGGCAGCGGTGACCGTCGCCGAGAAGAACAGCATGCTGTGGAACCGCAACAGCACGGCCATCTCGGCGGACGACGACAATCCGCAGGCCAACTTCGACGGTGAGGGCTGGAGTTACTCGGCCAAGGCACTCGCCGACGCGGGTGCGACAGCGGGCGGCACGGTCTCGTCCGGCGGCTTCGACTTCGACTGGCCGAAGGTGGGTGCCGGGGAGCCGGACAACATCGAGGTGGCCGGAACCGATCCGCAGGTGATGAAGGTCCCCTCCGCCGCCGGGGACACCGAGCTCAGCCTGCTGGGCAGCGCGGCCGAGGGCTCCGCATCCGGCACGGCGACGCTGACGTACACCGACGGCACCACGCAGCAGGCGGAGATCGGTTTCAGTGACTGGACGCTGGGCGGCGGCTCGGAGGAGCCGTCCTTCGGCAACACGGTCGCGGTGCACACCGAGTACCGCGACGTCCAGGGCGGCGGCGCGGACCCGGTGGGCACCGAGGTGTTCTCCACCGCGCCGGTCAAGCTCCAGGCGGGCAAGCAGCTGGCGAGCGTGACCCTGCCGTCCACCACGGAGGGGGGTGTGATCCACATCTTCGCGGTGGCCACGGCCTGAGGAACCGACCGGAACGGGGGGGGGGGGGGGGGGGTGATGCCGCGCCGCCGCGCGCCCGACGCAGGGGACGATCACGACGCAGCGCGGCCGTCGGAGTAGGTCGTTGGACAGCCCCCCTC